>JAEWFA010000003.1 GCA_023389055.1 Pseudomonadota bacterium | reverse complement strand
TTCCCCTTCCCCCTTCCCCCTTCCCTTCCTAAAACGCCGCAATCCCGACGACCACCCAACCGAGCACGAGATTGACGACGACGAGTCGGCGGATGCCGTCGAGTGCGGCGCCGGCGGCGGGAAGGTCGGCGGCCTCCAATGCCCGGCGCATTCGCGGATGGCGGCGCAGCACGATGATGCCGAAGACGATCGTCATCACCAAGGCGGTCGCGGCCATCGCGTTCCAGTTCCATGCCGGGCGCGCGCCGGCCGACAGCGCTTCGACGAACATCGCGATGCCGCTGATCCAGAGCAGAGCGATCGACCAGCCGACGATCACGAAGAAGCGCCCGAGCGCCGACGACATCATCGGCAGGCGCTGCGGAGCCTGAAGCGTGGCGATGGCGGCCGGGCGCAGGCAGAAATGCGCGAAGCTCATTCCGCCGATCCAGACGATGACCGACGCCAGGTGCAGGAACAGCCAGGTCTCGTGCATCGCGCCGCTCGCCCGCAATCAGTGCTGGATCGGGGCGCCGACGACGCTGCGCCAGGCGCGATGTCGTTCGAAGTAGCCGGGCAGCAGGTTGCGCCGCCAGGCGTTCGCGTCGGCGAAGACGCGCCGCACGGCACGTTCGATGTCGGGGGGCAGGTCGAGCTGCAGGCGTAGGCTTGCATCGCCGGCCTCGACGACGAGCGGATCCGCGGCACCGCGTACATCGACGAACACGCGATCGCCCGTGCGGGGGCACGAGATCGCGGCCTCGTGCAGCGATTCGTCCGCGGCGTACTCGGCGTCGGCGGGCAACGGCCGCACGAGCGCCAGCGCATCGAGCGCCTCGGCGTAGGCCTGCAGGCGCTGCGCGACGTAGTGCGCCTCGTTCCAGTCGGCGTCGAGCACAGCCGGCCTCTCGTCGGCGAACAGTGCCCGGATCGCTCGGGTACCGACAGCGACTTGAACGACGCAGCGCATGTCGGAAGCCCTGGCCCCGCTTAGGCGTCGCGCGGCTCGTTCGGCCGTCGCAGGATCATGTTCGTGGCGAGCATCGTCATCACCGTCTCGCCGTGCTGGTTGAACACCTCGATCCACGATCTGACGACGCCGCGATCCGGTTTCGACGTGGAAGCGCGCGCCTCGCGCACGGTTACCCGCACCGACAATGTGTCGCCGCCGCGTACCGGAGCCGGCCAGCGCAACTCCTCCATGCCCGGCGACGCGATGCTCGATGGATACGACAGGTACTGCACCGCGTAAAGACGCATCATCAGCGACGCCGTGTGCCATCCGCTGGCGATCACGCCGCCGAAGGGGCTGCGCGCGGCGAGTTCGGGGTCGGTATGCATCGGCTGCCCGTCGAAGCGGCGCGCGAAATCGACGATCTCGCTTTCGGTGACGCTCACCGTGCCCAGCTCGTGCACCGAGCCGGGAACATAATCCTCGAACCAGCGTTGCGCCATCTGTGCCTCCTTCGACTCGTCGTTCGGGCGGATGCCTTTCGCCGCGTGAAAGGCGGTCAACGTGCGCTGGTACTCGGCGATGTCCTCCGCCGGTACCGGCTCGCCGCATTCATAGCACGCTCCCGTCATCCGGTCGAACCAGCGGCAGCCGCAGTGGTTGCATGCGAGCTCGGGGGCGCCTGCCGGGTTCTGGAAGATCATCGTGCCGCTCCGCGTATCGGTAGGATCATCGGCAGGCGCCGAGGAAAGCCAAGCCGAGCGCCTCGACGAAGTCCTCGTAGCCGTCGTCGAGCAATTGCCTTTTCGGTGCGATCACGTACAGCAGTATCGCGCCCGATCGCAACTGCAGTTTCAGCGCGCCGAAGGCGTTGTCGAGCAGCCGCTCGTGCACGACCTCGAACGCGCCCGGTTCGGCGACGAAGAGCAGCGCGACCGGGCAGTTCGCGAAGCCGCCGAAGGCCTGGCGCTCGACGAGCGTCGCGTCGCTGCTCCTGCGCCAGACGAGCATCTCGCCGCGTCCGACGTCGGCGCTTTCGCGCAGGACGAAGCCCACGGAGGCCCCTTCGATCATCGGCTCGAACAGGTGCCGTTCGCGTTCGAGCAGGGCCTGCCACCCGGCAGCGTCGGTCCAGGCACTCGTTTGCTCGATGGCAGGCGGGTGTGTCATGGCGCGACCGCGAGGCAATTCAGATCCGCGCGCCGAGCCGGAAGCCGTCGTGGATCGCCTGCGTGAGCCCGCGCGGCACGAGCGAGTCGCCGCAGCCGTGCACCTCGTCGATCATCCACTCCAGTTCGTGGAACAGCTCCTGGTTCGGCCGGCGCTCGACCGCCGAGATCACCGTATCGGCGGCCAGGAACTCCTCCTCGCCCTGCGCATTGCGGATCTTCACGCCGCCGTCGCCGATCGCCAGCACCCTGGCACCCATGCGCGTCGGAATCCCCAGCTCCTCGATCCACGCCGTGTGCCGCCACTTGAACGACGGCATCACGTCGCCGGCGATGCGCTTGTCGGAGTCGACCACCGTGACTTCGCGGCCGTGGTTCTTCTTCAGCGACTCGGCCAGCGTCAACCCGACCTTGCCGCTGCCGAGAACGACGACGCGCGCGCCCGTGCCGACCTTGTCGGCGGCGACGTCCAGCGCATCGACCAGCAGCCCGGGCTGAGTGCACTCCGGCAGGAAGCGCGAGTCGATGCGCGCGCCGGTGGCGACCACCGCCACGTCGTACTGGTGCAGCATCGTGCGCATCGCCTTCACGTCGATCGACGTGTTGCAGCGCACCTCGATGGCGAGCGCCTCGGCCATGTTGCGGTAGTAGGTGACGACGCTGGTGAGGTCGTCGCTGTTGGCGAGGTCGTTCTTCGCGTAGCCGGCGAGCGCGCCGCCGATGCCCGGGCCGCGCTCGAAGACGACGACGTCGTGTCCGCGCCGCTTGGCCGTGATCGCGCATTCCATCCCCGACGGACCTGCGCCGATCACCATGATCTTCTTCGGCATTACCGCCGGCGTGATCTGGTAGGCCGGGTCGTATTCGTGGCCGAGCTGCGGATTGCGCGTGCAGGTGTAGGGCAGGTCGCGGAACAGGCGAGACAGGCAGTTCAGCGAGCCGATGCAGCGCTTGACCTCTCCCATGCGCCCGGCCGCTGCCTTATGCACGAGGTCGGGGTCGGCGAGCATCGGACGGCACACCTCCCAGAAATCGAACTCGCCGTCCTCGATGCATTTCGACGCCATGTGCGGATCGGGCAGCCGATTGCCGAAGGCGATCGGCGTATCCGGCAGCATCTTCTTCGCGCGCGCCGCCAGCCGCCTCCAGTAGCCGGGGGGCACGTCGCGGCCGATCGACGATTCGGGGGCCTCCTGCCAGCCGACGGTGACGCTGATCATGTCCACGCCGTGCTCGGCGGCAAGCTGCATCAGCTCGAAGCACTCGTCCTCGGTGTTGCCGCCCCAGCGATCCATCAACTCGTTGCCGTTCAGGCGGATCACCAGCGGCGCGTCGCCCTGCGCCTGCTTCATCGCGTCGATCAGCTCGCACATGAAGCGGCCGCGGTTCTTCAGCGACCCCCCGTATTCATCGGTGCGTCGGTTGGTGAACTTCGAGTTGAAGGTCGCGAGCAGGTAGCCCATGAAGCTCGTGACTTCGGTGGCATCGAACCCTGCCTTCAGCGCGCGCTTCGCCGCGTCGGCGTGCTGCAGCACGACGGCGCGGATCTGCTCCTTCGTGATCTCGCGCGGCGGGCGAAAGTGCGGCAGCGTCTGCGGCACGATCGACGGCTGCAGGCAGTAGCCCAGGTCGATGCCGCCGTAGCGCCCGGCGTGCAGCACCTGCTGGACGGCGATCGCGCCTGCGTCGTGGATGTAGCCGGCGATCTTCTCGAACTCGGGGATGCACTTGTCGTCGTAGATCGCGACCTGGCGGAAGTAGCCCTTGCCCTCGCCCAGCGGATCCGGATATGCGCCCTGGTTGGTGATGATCCCGCAGCCGGTCTGCGCGATCACCTGCGTGCGCGCGTGTTCGCGCAGCGTGTGCGTGCCGTCGCGGTTGTTGTAGTTCGACACGCAGCACGAGCCGTACTTGATGCGGTTCTTCGTGTGCAACTTTCCCCACTGGGCGGGCTCGAACAGGCGGGCGAGTGTCGCGGTCTGGGTCATCATGGGTTTCCGGGTTGGGCTGAGGCTCGCGCCTCGTTCGCGAGCGTTTCGACGATTCGTTCACGAAGGTCGCGCCGCAGGATCTTTCCGGCAGCGCTGATCGGGAACTGCTCGAGCACCTCGAGACGCTCGGGCAGCTTGAATCGCGCGATGCGTTGCTCGAGGAGGAACTTGGACAGCTGTGCGAGATCGAGCGCGGCGGCCCCCGGTCTGAGCACGACGAAGGCGCAGGCCTTCTCGCCGAACACGGGGTCGGGCATGCCGACCACGCAGCAGCCGAGAACGGCCGGATGCATCAACACCAGGTTTCTCGACCTCGTCGCTGCTGATCTTCTCGCCGCCGCGGTTGATGAGGTCCTTCTTGCGGCCCTCGGTGAAGAGGTACCGGCCCTGCTTGCGGACGACGTCGCCCATCCGGTAGAAGCCGTCGGCAGTGAAGGCCGTGGCGTTGATCTGCGGCGCATCGTAGTAGCCGAGGATCGTGTAGGGCCCGCGCGTTAGCAGCTCGCCTGCTTCGCCGTCGGGCAGCTCGTTGCCGTCGGCGTCGACGACGCGCAGTTCGTCGTGCTCGCATACCGGCGCGCCTGAGCTCTCCAGCATCATCTCTTCGGAAGCGTCGAG
This sequence comes from Pseudomonadota bacterium, assembly GCA_023389055.1. Classification (GTDB taxonomy): domain Bacteria; phylum Pseudomonadota; class Gammaproteobacteria; order Burkholderiales; family Burkholderiaceae_E; genus Zeimonas. The sequence goes on along the minus strand of JAEWFA010000003.1, from coordinate 21,211 downwards.
CGGCACAATGTTGATGAGCCCCTCGGCGGTGCCGTAGATCTCCTGCGGAAAGCACCCCCATTGATCGCGCACGCGCCGGCGCAGTTCGGGCGCCAGGCGGGCTCCGCCGTTCTGCACGACGCGCAGCGACGAGAGGTCGTGGCGCGCCGGAACCTCGGAGTTCAGCCACTGCGTGACGAGCGGCACGGCGGCCGGGACGATCGTCACGCGATGACGCTCGACGAGCGGGAACACCGTCTGCGCGTCGTGCGCCGTCGACAGCACGACCTTTGCGCCCGCCGCGAAGCAGGCGAGGATGCCGGGGCTGGCGAGGTTGTAGTTGTGACCGAGCGGCAGCATCACGAGCATCACGCTCGATTCGTCGATCCGTGCTACCCGTCCCGACGCCTTTGCGTTGAGCACGTAGTCGTTGTGCGTGCGGGGGATCAGCTTGGGCAGCGCGGTAGTGCCGCCCGAAAGCAGCATCAGCGCGACTTCCGAAGGATCGAGCGCGGGCAGGTCGGCGTCGGCCGGGCCGACGTCGAGCAGCGAGGCGAGGGAGCGTTGTCCGTCGAGCGCCTCGCCGGCGACGATGACGTGCTCGAGCGTTTCGACTTCGCGGCGCAGTTCGTCGGCGAGCGGGCGGTAGTCGAAGCCGCGTACGACGTCGGGAACGAACAGCGCCCGCGCCTTCGCGTGTCGCACGAAATGCGACAGCTCGGTGTGCCGGTGCGCCGGCAGCGCGAGCACCGGGATGATGCCGGCTCGGACGAGGCCGAAGAACGCGAAGACGAACTCGGGGACGTTGTGGATCTGCACGACCACGCGATCGAGCGGGCGCAGTCCGAGCGCGACGAGGTGCCGCGCGAGTGTTTCGCTGCGCTCGACGAGTTCGGCGTACGTGACGGCGCGATCGCCGTGCACGATCGCCGTGTTCGCGGGGAAGCGTTCGGCGCTGTGCCGAAGCATCTCCCACAACGTGATGTCTTCCCAGTAGCCGAGCGCCCGCCAGCGGGCGGCGAGCGGCTCGGGCCAGGGCGTGCAGCCGGCCAGCATCTGGTGACTCCGGAGGGGATCGTCGGGAGGCAATGCCCGCGGGGCGGAATGGCGGCGGCACTGCGCGCCCGCGGCGTGCGACGATGGTACACAGCGCGGCGCTCGATGCAAGCGGCGCTTCGTCGTCGACTTGTCCTGTATCAAGCGCCTTCGATGCGGCGCGCCGTGGCGCTGTCGCGCAGGCGGCGCACGCGCTCGATCACGCTGCGGGCGGCATGATCGATCTCGTCGGCCGTGTTGCCGCGGCCGAGCCCGAAGCGCAGCACCGCAGCGGGCCCGGCGTGGACGGCGCCGATTGCCTCGAGCACGTGCGAGGGCCGGGCCTGCGAGGTCGAACAGGCCGCACCGGCGGACAGCGCGAGTCCGGGCAGTCCGAGCAGCAACGCCTCGGCCTCTATGCCGGAGACGGTGACGTTCAGGTTCGCCGCAAGCCGCCGGTGTGCCGGTCCGTTCACGGTAACGTCGTCGAGCGCCTCGAGCAGATGCTGCTGCAGCCGGTCGCGCAGCGCCGCGATGCGCGCTTCGTCGTCGCCCATCGACTGCGACGCGAGCTCGCAGGCGATGCCCATACCGACGATCCCGGGCACGTTCAGCGTGCCGGGGCGCAGCCCTCGCTCCTGGCCGCCGCCTTCGGCGAGCGCGTCGACCTGCACGCCGCGCCGAACGTAGAGCGCGCCGACGCCCTTCGGGCCGTGCAGCTTGTGCGCCGACAGCGACAGCAGGTCGATCGACATTTCATCGACGTCGATCGGCAGGCGGCCGACCGCCTGCGTGGCGTCGACGTGAAACAGTGCGTCGGAGCGGCGCACGGCGGCGCCGATCTCGGCGATCGGCTCGATCGTGCCGATTTCGTTGTTCGCCGCCATGATCGAGACGAGCGCCGTGTCGGGGCGCAGCGAGCGCTCGACGTCGCGCGGCGAAACGAAGCCGTGCCGGTCGACCGGAAGCAGCGTCAGTTGCCAGCCTTCGCGTTCGAGGCGCCGCATCGCCTCGAGCACCGACCGATGCTCGATCGCGCTCGTGACGAGGTGCGCACCCGGGGCGCGCCGCGCAGCGCCCTGCAGCGCGATCGCGTTCGACTCGGTAGCCCCCGAGGTGAAGTAGATCTCGGAATAGCGCGCGCCGAGAAGCCGTGCCACCTGCTCGCGCGCCTGCTCCACAGCCGCCGATGCGCTCCGCCCGAAGGTGTGCGTGCGGTTCGACGCGTTGCCGTATGCCTGCGTGAAGAACGGCAGCATCGCGTCGAGCACGCGGGCATCGACAGGCGTCGTCGAGTGATGATCCAGGTAGATGGGAAGGGACATCGGGGAACATCGGTCAGCGCGGGCTTCGGAACGCTGCGGGTTGGCGCCGGCCCCGTGCAACGGCGAGAATAGCGCGACGGCCCGCACCCGCCTTGATGCCGATCACGGAGTCCCGCCCATGAAAGTGCTGATCGTCGGAGCTGGCCCCGCCGGATCGTATCTCGCGTACCTGCTCAAGCGCCGAGATCCCGGCATCGAGTTGCGCATCGTCGAGCAGAACCCGGCCGATTCCACTTTCGGCTTCGGCGTCGTCTTCTCCGACCGCGCGCTCGAGTTCCTGCGCGAGGACGACGAAGCCACGCATGAACTCATCGCCCCGCGGATGCAGCGCTGGCACGACCTGTCGATTCATCACCAGGGCCAGCGCGTCGTGATCGACGGAATCGGGTTCGCCGCGATCGGCCGGCTGGAGCTGCTGCGATTGCTGCACCGCCGTCTGCACGCGGTTCAGGTCGAGCCGGAGTATCGGCACGTCATCGACGATCGTCGCGAGCTCGAAGGCTACGACCTGGTCGTCGGCGCCGACGGACTGAACTCCTTCGTTCGCAGCGGGCACGAGCGCGAATTCGCCACCTCGCTGCAGCACCTGCACAACTGCTTCGCGTGGTACGGAACGACGAAGCGCTTCGACACGCTGAGCCAGACCTTCGTCTCGAACGACGCCGGGAGTTTCAACGCGCACCATTATCGCTATGCGCCGCAGATGAGCACGTTCATCATCGAATGCGATCCCTCCACCTGGGAACGTGCCGGTTTCGCCGCGATGGACGAGGCCGAAACGAAGGCGTACTGCGAGCAGGTCTTCGCAGCGACGCTCGACGGGCACCCGCTCGTCGCGAACAAGTCGGTGTGGCGGCAGTTCCCGAAGCTGTGGAACGAGTGCTGGCATGTCGGAAACCGCGTGCTGGTCGGCGATGCGCTGCACACGGCGCATTTTTCCATCGGTTCCGGAACGCGCCTGGCCTTCGAGGATGCGATCGCGCTCGATCGCAGCCTCGCCGAGCACGCCGATTCGGTTCCCGATGCGCTCGCGGCATTCGAGGCGCAGCGCAAGCCGATCGTTCGCAAGCTCGTCGCAGCGGCGAACGCGAGCGCCGACTGGTACGAGCGTTTCGGCGAGCACATGCGCCTCGAACCGTGGGACCTCGCCTGGCACTACATCCAGCGCAGCGGGCGCGTGGACCTCGAACGATTGCGCAGGGTGTCGCCGCTGTTCGTCCAGGGATACGAGCAGCACGCGAAGGGCGGCGGCTGAGACCGTCCGGTCGCATTTCTGCGGCGATGTCGATCGCGTCGGAGGCTGCCGTCGAACTGGCGCTCGCGAAGTGGCTCGGCGCGCACGCCTTCGCGCTGTTCGCGTTCGCGCTCTGTACGCTGCTCGCAGGCACCGCGCTCGCGCGGCACTTCGTCTCGCGCCATCTTCGTCCGACGCTGCCGGGCATGCAGCCGTCGCCGATGCCGCTGGTGCTGCTGCTCGTCGCGGGCTTCGGCGTCATCGTCGGCGCGGCCGCCGCCTTCAGCGAGATCGCCGAGGGCATCGGGCCGGGCGGCGACATTGCGCGCTTCGACGACGCGCTCGTCGTGGCGATCGGAGCGAATCTCGCTCCGGCGGTGCGCGACGTCTTCGCCGTCGTGACGCGGCTGGGGGATCCCGCGACGATCGTCGCGCTGGCTGCGCTCGTCGCCATCGCGTTCGTCGTTCGCGGCCGGCGGCGACTCGCCTTCGGTTGGGTCGCCGCGCTCGCGGGGAATGCGCTGCTCAATGCCACGCTCAAGCAGGTCTTCGAGCGCGTTCGCCCGGTTCACGATCCCGCGATCGTCGATGCGCAGGGGTGGAGTTTCCCCAGCGGACACAGCTCCGGCGCTGTCGTGACCTACGGACTGCTCGCCTACGTGCTCGTTCGGGCGCTGCCGGAACGCTGGCATCCGCCGGTCGTGCTCACCGCGGCTGCGCTCGCATTCACGATCGGCAGCAGCCGCGTTTTCGTGCAGGTGCATTTTCCCAGCGATGTCGTTGCCGGGTTCCTGTCGGGAAGCGCGTGGCTGGCGGTCTGCGTCGTCGGCTTCGAGCTTGCGCGGCGCTCGGGCGCTCGCTAGCTCGCGCGCAGCCACTCACTTCGAGGGCGATCGAGGCGCTTGCGTTCCCAGTTTCCCGACTCCGCGGCGGCCTCGTAGCTGGACTCGAAGAAATCGAGCAACGTCGCGTCCGGATCGTCGGCTTCGCGAATCGCGGCACAGGGAAGGACGAATTCGCGCAATGCGTCGTCGTAGCGCGCCTGCACAGGCCGGACCGGGTACTGCCGATAGGCCTGCGGTTCGGGATACGCGTAGGCGTAGAACGCCGGTTCGTCGTAGCCGGCGCCGCCGGGCCAGACGCCGCAACTCGCGCATTCCTGCGAATACGCCTCGTGCATCACGTAGTCGGGACAGTTCGGCGCGCCGCCCGGATGCATCGGCGCGATTCGTCCCGAGAAGCGCGTCGTCGCGTGATCGAAGCTGCCCCAGAAGAAGTGTGCCGGACTCGCCTTGCCGACGAAGCGGCTGCGAAAGCGCTCCATGACGCGGTTCGTGCTCGCGAGTATCCGCCACCATCTGCCGGCCGCTTCGGCGTCGTACGAAGCGTGCCGCGTGTCCTCGGCAAAGGGGATCGACACCTGCACTTCCACCGGCGCAGGCCGCACGAAGCGACATTCGATGCCGAGGACTCGCAGCGCGTCGAGGTATTCGCCGTAGAAGTCCGCCACCGTGCGCGGCACGAGGGCGAGCGTGCGCGTGGCTCCGTCACTCGTCTGCAGCACCAGCCGATGCTCGATGAAATCGAACTCGACGCAGAACAGACCCGCGGCGAACGGAATCGCCGAGGTCGTCAGCCCGCGCGGCGAAACGTACAGCGTCACCTGCCACCAGTGGTTCTGCATCGGTGCCAACGCCAGGCGCGTCTTGCCGACGATCTGCGTCCACATGTGCAGCGTCTCGAAGGTGTCGTTCCAGTCGGCCAATCGCAGCACCGGCCAGTCGGCCCCCGTATTGCTCACGGTTTTGCTCCTGCCCGCGGAGCGGGGCGCAGCGTCAGTTCATCGAGTACCTGGTCGATATGTTCGCAGGGCGCCGGCATCGCATTCTCCCAGGCGAATTGCAGCGCATCAGCATAGGTCGGTGTCGGCGTGTTGCGCTCGGAAATCCCTTGTCACGACGAGCGCTCGACGTCGAGCTCGATCCACGCAGGTGCGTGATCGCTCGCCTTCTCGCGCCCGCGCACCGCGCGATCGACGCCGGCGGCCACCAGGCGCTTTGCCGCGCGCTCGTTGAGCAGCAGGTGGTCGATGCGCATTCCCGCATCGCGAGGCCAGCGATTGCGAAAGTAGTCCCAGTACGTGTACATCGTCGCGCTCGGGTACAGCTGGCGGATCGCGTCGGTCCAGCCGCCGTCGAGCATGCGGCGATAGGCGTCCCGGCTCTCGGGCTGCAGAAGCGCATCGTTGCGCCAGGAATTCGGCGAATAGATGTCGCCGACCGCGTCGGTGGGAACGACGTTGTAGTCGCCGGCAAGCACCACCGGAGCGTCGTGCGACGTCCATTGCGCAGCGTGCGCGATCAGCCGCTCGAACCATGACAGCTTGTAGTCGAACTTGGGGCCGGGCTGGGGGTTGCCGTTCGGCAGATAGATCGACGCGACGACGACGCCGTTCACCTCGGCCTCGAGATAGCGGCTCTGCTCGTCGCCGTCGTTGCCCGGCAGTCCGCGGCGGATTTCCACGGGCGGCGCATCGCGGGCGAGGATCGCGACGCCGTTGAATCCCTTCTGCCCGTGAAACAGTGCGTGGTAGCCGGCGTCGCGCAGCGCGGCCTCGGGAAAACCGTCGTCCGCGGTCTTCAGCTCCTGCAGGCAGGCGACGTCGGGGGACGTCTCCGCGAGCCACTCGAGCAGGCGCGGAAGACGGCTCCGGATCCCGTTCACGTTGAACGTGGCGATTCGCATCGTGCCCGCGCTCCCGGCGTGGTACAGAATGGCCAAGGCTACCCGAATCCCCGAAAGCCTCGGCGACCGTGTCCAGCTCTGTTCTCAGCTGTGGAATCCTCGTCATCGACGGCAGCGAAGAACTGTTGTTGTGCCATGCGACGGGGACTTCGCGCTGGGACATCCCGAAGGGTCGGCGCGAGCCGGGCGAATCGGAGATCGATGCGGCCATCCGCGAGACCGAAGAGGAGAGCGGTCTTCGATTCGAACCCGACGTGCTGCTCGATCTCGGTCGCTTTCGCTATCGCCCCGGCAAGGACCTTCACCTGTTCGCCGTACGCAGCGAGCGCCTCGACCTGTCGCAATGCTCGTGCTCGACGCGGTTTCGCAATTCGCGCGGCCGACTCGTGCCGGAGATGGACGGCTACGCGTGGGTCTCGTTCGGCGACGTGCCCCGGCGATGCGCGAAGAACCTGACGGCGCTGCTCACGCGCACGCTTTCGCTGCAAGAGGTGTCCGCGCGCCTGGGTCCGGCACGCTCCTGAAAGCCGGGTTCCGTTTCGTTCAGCTTCGCTTCAGCCGTCGCGCCTCACCATGCGCTCCGGGTCCTTGTCGTGGAGCGCGGGCATGCGCAGATTCCTCTGGACGATCGTCGTGACCTTCGTCCTTGCCTGGACGTGGAGTTGGTTCATGGGCGCGACGCCGCTGGCGGTCGACGTCAATGCCTGGAGCCTTCGCAAGGAGGCGATCTACCTGAGCGGCATCGTCGCGTTCGCGCTGATGTCGGTGATCATGCTGCTCGCCACGCGCGCGCCCTGGCTGGAGAAGCCGCTGGGCGGGATGGATCGCGTCTACCAATTGCACAAGTGGGCCGGGATCCTCGCCATCATGATGGCAGCGGGCCACTGGCTGCTCGACCAATCGGGCGGCGTGCTGCGATGGTTCTACGAGAAGCCCGTCAAGGGCCCGCACGACACCTTTGCGTGGGCCGAACCCCTGCGCGGCGTTGCGAAGGACTTCGGCGAATGGAGCGTCTACTTGTTGCTCGCGATGCTCGTGCTCACGCTGTGGAAGCTGGTGCCGTATCGCTTCTGGAGACGTGTGCATCGGATCATGCCGGCCGTCTACCTCGCGCTCGCGCTGCATGCGGTGGTGCTGTTCCCCGCCTCGCTGTGGCTGCAGCCGATCGGGGTGCTGCTCGCGATCGCTGTCGCGATCGGGGTCTACGGCAGCGTGTCATCGCTGCTCGGCGAGATCGGCCGGAGTCGGCGGATGCGCGGGCGCATCCGCGAGTTGCAGGGAACGGATGACGTGCTCGGTGTGCGCTGCTCGATCGAGACCGGCTGGCGCGAGGCCAGGCCCGGCCAGTTCGCTTTCGTCACCTTCGAGCCGTCCGAGGGCGCGCATCCGTTCACGATTTCGAGCGTCGACGCGCGCGAACGAGTCCTCGGCTTCGAGATCAAGGCGCTCGGCGACTACACCGCGCGGCTGCGCGGGCGGCTCGCCGCAGGGATGCCGGTGCGCATCGAAGGACCCTACGGGCAGTTCGATTTCGGGCGCAGGCAGCCGACAGCGCGACAGATCTGGGTGGCGGGCGGCATCGGCGTGACTCCGTTCCTCGCCTGGCTCGAATCGCTCGCGCGCGATCCGTCGACGGCGCCCAACGCCGACTTCCACTACTGCGTGCGAAACCGCGACACCGATGCCTTCGTCAGGCGCGTCGAAGCGCTGTGCGCACGAGTGCCGTCGGTGCGCCTGGTCGTGCACAGCGACGATCGCGATCCGGCGCTGCACGCACGGATGCTGTGGGACGACGGCGCCCAGAGCGAGCCAGTCGAGGTCTGGTTCTGCGGCCCCGGCGGGTTTGGCGATACCTTGCGAGAGGGACTGGCGAAGCTCGGCCCCCGGGACCTGCGATTCCACCAGGAGGCGTTCGAGATGCGGTAACGGCGAGCAGGGCTCCCGGCAGGCCGGCCTATCCGGTCGCCACGACGGCTCCGCTCGTCGGTAAGGGGGTCGGCCGTCGGGGCGAGGCGGGAAGAATGACCGTTCTGTTGAAAGCGCGGGCCCGGTGAATGCGGGCGCAACTTCGATGGCCGGTCAACAGGCCACTGCTGCCGACGCGCGAATTGCCGTCCTCGTCGACTGCGACAACACGACGCCGGAGATCCTCGAGTACGCGCTGCGCGTCGCACAACTCGGAATCCTTCGCACAGGCTTCGAGTTGCGCGGCCGACCAGCCGTACCACTGCGGATGGGTGATGGTGGCCTCCGCCTCGCGCAGGGCGGCTGTACGCACGAAGGTGGGAGACGAAGCGCCGGTATTTCTCGCCGGGGAGTCCCGAAAGGGCCTGCTTGCGGAAGCCCTTCGGAACCAGGCACTTTGCACGTTGGTAGGCCGTACTGGATTCGAACCAGTGACCAACGGATTAAAAGTCCGCTGCTCTACCAGCTGAGCTAACGGCCCATCGCGAAAAGTGCGAAGCCTGCGATTCTAAGATTTGCTGCCATCACCGTCAAACCCGGCACCCGGGACGGGCCCTCGCGGCCCCGTGAGCGCCGCCCGCAGCATCTCGATGAATGCCGTGGTTCGCGTCGGCAACAGCCGTCGGCCGGCCGTCACGCACCAGATCGTCATCGTCGGCAACAACCAGTCGGGAAGCACGCGTTCGAGCATGTCCTGCTCGATGTACGGTTGCGCCACTCGCGAGGACAGCGCCGCGATGCCGAGTCCTTCCACGGCGAGCAATTTCTGAAGGCCTACCGAATTCGACGCAAGCGGCCCGACGGGAAGTCCGTCCCATCGCTCACCGTCGCGTTGCAACACCCACGAAAGAAGCTCGCCGGTGCTCGAAACCAGCCCGAGTCCGGCGTGCGCGAGCAGTTCTTGCGGCGAGGCGGGGCGACCGGCTTTCGCGAGATAGGCCGGACTCGCGTAGAGCGCGTTCTCGAGGTCGGCGATCCGTCGGGCGACGAGCGTTGCATCGTCGGGCAGGTGCGCGGCGACGCGAATTGCGATGTCGAAACGTTCCGCGACCAGGTCGACCCGGCGCGCGGAAACGTCGATCTCGAGGCGCACCTGCGGGTGCGCAGCGGTGAAGTCGAGCAGGAAGGGAACGAGCCCCATCTCTTCGGAGAATCCGGGGGGCATCGACACGCGAAGCCTGCCCTGCGGAGTGCTCCGATGATGCTGCGCCAGCGCGGTGGCCGCATCGGTCTCCTCGGCCAGTCGCTGCGCGTGCGCCAGCATGCGCTCGCCGAACTCGGTGAGCGACAGCCGGCGCGTCGTGCGGGTGAGCAGCCGCTCCCCGATACGAGACTCGAGCGCGCTGATGCGTCTCGAGATGGTCGCCTTGGGAACGCCGTGTCGCTCGGCCGCCCGCGAAAAGCTGCCCGCCTCGACGACGCGCGCGAAGAGCACGAGGTCGTCGGGTTCGAGGCTGGGGTCGGGCCGGATCGTTCCCTCCCCGATGGCGCTCAGCGTGCGGGAAGGCTGCCGATCTGCTCGCGCGCGCGCTGCGCGGCCTGGCTGTCCGGATATTTCGCGACGACCTGCTCGAGCGTGGCGCGCGCCGCTTTACGGTCCCCGCTTTCGGCCTGCGCGTAGCCCACGTTGAACAGCGCGTCGGGCGCGCGCGGGTTGTCGGGATAGCGCGCGAGCAGCGCCTGCTGGCTCGCGATCGCTCCCTTGTAGTCCTTCAGCGCGAACTGGCTGCTGCCCAGCCAGAACAACACGCCGGGAAGATACGGGCTCTCGGGGTACTGCGAGCGGAAGTTCTGGAAGGCGGCGAGCGCGCCGCGATAATCGCCGGCGCGGAACGTTTGCAGCGCCATGTCGAAGGCGCGCTTCTCGCTCTGGTCGACCGTGATCGACCGGCCGTCGATCTCCGCGGCAACGGGCTCGAACTTCTTGATGCGCGTGTCGACGGTGGCTAGCTGGTCGCCGAGCTGTCGTTGGGCGGTGGCCAGTTCGTGCGCCTGCACTTCGACCTGGCCGCGCAGTCGCGCGACTTCCTGCCGCAGCGATTCGAGCTGCGACTGCAGCTCGAGCTGGCCGCGTGCGGCCTGGTCCGCGCGCTCGACCCGGGCGCTCAACTCACCGACCTGCCGCGTCAGCTCGTCGAGGCGCTGGTTCGTTTCCTGCTGCATCACCTGCACGCGTCCGCGCAGGTCGAGGATCGCCTTGCGCGCCTCGTCGTCGGAGAACAGCGCAGCCTGCGCGCTCGGGTGCAATCCCGACAGCGCGACAAGCGAGGCGGCGAAGACGAATGCGCGCGCGTGCATCACTGGTACGCGAGGTCGGCGCGCCGGTTCTCGGCGAAGGAGGCTTCGTCGGCGCCGGTGGCACGCGGACGTTCTTCGCCGAAGCTGACCGCTTCCATCTGCGAGTCGGGAACGCCCAGCGCCGACATTGCCCGGCGCACGGCTTCGGCGCGCTTCTGGCCGAGCGCGAGGTTGTACTCGCGGCTGCCGCGCTCGTCGGTGTTGCCCTGGATCACGACGCGGCGCGTCGGATTGGCGAGCAGGTAGCGCGCGTGCGCCTCCACCGTCGGGCGGAACTCGTCGCGGACGACGAAACTGTCGAAGTCGAAGTAGATGCTGCGCTTGGCGAGCGGACTGGCCGGGTCGTTCAACGGATCCTTCTGCTCGACCTGCACCTGCTGGATGCCGCGTCCGTCCGCGCCGGCGCCGGCTGCCCCCGCACCCTGCGCCGCCGCGTCGCGGCTCTCGATCGGAGCGGTGCCCTGCGTCGACTGGTCGTCGAGCTTCACGCCGGTGCCGCAGGCGGCGAGAAAGGCGGTTGCGAGCGCAATCACTGCGAGTCGGATCGTCGATTTCATGTTGCTCCCCGGGGTTCGTGTCGTCGTGCGTGCTGGAAAGGGAATGCAGGGCGCGTTCACTTCGGGAACGGACCCCATGTCGGTTCGCGGATGTCGCCTGCCGACGAGGTCAGGCGCTGGCGCACGCGACCGTCGACGGTGACGGCAACGAGCGAGTCGTGCCCGTTGGCCTGCGTGGCGAACATGACCCATCGGCTGTTGGGCGCGAAGCTGGGCGATTCCTCGCGTCCGGTCTCGGACAGGATCGTTTCCTGCGTGCCGCCGGCGAGATCGCGCACCGCGACGAGGAACCGGCCGTCGCGTCGCGTGACGTAGGCGAGCAGTCGTCCGTCGGGGCTGATGCGCGGGCTGACGTTGTAGGTAGAGCCGAAGGTGATCCGCGCGGGAGCGCCGCCATCGAGCGGCATGCGATAGATCTGGGGCGAGCCGCCGCGATCGGAGGTGAAGTACAGCGACTTGCCGTCGGGCGCGAAGGCCGGTTCGGTGTCGATGCCCGGGGAGGTGGTGAGGCGGCGCGGCGTTGCGCTGCCGTCGGCGTTGATCAGGTAGATCTGCGACAGCCCGTCGCGGGTGAGCGCGACCGCGAGGGTGCGACCGTCGGGCGACCAGGCGGGTGCGCTGTTGCTGCCCTTGAAGTTCGCCACCGGGACACGCTGGCCGGTGGCCAGCGTGTGCACGTAGACGACCGGCTTCCGGCTCTCGAAGGAGACGTACGCGATGCGCGTACCGTCGGGCGACCACGACGGCGAGATGATCGGTTCGGGAGACGTCAGCGGAGAGACGACGTTCTCGCCGTCCCAGTCGGCGACGTTCAGCCGAAAGCGCGCTCCCTGCTTCGAGACGAACGCGATGCGCGTGGAGAAGATGCCCTTCTCTCCGGTGATTCTCTCGAACACCCAGTCGGCGACGCGATGCCCGCCGAAGCGCAGGTCGTGCTCGGAGACGACCAGCGACTCGCCGCCGAGCGGCGCCTGGCGCACGGCGTCGCCGAGGCGATAGCGAATGTCGTAGCGCCCGTCGGGCAATCGGGAGACCGAGCCGCCGAGAATGGCGTCGGCACCGCGCGAGCGCATCGACGCGTAGTCGGGCGCGGCGGACTCGGACAGCGTGACGCCGGGATCGATGACGCGGAACGATCCGCTGCGGGCGAGGTCGCTGCGAACGACTTCGGCAACCTGCTCGGGCGCACGACCGTCGGTGGCAAAGTTCGCTATCGCGATCGGGTACTGCGTGGCGCCGACGCCGGAGACATCGAGGCGCATCTGCGCTTGTGCGGCAATGGGCAGGGACAGAGCGACGGTGGCCGCCAGAAGCACTTGCCTCATGTAGCTCCTCTTGAAGCGACCCGAGATTATAGCGATCCGTACAAGACCCCCCGCCCGGCGTTGCGCGCGACGCGATCAGCGGTCGTCTTTCGGACCTCGCGTGATCTCGAGCTCGGAGGGACAGGTGCCGTCGGCCTGCTTCGGTAGCGGGTCGCTGCGCTCGATGCCGCGCTCGGCGGCGGCGTCCCACGCGGGGACACCGCTCGAACGGCGCAACTGCACCGAGCGGATCCGGCAATCGGTCGACACCGACACGAGGAACACCGCCTTCGGGTTGCCGACGAGGTCCTGCGGGACCTGGTAGATCGTATTCGAGCGGATCACCCCGGAGAGCCGTGCCGCATATCCCGAGTCGATGCCGCTGCCCGCGCTGCCCCGCGTTCCGGTTGCCGAGCCCAGGCGCGCGACGTCACCGGAGCCCGCCTGTGCGCGCAACCCCTCAAGGTACTGCGCGCGCTGCTTCTCCTCTCGTTCGCGACGCGCCTTCTCCTGCGCCTCGCGCTTCGCTTTCGCCTCGGCTTCCTGCTTCGCTTTCGCCTCCGCTTCGCGTTTGGCCTGCGCCTCCGCTTCCTGCTTGGCTTTCGCCTCTGCGTCGCGCTTCGCCTTCGCCTCGGCTTCCTGCTTCGCTTTCGCCTCGGCTTCGCGCCGGGCCTTGGCCTCGGCTTCCTGTCTCGCCTTCGCGTCGGCCTCCTGCTTCGCCTTCGCCTCGGCTTCCTGCTTCGCTTTCACTTCGGCTTCGCGCCGTTCTTTTTCCTCTGCGGCGTGGCGCGCCTTCTCCTGCGCTTCCTGGCGAGCCTTCTCCTCGGCGCGCTTGCGCGCTTCGAGCCGGCGGCGCTCGTCGTCGACGCGTCGCTCGGCTTCCTCGCGTGCCTTGCGCTCCTGCTCGAGCGCGATGTCGGGCTTCGCCTGCGGCGCGGGTTCGGGCTGCGCCTGCGCGATCGGAGCGGGCGGGGGTTTCTCGACCGGCGGCTCCGGTGGCTTCGAATCCGGTTGCGGCTCCGGTGTCGGCGGGGCGGGCTTCGCTGCGGTTGCAGGCGGATCCCACAATTCGGCCGCGGCGCCTTCGGGTGCGCTCGTCTGCCAGCGGATCCCGACGAAGAGCATCGCGATCAACAGGCCGTGCATCAGCAGCGCGAGCGCGAAAGCGCGCAACCGGCCCCTGGGCTTCGGAGGCCGGCGCACGACGCTCGTCCCGCTCGAGCGCGGCATCGCGTCGTCGCCCGGAACGCCTCTTCGGCTTCGATGCGGATCGGCCATGCGCCGCTTCAGTTCGCCGGCTTGACGAGCAGGGCGATGCGATCGATGTTCATGCGACGCAGTTCGCTCATCACGTCGATCACCGCCTCGTACTTCACCGCGCGGTCGCCGCTGATCACCACCGCCATCTGCCCCGCGTCGCCGCGGATCTGCTCGATCGCGCCGCGCAGGTCGCCGCGACCGACGCGCCGCTCCGACGAATCGCCGGTGTTGACGCCGCGCACGCGCAACTCGCCGTCGGCGCGCACCTGCACTTCGATGTACCGGTCGGGACGTTCGCTGCTGCGGCCTGCGCTGGGCAGGTCGATCGCGCCGGGCGGCAGCATCGGCGCCGTCACCATGAAGATGACGAGCAGCACCAGCATCACGTCGATGTAAGGAACGACGTTGATCTCGTTGACCATGCGCCGACCGCGGCCTCGGCCGCGCGGCCCGGGACTGGGCATCGCTATCTCGCCTGTCGCTGCAGGATGTTGGAGAACTCGTCGACGAAGCTGTCGAAGCGCGTCGACAGGCGGTCCATGTCGTACGCGTAGCGGTTGTACGCGACCACGGCGGGAATCGCGGCGAACAGGCCGATTGCCGTCGCGACGAGTGCCTCGGCGATGCCCGGCGCAACGGCCGCCAACGTTGCCTGGTGCACGTTCGCCAGGCCGCGGAACGAGTTCATGATTCCCCAGACGGTGCCGAACAGCCCGATGTACGGACTCACCGAACCGGCCGATGCGAGAAAGGCGAGGTTCGACTCGAGAGCGTCCATCTCGCGCTGGTAGGCGGCGCGCATCGCGCGGCGCGAGCCGTCGAGCATCGCGGCGACGTCGCCCGGTTTCTGCTGGCGCGTTTTCAGGAACTCGCTCATCCCCGACTCGAAGATTCGCGCGAGCGGTCCGTGATCGGCGCGGCCGGTGCGGATCTCTTCGTACAGCGTACCGAGATCGCGGTCCTTCCAGAACTCGGATTCGAAGTCGTCGGTCGCGCGCTGCGCAGCGCGGATGGCGAAGCCCTTGCGGAAGATGACCGTCCAGGAGCCGAGCGAGATCAGCAGCAGCAGCGCCATGACGAACTGCACCAGCAGGCTCGCGTGCAGCACGAGCGTGACGATCGACAGTTCGCTGTTCATGGCGTCTTCATCGGGAGCGGATTCAGGGTAGGAGGCGACGCGGGCAACGAATCGAGAATGCGCCGCTGCAGCGGTCCGGGGAACGCGGTGGCCCGCCCGTCGTCACGCCGGATCGCCGCGAAGCGCAACTGCGCCACGACGAGCGCTTCGTCGTGGCCGGCGAGCCGCGCACTCTGCCACAACGTGCAGGAAGCCCTGCGCGCCGCCAGCGGACGCACGTCGACGACGAGTTCGTCGTCGAGTCGCGCCGGGCGCCGATAGTCGATCGATACGTCGCGCACGACGAGCAGCACGCCGTGCTCGTCGGCGAGCGCCCGGTGCCCGAAGCCGAGCGCGCGCAGCCAGTCGGTGCGCGCGCGTTCGAAGTAGCGCAACCAGTTAGCGTAGTAGACGATCCCGCCCGCGTCGGTGTCCTCGTAATAGACGCGGATCGGCATCGAGAAGGCCGCTGCCGGCAGGGATTCTGTCACGCGCGGGATTCTACCCGCGCGAAGCTTCACCGCCCCACAGATCGTCCGATGCGCCGGGCGCGGCGAGGCCGAAATGCCGCCAGGCGGTGGGCGACGCCACCCGCCCGCGCGGCGTGCGCTGCAGGTAGCCTTGCTGGATCAGGTACGGCTCGAGCACGTCTTCGATCGTGTCTCGCTCCTCGCCGATGGCGGCGGCGAGGTTGTCGAGGCCGACCGGGCCGCCGGAGAATTTCTCGATCATCGTCTGCAGCAGCTTGCGGTCCATCACGTCCAGGCCGCTTGCGTCGACGTCGAGCATCTTCAGCGCGGCATCGGCGGTCGCCACGTCGATGCGTCCGGCCGCACGCACCTCCGCGTAGTCACGCACGCGGCGCAGCAGCCGGTTGGCGATGCGCGGCGTTCCGCGCGAGCGGCGCGCGATCTCGCGCGCGCCTTCGTCGCTGGCGGCGGCACCGAGCAGTTGCGCCGAGCGCGCGACGATCTGCGTGAGCTCGTCGACGTCGTAGAACTCCAGCCGCGCGACGATGCCGAAGCGGTCGCGCAGCGGGTTCGTCAGCATGCCGGCGCGCGTGGTGGCGCCCACCAGCGTGAACGGCTGCAGGTCGAGCTTGATCGAGCGCGCCGCCGGCCCCTCGCCGATCAGGATGTCGATCTGGAAGTCCTCGAGCGCCGGGTACAGGATCTCCTCGACGACCGGCGAGAGCCGGTGGATCTCGTCGATGAAGAGCACGTCGTTCTTCTCGAGGTTGGTGAGGATCGCGGCGAGGTCGCCGGGACGCTCCAGTACCGGGCCGGAGGTCTGGCGCAGGTTCACGCCCATCTCGGCGGCGACGATGTGCGCGAGCGTGGTCTTGCCCAGCCCCGGCGGGCCGAACAGCAGCAGGTGGTCCAGCGCTTCGCCGCGCGCGCGTGCGGCGGCGACGAAGATCTCGAGTTGCTCGCGGATCTTCGCCTGTCCGACATAGTCGGCCAGTCGTCGCGGGCGCAACGCGCGCTCGACCAGTTCCTCGGACGGGGAAGCGGGCGCAGCGGCAACCAGCCGGTCGTGTTCGATCATGTCCGGGCCAGCAGCTTCAGCGCCTGCTTGATTCCATCGGAGACCGCGACGCCCGGCTGCAGTTGCCCGACTGCCGCCGACGCTTCCCGTTCCGAATAGCCCAGCGCCAGCAGCGCGTTCAGCACGTCTGCCGAAGCCGCCGCGGGCGCGGCACGAGCGCCGTCGCCGAGCGCCTGCGCCAACTTGCCCTCGAGCTCGAGCAGCAACCTTTCGGCCGTCTTCTTCCCGATGCCGGGCACCTTCTGCAGGCGGCCGGCGTCCTGGCGAGCGACCGCCTGCGCGAGCTCGGCGACCGACAGTCCCGAGAGCACCGCCAGCGCCGTGCGTGCGCCGACGCCCGCGATGCGGATCAGCTGCCGGAAGGCATCGCGCTCGTCGGCGCGCAGGAATCCGTACAGCAGGTGCGCGTCCTCGCGCACGACCGGGTGCACCAGCAGCGTCACCGGCGAACCGGAGGCGGGAAGGTCGTAGAACGTGCTCATCGGTACGTCGACCTCGTAGCCGACGCCGCCGACGTCGACGAGCACGGTCGGGGGGTGTTTCTCGAGGAGCGTACCGCTGAGTCTTCCGATCATGCCGCGGATGGTACCGCCCCGCGCTAGGCCAGGCGCATCCGGCCGCGCCGCAACGCGACGCGCCGGCCGGCAACCGGACGCGACGGCGCGACGTCGAGCGCGCCCGCCAGCGCCGCCGCGTTCATCGTCGCCGCGTGCGCGTGACAGATCGCGCAGGCGAGTGCGTCGGCGGCGTCGGTGGACGGCACGCCCGGCAGCGACAGAAGCCGCTGCACCATCTGCTGGACCTGCGACTTCGCCGCACGCCCGTAGCCTACGACGGCCTGCTTGACCTGCAGCGCGGTGTACTCGTGCACGGGCAGCCCGTGCGAGACGAGCGCGCCGATCGCCGCCCCGCGTGCCTGGCCCAGCAGCAGCGTCGATTGAGGATTGACGTTGACGAAGACGATCTCGGCGACCGCGCTGTCGGGCCGGTACTCGCCGACGACGCCGGCGATGCCGTCGTGGATCGTCTTCAGCCGCGGCGGCAGGCTGCCCACCGGGATGCGGATCACGCCACTGGCGACGTAGCGCAGTCGCGGGCCTTCGACGTCGATGACGCCGAAGCCGGTTACGCGAAGGCCGGGGTCGATGCCGAGGATGCGCACGGCGCCGGCGTCTATGTGCCTGGAACGCGGGAAGGGCCGTGCAGCCGGTTCGTTCGCACGTTCAATGGCGGAAATGGCGGACGCCGGTGAAGACCATCGCGATGCCGCGTTCGTCGGCGGCGGCGATGACCTCGTCGTCGCGCACCGAGCCGCCGGGCTGGATCACCGCGATCGCGCCCACATCGGCGACGACGTCGAGTCCGTCGCGGAACGGGAAGAAGGCGTCGGAGGCGACGACCGAGCGGGCCAGATCGAGGCCGGCGTTGCCCGCCTTGATCGACGCGATGCGCGCGGAATCGACGCGGCTCATCTGGCCCGCCCCGACGCCGAGCGTCGCGCCGTCGCGGCAGAAGACGATCGCGTTCGACTTGACGAATTTCGCCACCCGCCACGCGAAGAGCAGGTCGCGGCGCTGTGCGTCGGTGGGTTCGATGCGCGTGACGACCTTCAGGTCTTCGGCGCGCAGCGCGTGGTTGTCGGCGCTCTGGATCAGCAGCCCAGAGCCGACGCGCTTGACGTCGTGCGCATTCAGGCCGCGCTCCCAGTCGGTGTCGCCGTCGGGACGCACGCGGTCGAGCGCGATCTCGAGCACCCGCACGTTCGCCTTCGCGGCGAACACGGAACGCGCGTCGTCGTCGTACGACGGCGCGAGCACGACCTCGACGAACTGCTTCGAGACCGCGCGCGCGGTCTCGCCGTCGACCGCGCGATTGAACGCGATGATGCCGCCGAAGGCCGACGTGGGATCGGTGCGGAACGCGCGCCCGTAGGCATCGGCCGAATCGCGGCCGATCGCGACCCCGCACGGGTTCGCGTGCTTGACGATGACGCAGGCCGGCGTGTCGAACGACTTCACGCACTCCCACGCCGCGTCGGCATCGGCGATGTTGTTGTACGACAGCTCCTTGCCCTGCAGCTGCCTTGCGGTGACGAGCGAGCCGGGCGCCGGGTACAGGTCGCGATAGAACGCCGCGCGCTGGTGCGGATTCTCGCCGTAGCGAAGGTCCTGCAGCTTCACGAACCGGCCGTTGCTCTGCCCCGGGAATTCAGCGCGCGAGCCGTCGGGTTGCAGCGACGACAGATAGTCGGAGATGGCGCCGTCGTAGACGGCGACCGCGTCGAACGCGGCCACCGCGAGCCGGAAGCGCGTCGCTTCGCCCAGCCCGCCGCTCGCGCGGATCTCCTCGAGCGCCGCTGCGTATTGCGACGGATGCGTGAGCACGCCCACCCCGCGCCAGTTCTTCGCGCCCGAACGAACCATCGCCGGCCCGCCGATGTCGATGTTCTCGATCGCGTCCTCGAGCGCGCAATCGGGACGTGCGATCGTCGCCTCGAAGGGGTACAGGTTGACGACCAGCAGGTCGATCGGGTCGATGCCGTGCGCGGCGATCGCGTCGACGTGCGAGGCAAGCTCGCGCCGCGCTAGCAACCCGCCGTGGATCTTCGGATGCAGCGTCTTCACGCGCCCGTCGAGCATCTCGGGAAAGCCGGTGTGCTCGGACACCTCGACGACCGGAATGCCATTGTCGGCAAGCAGCCGGGCGGTGCCGCCGGTGGAGAGAATCGCGACGCCGAGCGCGGCGAGTTCGCGCGCAAGCTCGACGACGCCGGTCTTGTCGGAGACGCTGATGAGGGCGCGGCGAACGGGCAGGGTCATCGCCGCGCGTCCTGCAGCATGCCGTGCTGCTGAAGTTTCTTGCGCAACGTGTTGCGGTTGATGCCGAGCATCTCGCTCGCGCGCAACTGGTTTCCGTGCGCCTCGCGCATCACGACCTCGAGCATCGGACGTTCCACCGCCTGGATCACCATCTCGTAGATCGAGTTCGGTTGCGTGCCTTCGAGGTCGTCGAAATAACGTTCGAGGCTGCGCACCACGGCGTCGTCCAGGGGGGACTTGCGATTCATGCTGCGTGGCTCCGTCGGAACAGGACGTCGTTCGCCGCCCCGTCGCGTGGTTTCCGGCGACCGCCGCGCGCGAACCAGCGGTCGATTTCATCGAGTTGCTCGTCGGCGCTCTCGAGCGTGTGGAACCGTGCGAGGAACGGCCCGGCGTCTTCGAAGGCTCGCAGGTACCAGCCGACGTGCTTTCGGGCGCTGCGCACTCCGCGCGATTCGCCGTGGAACGCGTAATGATCGAGCAAATGCTCGCGCAGCGCAGCGAAAAGTGTCTCGTCGTCGGGGTCGGGAAGATGCTCGCCGGTATCGAGGTAGCGCGCGACCTGCCCGAAGATCCATGGCCGGCCCTGGGCAGCGCGGCCGATCATCACGGCGTCGGCGCCGGTGAAGCGCAGCACCGCGGCGGCCTTGCGCGGCGAGTCGATGTCGCCGTTGGCGACCACCGGAATGCGCACGGCGGCCTTCACTTCGCCGATGGTTTCGTATTCGGCGTTGCCGCGAAATGCGCAGGCGCGCGTGCGGCCGTGCACGACGAGCATGCGCGCGCCCGCATCGACGAACGCGCGCGCCAGGCGCACCGCGTTGCGATGCCCGGCGTCAGGTCCGGTGCGCAACTTGACCGTGACCGGAACGTCGACCGCTCGCGCGACAGCGTCGACGATCGATACCGCGAGCGCTTCGTGCGCCAGCAGCGCGGAGCCGGCCGCAACATTGCATACCTTGCGTGCCGGACACCCCATGTTGATGTCGACGATCTGCGCGCCGCGCGCGACGTTGTGCCGCGCGGCTTCGGCCATCGCCGTCGGATCGGCTCCGACGATCTGCACCGCGCGCGGCTCGATCTCGCCGTCGTGGTTCGTGCGCCGCTCGGTCTTCACGCTGTCGAGAAGGGCAGGGTTCGACGCGGCCATCTCGGCGACTGCGTAGCCCGCGCCCAGGCGCTTGCACAACTGGCGGAAGGGTCGGTCGGTGACACCGGCCATCGGTGCGACCAGCGCGCGGTTGGCGATCGCGTGCGGGCCGATCCGGAAGGCTGTGCTCGTCATCGCGCGGCTGCGATCGTGGCAAACGGGAGGGCGATTCTATCGAAAAAGCCTGCGCGCGACGATGCGCGAAATCACCTTCCGCCCGATCGCAGGCCGAACATCAACGCTTTCGCGAAGCGATCGCGAAGCGGGCCGGTCCAGTCGAGCACGTCGAATGCGACCGACTGGATCGGAGCGAGCGCCGGCCAGTTGAAGAGCCTCGCGAGCGTGTCGGTGACGCCCACCGTTGCCGCTCGATCGATCACGCGACTGCGGCGAAAGCGCGCGATGGCCTCTTCGAGTCGTTCGCCTCGCGCGTGTGCCGAACCGAGCTCCTGCGCGAGCTCGAATGCATCGCGCAGCCCGAGATTCAGGCCCTGCCCTGCAACCGGGTGCAGCGCCTGCGCCGCGTTGCCGATCGCGACACGTCGCGGATTCTCGTCGCGCGGCGCAAGTCTTCGCTGCAGCGGCGCCTGGTGCCGTTCGCCGGCCAGTTGCAGCGTGCCCAGCGCATTGCCGAAGGCGTCGAGCAACTCCGCGTCGAATTCGTGCGGCGAAAGCAGCGCGCGCCGCGCGGTCTGCTGCGGCGTTGCGCACCAGACGACCGCGCGCCGATGCGGCTCGGGAAGCGGAAGCAGCGCGAGCGGACCTTCCGGCGTGAAGTGCTCGAACGCCACGCCCTGCGCGTCGCGCTCGACGAGGACCTCGGCGAGGAGCGCGCTTTGGTGGAAGTCGAGTGTGCGCGCCGACGGCGACCTGGG
>JAEWFA010000063.1 GCA_023389055.1 Pseudomonadota bacterium | reverse complement strand
ACATGCGGCCGCGAGTCAGAGGTACGAAGCGCGCTGCGCGCGCCGACCCCGAGGCTGCGCTGCTCGGCGCGGCAGCCGGCCCGCGGCTTTGCACGCGCCGAAGTTCCGAGTGCGGCCGGCAGGCACGTCGCGCAGCGCTGACATGGCACTGCTTCCCGTCGTCGCGATCGTCGGTCGGCCGAACGTCGGCAAGTCGACGCTGTTCAACCGGCTTACACGCAGTCGATCGGCACTGGTGGCGGACGTCCCGGGGTTGACGCGCGACCGGCAATACGGGCGCGGACGCGTCGGCGACATTCCGTTCATCGTCATCGACAGCGGCGGCTTCGAGCCGGTCGCGCGCGACGGAATCGCTGCGCTGATGGCGCGCCAGACGCGGCAGGCGATCGTCGAGGCCGACGTCGTGATCTTTCTCGTCGACGGCCGCGAGGGCCTCACCGGACGCGATCGCGAGATCGCCGTGGAGTTGCGCCGAACGGCGCAGCGCGTGCTGCTCGCGGTGAACAAGACCGAGGGGCGTCCGCGCGAGCAGGCGGTCGCCGAATTCCATGAACTCGGGCTGGGCGATCCGCTTTCGGTGTCGGCGGCGCACGGCGATGGCGTGCGCGAACTCGTCGAGAGCGCGCTCGAGCCGTTCGTGCCGCACGAGCCGGACGAGCCGGGTACGTTCGGCGAAGAGCCTCCTGGCGAGTCCGGGCGCGCGTCGACCGTGTCCGCCCGCGGGGAGCGCGCGGAAGGCGAGCGCGGCGAAGCGCGCGTGCGCGTGGCCGTCGTCGGTCGTCCGAACGTCGGCAAGTCGACGCTCGTGAACGCGCTGCTCGGCGAGGAGCGACTGATCGCCTTCGACCAGCCGGGAACGACGCGTGACGCGGTCGCGGTCGACTTCGAGCATGGGGGACGCGCCTACACGCTCGTCGACACGGCGGGGCTGCGCCGGCGAAGCCGCGTCGAGCAGGCGATCGAGAAGTTCTCGGTCGTCAAGACGTTGCAGGCGATCGAGCAGGCGAGCGTGTGCATCCTGCTGCTCGACGCGAGCCAGGACATCTCCGACCAGGACGCGACGATTGCCGGCTACGTGCTCGAGGCGGGCCGCGCGCTCGTCGTTGCCGTCAACAAGTGGGACCTCGCCGATGCCGGCGAGCGCGAGCGCGTGCGCAGCGAACTCGACCGCAAGCTGCACTTCCTTCGCTTTGCAAAATGGCACTTCGTTTCGGCGCTCGAGGGTCTCGGCATCCCGGCGTTGATGCGCTCGGTGCAGGCCGCGCACGCGGCGGCGATGGCAAAGCTGTCCACGCCGAAGCTCACGCGCGCGCTGCACGAGGCGGTCGAGCGACAGCCGCCGCCGCGGCGCGGGCTGACGCGACCGAAGCTGCGCTATGCGCACCAGGGCGGGCAGAATCCGCCGGTGGTCGTGATCCACGGCAGCGGACTCGCCGACATGCCCGACGGCTATCGCCGCTACCTGGAGTCGTGGTTCCGGGAACGCTTCGAGCTCGGCGGCACGCCGCTGCGGGTCGAGTTCCGCAGTGCCGCCAACCCCTACGCGCCGCGCACTTGAATTGGGCGTGACGGCCCCGAAATTGCGATAGAGTGGTCGGTCCGCGGGCCCTCGGCGCGCGAGTCCAATCACAACAAGCCGGAGTTCCCATGAGCAACAAAGGGCAGCTGCTACAAGACCCGTTCCTGAATCTGCTTCGCCGGGAGCACGTTCCGGTATCGATCTATCTCGTGAACGGTATCAAGCTGCAGGGCCAGATCGACTCCTTCGACCAGTACGTAGTGCTGTTGCGTAACACGGTCACCCAGATGGTCTACAAGCACGCAATCTCCACCGTCGTGCCGGGCCGCGCCGTCCACTTCCAGCAAGAAAGTCCGGAAAGCTGAACAAGCAAGTCACCCCCGTTTCGTGCCTGCTCGTCGGCGTCGTCTTCGGCGCCCCCGCAGGCTGTCCCGAATCTCTCGAGGAACTGGACGCGCTGGCGCGCTCGGCCGGGCTCGCTCCGTGCGGGCGCGTCGTCGTGCGCCGTGCCAGGCCCGATGCCGCGCTGTTCCTCGGCTCGGGCAAGGCCGACGAGATCGCGGCGCAATTGGCTGCCGAAGGCATCTCGCTCGTCGTCTTCGACCAGGAACTGTCCGCAATCCAGCAGCGCAACCTGCAACAGCGCTGGAACGTGTCGGTGGTCGATCGAACCGAGCTGATTCTCGAGATCTTCGCGCAGCGCGCGCGCAGCCACGAGGGCAAGCTGCAGGTCGAGCTCGCGCGTCTCGAGCATCTGTCGGCGCGCCTGGTGCGCGGCTGGTCGCACCTGGAGCGCCAGCGCGGCGGCATCGGCGTTCGCGGCGGCCCGGGCGAGACGCAGCTCGAGCTCGACCGACGCCTGCTTTCGGTGCGCGTGAAGCGCCTGCGCGCGCAGCTCGAGCAGCTGCGCAAGCAGCGCCGCACGCGCCGTCGAGCGCGCGACCGCAAGCCCGCCTTCACCGTGTCGATCGTCGGCTACACGAACGCGGGCAAGTCGACGCTGTTCAATGCGTTGACCGGGGCCGGCACCTATGCGGCCGACCAGCTCTTCGCGACGCTCGATACGCTCACGCGTCGCCTGCGCCTGCCTTCGGGCGCCGAAATCGTCATCTCCGACACCGTGGGCTTCGTTCGCGCGCTGCCGCACTCGCTGGTCGAGGCCTTCACGGCCACGCTCGAGGAAACGGCGCACGCCGACCTGCTGCTGCACGTCGTCGACGCCTCGGCGTCCGATCGCGACGAGCAGATCGCGCAGGTCGATCGCGTGCTCGAGGAGATCGGCGCGGCCGACGTCCCCCGAATCCTCGTGCACAACAAGATCGATCGCGTCGGCCGCGAGCCCGAAGTCGCCCACGATCGTTGTGGTAGGATCGGCCGCGTCCTGGTCAGCGCCGTCACCGGCGCCGGGCTCGATTCGCTGCGCCTGGCAATCGACCAGCAGGTCGAAGCGTGGCGCCGGAAACGTGCGGCGCCTGTCGAAGCGTCGTCCGAGACGATGCACGCAGCCGGTTTCGATTCCTCCGATTCCTCCTCCGATTCGCAAGAGCCGGCCGCGCCGAGAGCGGCCTGAGTCCCTGCCCATGTGGAACCCCTTCCGTTCGATCTTCTCGCTCAACGATCCCGGTTGGGGCCGTGGCGGCGGCGGCGCCGACCAGCGCCCGCCACAGCGCCCGGGCAACGACGGGCCTCCCGATCTCGATGAGCTCTGGCGCGACTTCAACCGTCGGCTGAATTCGCTGTTTCGCCGGGGTGGCGGCGGGCCGCGCGGTCCGTCGAGCAGCGGCGGTGAGCCGCCGTCGATGAAGGGCGCCGGCGCCGGCTTCGGGCTGCTCGTGCTGGTCGGCGTGCTGCTGTGGCTGGCCAGCGGCTTCTACATCGTCCAGGAAGGCCAGGCGTCGGTCGTCCTTCGCTTCGGCGAATACAAGCAACTGGTCGACCGCGCCGGCTTCACGTGGCGGCTGCCGTATCCGATCGAGACGAACGAGATCGTCAACGTGCAGCAACTGCGCACGGTGGAGGTCGGCTATCGCAACGCCGTGCGGAACAAGACGCTGCGCGAGTCGCTGATGCTCACGCTCGACCAGAGCATCGTCGACATGCAGTTCACGGTCCAGTACCGGGTCGGCGACGTGAAGGCGTACCTGTTCAACAACGACCTCGGGCCGGTTCCCGAGGAGATCGTGCGGCAGGCCGCCGAAACGGCGATGCGCGAGACCGTCGGGCGCAACGGCGTCGACCAGGTGCTCTACGAGGAGAAGGAGCAGGTCGCGCAAGCCGCGCGCAAGCAGATCCAGTCGATCCTCGACCGCTACCGCGCCGGCATCTCGATCGTCGACCTGACGATCCAGCAGGTGCAGCCGCCCGAGCAGGTGCAGGCCGCTTTCGAGGACGCGAACAAGGCCGCGCAGGATCGCGAGCGCCTGATCAACGAAGGCCGCGCGTACGCCAACGACGTCATTCCGAAGGCGCGCGGAACCGCAGCGCGCCTTCTGCAGGAGGCCGAGGGCTATCGACAGCGCGTGGTCGCGAACGCCGAGGGCGACACCAGCCGGTTGAACCAGGTCGCCGTCGAATACGCGAAGGCGCCGCAGGTCACGCGCGACCGCATGTACCTGGAGACGATGGAACGCATCTTCGCGAACACCAGCAAGGTCTATCTCGACTCGCGCACGAGCGGCAACCTGCTGTACCTGCCGCTGGACAAGCTGCTCGGGCAGGCGGGCGCCGACGCTTCGCGCCAGGGCAATGCCGCCGCGCCTTCGGCGAGCGCGCCCGAGACGACGACGCCGCCGGCGCCGCGCAGCGACGGGCTGCGCAGCCGCGATCGCGACAGCCGCTGAGCGGGGAAATAGAACATGCAGAAGATCATTCCCGCCGTCATCGGATTGCTGATCGCGCTGTTCGTACTGATGTCGTGCGTCTTCGTCGTCGACCAGCGCCAGTTCGCGGTGGTCTACGCGCTCGGCGAGATCCGCAAGGTGATCGACGAGCCCGGCCTGTACTTCAAGCTGCCGCCGCCGTTCCAGAACGTCGTCTACTACGACAAGCGCATCCTGACGGTCGACACCTCCGAGAGCGATCGCTTCATCACGTCCGAAAAGCTCAACGTGATGATCGACACCTTCGTGAAGTGGCGCATCATCGATCCGCCCACCTTCATCCGCTCGGTGTCGGGCAGCGAGCAGATCGCGGTCGATCGCATCAACCGCAGCCTGCGCGACGCGCTGAACAACGAGATCGCCCGGCGAACGGTCTCCGACATGATCTCCAGCGCGCGCGACCAGGTCGTCGAGAACGTGCGCGCCAAGGTCAACGACGACTCGAAGCAGATCGGCGTCGAGGTCATCGACGTGCGCCTGAAGCGCGTCGACTTCGCCCCCGAGGTCTCCGAGCGCGTGTTCGCGCGCATGGAGTCCGAGCGCAAGCAGGTCGCCAACGAACGGCGGGCCACCGGCGCCGCCGAATCGGAGAAGATCCGCGCCGAGGCCGATCGGCAGCGCGAGGTCATCGTTGCCGAGGCGTATCGCGACGCGCAGCAGATGCGCGGCGAGGGCGATGCACGCGTCGCGCAACTGTTCGCCGCGGCCTGGGGCAGGAACCCGCAGTTCGCCGAGTTCTATCGCAGCCTCGAAGCGTACCGGCAGGCCTTCGCGGGCAAGTCGGACCTGCTCGTGCTCGATCCTTCGTCGGACTTCTTCCGTTACTTCAAGGCGCCCGGCGGATCGCCGAAGTGACGGCCGACGACTGGTTGCGGGCGATCGGCCTGGTGCTGATCCTCGAGGGCATGATGCCGCTGCTCGCGCCGTCGAACTGGCGCGAGATGTTCCTGCGCGTGGCGCGGATGCGCGACGGGCAGATCCGCTTCGTCGGATTCGGCGCGACGCTGGCCGGTCTCGCGCTGCTGTTGATCTGACCTACAATAGCCGGTTCGGCCGGGCGCGGGGTTCTCGCGCCCGGCCTTCGCACGAGGTATCGCCTTTTCCCATGCTGCGCTGGCTGCTGCCCGAGAGTATCGCCGACGTCCTGCCGGCCGAAGCTCGCGCGATCGAGGAGCTGCGCCGCCGCCTGCTCGACCTGTATCGCTCGTACGGCTACGAGCTGGTCATGCCGCCGCTCATCGAGCACCTCGATTCGCTGCTCACCGGCTCGGGCCGCGACCTCGGCCTGCGCACGTTCCAGCTCGTCGACCAGCTCTCCGGGCGCACGCTCGGCGTGCGCGCCGACATGACGCCGCAGGTCGCGCGCATCGATGCGCACCTGCTCGATCGCGATGGGGTGGTGCGGCTCTGCTATGCGGGCTCGGTGCTGCATACCCGCGCGCAGGGCGTGCTCGCCACGCGCGAACCGATCCAGATCGGCGCCGAGCTGTACGGGCATTCCGGCATCGAGGCCGAGGTTGAGACGATCGACCTGATGGTGCGATCGCTCGCTGCCGCCGGCGTCACGAAGCTGCGCCTCGATCTGTGCCACGTGGGCGTGGTGCAGGGGCTGCTCGATGCACTCGGGCCGCTGGACCCCGAGGTCGACGTCGACGAGCTGTACCGGTTGCTGCAGGGCAAGGACATCCCGGGGCTGGACGAGACGCTGCGCGATTCGCCGACGGCGCTGCGCCAGGCGCTGCCCACGCTCGCGCGGCTGCATGGGCGGGCCGGCGTCGGTTTCGACGGCGACGGATCGGCGCTCGCGCGCGCGCGCGCGCAGCTGCCCG
The DNA here is from genome assembly GCA_023389055.1 of Pseudomonadota bacterium. GTDB lineage: Bacteria > Pseudomonadota > Gammaproteobacteria > Burkholderiales > Burkholderiaceae_E > Zeimonas. The sequence goes on along the minus strand of JAEWFA010000063.1, from coordinate 3,859 downwards.
ATGCGCCGGGAATCCGCGACGCGCTGGACCGCCTCGAACGCCTGTGCGCGTCGACGGTGCTGCAGCGCTGGCAGCAGCTCGAACTATCGATCGACCTCGCCGACCTGCGCGGCTACCGTTATCACAACGGCATCACCTTCGCGGCCTATGTCGAGGCGCTGCCCTACGCGATCGCGCGCGGCGGGCGCTACGACGACGTCGGCCGCGCCTTCGGCCGCGCGCGGCCCGCCACCGGCTTCTCGATCGAGCTGCGCGCGCTTGCCGGCCTGCTCGAGAACGGCGCTCCCGCGTCGGCGATCCGCGCACCCTGGTCGGACGACGCGGCGCTGGTCGAAGCGATCGACGCATTGCGCGGCGCCGGCGAGATCGTCGTGCAGGCCCTGCCGGGGCGCGACCCGGGCCCGCAGGAGTTCGTCTGCGACCGCGAGCTCATCCTGCGCGGCAACGAATGGATCGTCGGCTCGATCGGCGCAACGCGCTGAATCGGCACCGGCGCGACCACGCAACCGAACGCGAATCGAGGAATCTGCTGCAGATGGCGAAGAACGTCGTGATCGTCGGAACCCAATGGGGCGACGAGGGCAAGGGAAAGGTGGTCGACTGGCTCACCGACACCGCGCGCGGCGTCGTGCGTTTCCAGGGCGGGCACAACGCCGGCCACACGCTCGTCATCGGCGGACGCAAACAGGTGCTGCGCCTCATTCCGTCGGGCATCCTGCGCGCCGACGTGCACTGCTACATCGGCAGCGGCGTCGTCGTTTCGCCGGCTGCGCTGCTGCAGGAGATCGACGAGCTCGAGGCGGCGGGCATCGAGGTGCGCGGCCGGCTGCACCTGAGCGAGGCGGCCACGCTGATCCTTCCATACCACGTCGCGCTCGACCAGGCGCGCGAGGCAAAGCGCGGGGTCGCCGCGATCGGCACCACCGGGCGCGGCATCGGGCCGGCCTACGAAGACCGCGCCGCGCGGCGCGCGTTGCGCACCGGCGACCTGCTCGACGCTGCTCGCTTTCGTGCGCAACTCGACGAGACGCTCGAGCTGCACAACTTCACGTTGCAGCACTTCCTGCACGCGCAGCCGCTCGACGCGCAGCGCGTTTTCGACGATACGCTCGCGCTTGCCGAGCGCATCGCGCCGATGCTCGCCGACGTGCCGTCGATGCTCGCTGCGTCGATGGCGCGCGACGAGTCGCTGCTCTTCGAAGGCGCGCAGGGCGCGCTGCTCGACGTCGACCACGGCACCTATCCCTACGTCACGAGCAGCAACTGCGTGGCAGGCGCGGCGGCGGCCGGCGCCGGCGTGGGACCGCAGGTGCTGCATTCGGTGCTCGGGATCGTGAAGGCCTACACCACGCGCGTCGGGGCAGGGCCGTTTCCCACCGAGTTGCACGACGACGTCGGCCGGCACCTGGCCACGGTCGGCAAGGAGTTCGGCTCGGTCACCGGGCGACCGCGTCGCTGCGGTTGGTTCGATGCTGCGGCACTGGCGCGTTCGATCCAGCTGAACGGCGTCGACGGACTCGTCGTCACCAAGCTCGACGTACTCGACGGACTGAAGACGGTGAAGCTGTGCACCGCGTATCGATGCGGCTCTCGAACACTGGACCTGCTGCCCTTCGGGGCAGACGCGGTGGCGCGCTGCGAGCCGGTGTACGAGGAGATGCCCGGCTGGAGCGAGAGCACGGTGGGCGTTCGCGACTGGTCGGCACTGCCGGCGAACGCGCGTCGCTATCTCGAGCGGCTCGCCGAACTCGCCAGCGCGCCGATCTCGCTCGTCTCCACCGGCCCCGATCGCGACGAGACGATCGTGCTGCGCCACCCGTTCGCCTGAACACAGCGCGGCGCATCGCATTCATGCGCGATCTGCACGTCTCCTGGGACGAATACAACCGGCTCGTCGAGAAGCTCGCGCTGAAGGTCTGGGATTCGGGCTGGAGCTTCGATGCGGTCGTCTGCGTGGCGCGCGGCGGGCTGCGCATCGGCGACGTGTTCTCGCGCCTGTTCGACAAGCCGCTGGGCGTCGTCTTCACCAGCTCGTATCGCGAGGACGAAGGCAAGCGCCGCGGCGATCTTCACATCGGCGAGCAGCTCGCGAGCGCGGGGGCGCTGCCCGGGCCGAACTGGCTCGTCACCGACGATCTGGCGGATTCGGGTGCCACGCTCGTGCAACTGGTGCCCGCGCTGCTCGCACGTCACCCGCAGGCGACGCAGATCCGCACGGCGGTACTATGGCGCAAGGGCGCCTCGATCGCGCAACCCGATTACGCGATCGAGCATCTGCCGAGCAATCCCTGGATCCATCAGCCTTTCGAGGAGTACGACCACATGCGGCCGGGCGACCTGAAGGCGCGATGGGGCTGATCGATGGTGCCCAGAAGAGGACTCGAACCTCCACAGTGTTGCCACCGCCAGGACCTGAACCTGGTGCGTCTACCAATTCCGCCATCTGGGCGATGCGCCTGGGAGGACCCCCGCAGGCAGCAGCCGGAACGAATGCCGGCCGCGCGTAGAGGCGGGATCTTACACGGCGCCCCGGGGTTTGTCGAATCGAGCGAGGCGCAGGCGTGACCGACAAGACCTGGTTCGCGCCGACGCGCGAGGCGATCCTCGAATGCCTGCGTGCAGCCGACATTCCGATGACGCCGCACGAACTCGCCGAGCGCCTGGCGGTGCCGTCGACGCACTTCGAGAACCTGAACCGACGGCTGCTGGCGATGGAGCGCGATGGCCAGTTGCTGCCGAACCGCAAGGGCGTGCTGCTGCTGGCGAGCAAGCTGGATCTCGTCGCCGGCCGGGTCCAGGGACATCGCGACGGGTTCGGTTTCCTCATTCCCGACGAAGGCGGCGTCGACGTGTTCCTGTCGCCGCGCGAGATGCAGAAGGTGATGCACGGCGACCGGGTGCTGCTCAAGCGCACCGGGTTCGACGCGCGCGGGCGTCCCGAAGGGCGCATCGTCGAGGTCACCGAGCGCGCGAACCGGCGCGTCGTCGGACGTTTTCTCGAGGAGCGCGGCGTCTCGCTCGTCGTCCCCGAGGATCAGCGCATCAAGCACGACATCGTCATTCCTGCCGGCGAGACCCAACGCGCGCAGCAGGGGCAGGTCGTCACCGTCGAGATCATCGAGCCGCCGGCGGGCGGCGCACCGCCGATCGGGCGGGTCGTCGAGGTGCTGGGCGAGATCGACGATCCGGGGATGGAGATCGAGATCGCGGTGCGCAAGTTCGACGTGCCGCACGAATTCAGCGATGCGGCGCTCGACCGCGCAGCGCGCCTGCCCGGGTCGGTGCCGCCCGCCGACCTGGATGGGCGCGTCGACCTGCGCGACGTGCCGCTGGTGACGATCGACGGCGAGGACGCGCGCGACTTCGACGACGCGGTCTACTGCGAGCCGATGCCGGCGAGCGGGCGGCGCGACGCCGGGTTCCGGCTGATCGTCGCCATCGCCGACGTTTCCCATTACGTGGGCGACGGCGACGCGCTCGATCACGACGCACTCGAGCGAAGCACCTCGGTGTACTTCCCGCGTCGCGTAATCCCGATGCTGCCGGAGAAGTTGTCGAACGGGTTGTGCTCGCTCAACCCGAACGTCGATCGCCTCGTGCTCGTCTGCGACATGGTCGTCGAGCGCAGCGGCCGCGTGCGCGGATACCAGTTCTACGAAGCGGTGATGCACTCGGCGGCGCGCCTGACCTACGACGAGGTCTGGGCGATGCTCTCGGGCGCCGCCGCGTCGCTGTCGGTGGCGCCGTCACACGCTGCACTCGCGCCGCAGCTGCGGGACCTGCACGAGCTGTACCGCCTGCTCGCCGGCGCGCGCCGCGCGCGCGGCGCGATCGACTTCGAGACGGTCGAGACGAAGAT
>JAEWFA010000064.1 GCA_023389055.1 Pseudomonadota bacterium | reverse complement strand
GCGCGGCCGAACTCGCTGCGCGAGCTTCGCTCGCTCCGCTCAGACATGCGGCCGCGAGTCAGAGGTACGAAGCGCGCTGCGCGCGCGGACCCCGAGGCTGCGCTGCTCGGCGCCGCAGACTTCGCCCCATGGGCAGCCCCTTGCCGGCGCGCCCCCTCGCCGTCGGCGCACAGCGCCCTTGCCCCGCCCCGCAGCGGCCGCTCAGCGCCCGCCGTCGCGCGCAGGTGCAGCGTGGCTCCTCCGGCGGGCGACACGCGTGTCGTCGACTCGGCGAACCGAATCGCGCGGATTTCGCGCGATTCCGACAGGGTGGGGCACGACGTCCGCGGAAACGCGCGAAAATCGAACAGAACCGCTCGCGTCAGCCGGCGGGTGCCGTGGCTCATGCCGGTCCTATGACTCGTATGAGCCTGCATCCTCTCGGCGGCGCTCGCTTCTCGGCTCGATTCCGCTGCCAGTCGGCGGGCGCTCGAACTCGGGATCCGGATCGAAGGCCCGATCGCCGTCGGCGAACGGCTCTCCGGTGGCGCGCAGCGCCGCGAAATCCCACGCCGTGCGATCGAGCAGGTGCGACGCAACTACGCGTCCGAGCGAGGCGAACACGTTCTCGACGCGCCCCGGATGGCGTCGTTCCCACTCGCGCAGCATCTGCTTGATCTCGCGCCTCTTCAGGTTCTCCTGCGAGCCGCACAGGTTGCACGGAATGATCGGGAACGCGCGCCAGGCGGCGTAGGCGGCGAGGTCCTCCTCCTTCACGTATGCGAGCGGACGGATGACGACGTGCCGTCCGTCGTCGGAGACGAGCTTCGGCGGCATCGACTTCAGCCTGCCGCCGAAGAACAGGTTCAAAAAGAAGGTCTCCAGGATGTCGTCGCGGTGATGGCCGAGCGCGATCTTCGTCGCGCCCAGCTCGTCGGCGACGCGGTAGAGGATGCCTCGCCGCAGTCGCGAGCACAGCGAGCACATCGTGCGTCCCTGCGGAATCACGCGGGTGACGATCGAGTAGGTGTCCTGCGCTTCGATGTGGAAGGGCACGTCGAGCGCTCGCAGGTAGTCGGGCAGCACGTGCTCGGGAAAGCCCGGCTGCTTCTGGTCGAGGTTCACCGCGACGATCTCGAAGTCGATCGGGGCGCGTGCGCGCAAGGTGCGCAGCAGGTCGAGCAGCGCGTAGCTGTCCTTGCCGCCGGACAGGCACACCATCACTCGGTCGCCGGCTTCGATCATCCCGAAGTCGACGATCGCCTCGCCGGTCAGTCGCAGCAGCCGCTTGTGCAGCTTGTTGCGCTCGTAGGCGAGCTTGTGCGCCTGCCGTTCGCCTTCGGCTCGGCTCACGCGTGCCTCCACACTTCGACGCGAACCGATCGCGCGCGCGGCAGCGGTTGCGGCTTGGTCACCGATACCTTCAGCGCGCGCAGGCCGGGCAGCTTCGCCAGTTCGTCGGCGAGTTCGCCGCAAATGGTCTCGACCAGCCGGAACCGCCGGTCGCCGCCGACCAGTCGCTCGACCGCCTCGACGACGCGCTCGTAGTTGACGGTCTCGGAGAGCAGGTCGCGCCTGCGCTCGCGCGTGACGTCGGGCACGTACAGCTCGACGTCGACGACGATCGGGCGGCGCTTGGCCTGCTCGCGCTCGTAGACGCCGAGATAGCAGTCGATCTCGATGTCCTGCACGAGGACCCGATAGCAGTCGGGAAAAGCGTCGATGTCGGTTGTCATGGCTTGTTCTTTCAGCGCGAAACGAGGGAGCTGCCGCCGTCGACGTGCAGGACGTGTCCGGTCACGTAGTCGGCATCGTCGATCAGGAAGGCGATCGCGCGCGCGACGTCCTCGCCCGTGCCGATGCGCCGCAACGGGATCGCAGCCTCGATCGCGCGCTGCTCGGCGTCGGTGAACACCTCGTGCTCGGGCCAGTCGAGCGAGCCCGGCGCAACGGCGTTCACGCGCACCGCCGGCGCGAGTTCGAGCGCCATCGCGCGCGTGAGCGCGACGATACCGGCTTTCGCCGCCGCATAGACGGAGAAGCCGGCCAGCGGGCGATCGGCGCGCGCGTCGGTGACGTTGACGATGGCGCCTCTGGTCGCGCGCAGCCACGGCACTGCAGCCTGGCTCGTGAAGAAAGCCGCCTTCAAGTTGCCGTCGACGATCGATGCCCACAGCGGCTCGTCGACCGAGCCGGCCGGCGTGCGCAGGAAGGTCGACGCATTGTTCACGAGGGCGTCGATGCGGCCGTGCCAGTCGCCGCTCGCCTTGACCAGCCGCTCGCAGGCGGCGGCCTGCGAGAGGTCGGCTTCGAAGGCGCGAGCCGAATCGGCGCGCGCGGCGTTCAGCCGCGCGACGAGCGCCGCGGCCTGCGCGACCGAATGCCGGCAATGGATCGCGACGTCGGCGCCGCTCGCATGCAGGTGCGTGGCGATCTGCGCGCCGATGCGACGCGCCGCGCCGGTGACGAGGACGACGCGATTCGGAGGCATGGAGCGACGAGTGTACGGCATCCGGCGCAAGCGGCTGGTACGATCGACGCTTCCGCGCACGTCGTGCATCCCATGCTCGCCTTCCTGCCACCGGTCGTTCGCGCCGCGGTCGCCGTGTCGCTGCTCGTCGTCAACACGCTGTTCTGGTGCGGGCTGCTGTTCCTGTTCGCCCTGCTGAAGCTGCTGCTGCCTTTCGAGCGCGTTCGCACGGCGATCGACCCCCTGCTCAATGGAATCGCCACGCGGTGGATTGCCGGCAACAACGCGTGGATGCGGCTGACGCAACCCACCGTATGGGACGTCGAAGGCCTCGAGCGACTCGATCCGCGCGGTTGGTACCTGGTCAGCTGCAACCATCAGTCGTGGGTCGACATCCTCGTGCTGCAGCGGCTTCTGAACCGGCGGATCCCGTTGATGAAGTTCTTCCTGAAGTACGAGTTGATCTACGTGCCGGTCATGGGGCTGGCATGGTGGGCGCTCGATTTCCCGTTCATGCGTCGGCACTCCGACCAGTACCTGCGCAAGCATCCGGAGAAGCGCCTCGAGGATCTGGAGACGACGCGGCGCGCCTGCGAGAAATTCGCGCGGCTTCCGACCAGCGTGATGAACTTCGTCGAGGGGACGCGGTTCACGCGCGAGAAGCACGATGCGCAGCGTTCGCCGTATCGGCACCTGCTCAAGCCGAAGTCGGGCGCGCTGGCGCTGACGTTGAATGCGCTCGGCGAGCGCTTCGATTCGCTGATCGACGTGACGATCGTCTACCCGGGCGGCGTGCCCACCTTCTGGCAGTTCCTGCGTGGCGACGTCGATCGAATCGTCGTGCGCGTCGCGCGCCGCCCCATTCCGGTCGACTTCTTCCGGGCCGACGCGATGACCGACTCGCGCGCGCGCAAGCGCGTGCAGGCCTGGTTGCACGAGTTGTGGCAGGAGAAGGACGGCCGGATCGACGCGTTGCTGCAGGCATCGCAGCGCGAAGAGGTCCTTGCGTGAATCTGCCGGAAGATCTTCCGGAGACTGCGCTTGCCGACTCGCGCGAACTCGTGCGGCGCATCGCGGCAGAGATCGACGCCGCCGGCGGCTGGATCGGTTTCGACCGCTACATGCAACGCGCGCTCTACGAGCCCGGCATCGGCTACTACACGGGGCCGAACCGGGTGTTCGGCGCCGAGGGCGATTTCGTCACTGCGCCCGAGATGTCGTCGCTGTTCGGGCGCTGCATCGCCGCGCAGTGCGCGCAGTGGCTCGATGGCGACGGCGAAATCGTCGAGTTCGGCGCCGGCTCGGGCATGCTTGCCGCCCAGGTCCTGTCGGCGCTGCGCGATGCCGACGCGCTGCCGCGCAACTACGCGATCGTCGAGCTGTCGGCCAGGCTGCGCGAGCGCCAGCGCGCGACGATCGGCGCGGCCGGCGACGATCTGCTCGCGCGGGTGCGCTGGCTCGACGCGCTTCCCCGACGCATCGAAGGCGTCGTGCTCGCCAACGAGGTGCTCGATGCGATGCCGGTGCGCGTCTTTCGTCGCAATGGGGGCGAGGTGCTCGAGCGTGGCGTGGGTCGAGCGCAGGGCGATGCGCTGGGGTGGGCCGAGCGTGCGGCCGACGAGCGTCTCGCCGCGACAGTGCGGGATCGGCTGCACGAGGCCTGGAGCGCCGGCGTTGACGGCGCGTTCGACGCCGGCGTCGATGGCACGCTCGGCGAGCCCAACCCGCAGAGCTACGTCTCGGAGCTCGGCGAGCAGGCCGAGGCGTGGGTCGCCACTGTCGGCGGGCGGCTCGCGCGCGGTGCGATGCTGCTCGTCGACTACGGTTTCCCGCGTCGGGAGTTCTATCACCCACAGCGCGATCTGGGCACGTTGCGCTGCCATTTCCGTCATCGTTCGCACGACGATCCGTTCCGGTGGCCCGGGCTGCAGGACATCACCGCTCACGTCGACTTCACCGGGATCGCCGACGCCGCGGCGCGCGCCGGACTCGATGCGCTCGGCTTCGCATCGCAGGCCCGATTCCTGCTCGACTGCGGGTTGCTCGACGCCTGCGCGGCGATTCCGCGCGACGATCTTCGCGCGTGGACGCGCGAAACGCAGGCGGTCCAGCGGCTGCTCTCGGAGGCGGAGATGGGAGAGTTGTTCAAGGTGATCGCGTTCGGCCGCGGAGTGCCGGACGAGGCGATCGGGTTCCGCACGCGCGACCGGCGGGCGTCGCTGTAGCAGGCGCGGGATGCGTCGGCGGCACGATGCGGTCCGTCGCCGCGCCAGGGTGGCGCTGCGTGGCGCGCCGCGCCTTGCGGCGCTGGCACTTGCCGTGGGCGGTGCGATCGTCGGCGTCGCCGCCCTCGTCGAGACGCGCGTCGACGCGGCTTCGGTGACGACGCCGCCAGTGGAGTCGCCCGATGTCGTCACGCGGGCGATCGAGCGACGCCCGCCGGCCAGGCCGTCGTCGCAGGCGGATCGCGTCGACGAACGCGCGTTGTCCGCCGAGGAACTCGAACGACTGGCGCAGGCATCGCGCGAACGATGGGAGCGAAGCAGCCACGGCGCGATGCTGCTGCGAATCCTGCCCGATCGCGTGCGCCCGGCGCAGTTGCCGCAGCCCGATTCGCGCGGGGCGCGGCTGGTGGCGCTCTACTGCGTGCAATGCCACAACCTGCCCAATCCGGCGATGCACGATGCGCAAGGCTGGCCCGGTGTCGTGCAACGGATGGTGCCGCGCATGGAGGGGCGCGGAAACCTCGGCCCGCTGATGGCAGACCTGATGCGCGCGCCCGGCATCGGCGAGCGGCCGATGGCGGCACCGAGCGCCGACGAGGAGCGCGAGATCGTCGCGTACCTGCAGCGGCACGCGCAGCGCGGCCTCGACGCGCAGGCCGACCCGGAACTGGGCCGCGCGCTCGAGCGTGGTGCCGGCCGCGTGTTCGCCCAGGCGTGCAGCCAGTGCCACGCGCTGCCCGACCCGTCGCAGCACACCGCCGAGGAATGGCCGCGGGTCGTGGCGCGCATGCGCGAGAACCTCGAGTGGATGAATCGCGTGCAGAGCGGATCGGACCCCCGCGAGCCGCAGCTGCGAGTCCCCGAGATCGTCGGATTCCTGCAGAAGCACGCGAGGCGGCCGCAGGAATGATCAAGTGGCTGCTCGTCGTCGTCGTCGCACTGGTGCTGTTCTCGGGGCTGATGCCGGTGCTGCGCCGCTTCGGCATCGGACGATTGCCGGGCGACTTCGAATTCCGCGCTTTCGGCCGGGACTGGTCGATCCCGATCACGTCGACGGTGCTGCTCTCGCTGCTTGCGGCGTTGCTCGCTCGACTGCTGTGATTCAGCGTCGCACGCCGAGCGCGTCGGCTACCGCGCGCGTGCGCGCCTCGTGCAGCGCTGCGCGGATCTCCTGCGGCGACTCGGCATGCGCGCGTGCGATCGATGCCGTGTCCACCGACGCGAAGGCGCGCGCGGCGTCGCGCAGGCGCTGTGCCTGCGGATAGGGGCGCGAGCCCAGCCCGAGCCGGCCGCGGTAATCCGCTTCACAGGCCGCGAGCACCGATTCCAGTCTTTGCGGACGGCGCGCAACGTCGATCCGCTCGAGCAGCTTCGTGATCGTTCCCGCGCGCAGTTCGAGTGCCCGGTGCACGAGCCCGTGCTCGCGGGCGACGATGCGCGCGAGGTCGCGGCATTCGGTCGGCACGCGCAGCCGCTCGCTCAACTCGTCGACCAGCCGCACCGAGCGTTGCTCGTGGGCGATGTGGCGCGGCCAGTCGGCCGCCGGCGTCGTGCCCTTGCCCAGGTCGTGCACGAGCGCGGCGAAGCGCACGGCCAGCGGCGCGCCGGCATCGGCCGCGTGGTCGACGACCATCATCACATGCACACCGGAGTCGACCTCGGGATGGTGGGCGGCGGGTTGCGGCACGCCCCAGAGCCGGTCGAGTTCGGGGATCACGCGCGCGAGCGCGCCGCAGGCGCGCAGCACGTCGAACATCCGCGACGGGCGCCGCTCCATCAGTCCACGCGAGAACTCCTGCCACACCCGTTCGGCGACGAGCGCGTCGGCTTCGCCCGCGCGCACCATTTCGCGCATCAGCTCCATCGTTTCGCCGGCGACGGTGAAGCCGTCGAAGCGCGCCGCGAAGCGGGCGACGCGCAGGATGCGGACGGGATCTTCGGCGAAGGCGGGGCCGACGTGGCGAAGCACCCCGGCCCGCAGGTCGGCGAGCCCGCCGTAGGGATCGACGAGCGCGCCGTCCTCGGCGATCGCCATTGCGTTGATCGTCAGGTCCCGGCGCTGCAGGTCGTCCTCGAGCGTGACGCCGGGGTCGGCCTGCACGACGAAGCCGCGGTAGCCCGGAGCGGTCTTGCGCTCCGTTCGCGCGAGCGCGTATTCCTCCTGCGTCTCGGGATGGAGGAACACCGGGAAGTCGCGCCCTACCGGGCGAAAGCCGCGTGCGACGAGATCGTCGGGCGTGGCACCGACGACGACCCAGTCGCGGTCCTTGACGTCGATCCCGAGCAGTTCGTCGCGCACCGATCCGCCGACCCGATAGATCTTCATCGGCGGCCCGGTGCGCTCGTGCTCGTCAGTGTCCCGCGCGGCGTCGCTCCTCGGCCAGCTGCAGCTCGCGCTCGTCGAAATACGACGGCGCGATCGCGGCGAGCGGCGTCGGCACGATGCGCAGCTCTGCGGCGATGGGCCCCTGGGCGACATTGTCGATCGACAGCGACGCGAAGTTGTCGCGCGACATGCGCAGTGGCCCGGGTGCGACCTCGAGCAGCATCGCCTGCAGGCGGCCGAGCGCATCGGGCAGGCCGATGACCCGGCGGCGGTAGCCGGAGAGCTGGCCCGCGAAGCGGATGAGATCGCGCAGCGACCACACCTCGGGGCCGGCGAGTTCGTAGCAGCGGTGCACGGTAACCTGTTCGTCGAGCGAGTTCACGATGGCGCTCGCCACATCGCCGACCCACACCGGCTGCAGGCGCGCGTCGGCTCGGCCGACGGCGAGCACCGGCAGCCACCGCTGCAGCGCCGCGAAGCGCTCGATCAGCGAATCGCCCGGACCGAAGACGACCGACGGGCGGAACACCGTCCATTGCAGATCGCCGGCATCGCGCAGGATGCGTTCGCCTGCCGCCTTCGAGCGCAGGTACATCGACGGCAGCGTACGCTCGCCGCCGTCGTTCACGCCCAGCGCCGAGACGTGCAGCACGCGCGGCACACCGGCGGCCCGCGCCGCCTCGACGACGCGGGCGACGAGCTTGACGTGCGCGCGCTCGAAGCCGGGTCCCCAGGGCGAGCCGCGCCCGCCGTCGAGTACGCCGACGAGGTTGATCACCGCGTCCGCGCCGTGCACCAGCGCGGCGAGTTGCGCGTCGTCGTGGATATCCGCCTGGAAGACCTGGACCGTAGGCAGCGTGAGCAGGGCGCGTGCGCGCTCGCGGTTGCGGGTCGGGACGATGACGTGCCGTGCCTGCGCCGCCAGGCGCGCTGCGACATGGCTTCCGATGAAGCCGCTGCCGCCGAGCAGGAGAACGGGTAGGCCTGCCATTTCTACGGGATGTCGGTGGGCAGTGCCAGCGCCGGCGCGACGTTGCCCAGGCGCGCCTTCAGCGATTGCGGCTGCCCGGTGAACAGCGCGGAATAGTAGACGGCGTTCGTGAGCACTTTCTTGACGTAGTCGCGCGTCTCGTTGAACGGGATGATCTCGGCGAAGATCGCTCCCTCGACCGGCGCCGACAGCGTCGAGCGCCAGTTGCGCGGGCGCCCCGGCCCTGCGTTGTACGCGGCCGAAGCGAGCAGCGGGGAGCCTTCGAGGTCGTCGAGCACGCTGCGCAGGTAGAAGGTGCCGAAGCGCAGGTTCGTGTCGAGATCGTGCAGGTGCTCGACGCGGAAGTCGCGCTCGCCGAGCTTCTTCGCGATCCAGCGGGCGGTCGCGGGCATGATCTGCATCAGCCCCTGCGCGCCGGCCCACGATCGCGCGTCTCGCACGAAGCGCGACTCCTGCCGGATCAGCCCGTATACCCAGGCGGGATCGAGCTGCGCGCTGGCCGCCACCGGCTTCATCTGATCGAGGAAAGGCGAGACGAAGCGAAGCGTGAAGTCGTGCTCTTCGCGCGTGCGATCGGCGGTGTTCACGCAGCGGTCGAGGACCTGTTCGGCGCACGCCCAGCGCGCAGCCGCGAGCAGTTGCCGGTCGCTCATGCCGCGCAGCTGGAAATTCCACTCGCGGTTGCCCTCGAAGCGCAGGCCCAGCGCGTAGAAGCGCAGCGCGCGGTCGAATCCGGCGTTGTGCGCGGCCTGTGCGAGTTCCTCTCCGGTGGTGGCGAGCGCGGCGGGCGGAGGCGCCGTGAGCGAGCCGAGATCCTCGGCGGCCAGCTGCCCGTAGAAGGTGAACTGGCCTGCGATCGGGCGCAGCATCTCGTCGGCCTTTGCCGCGTTGCCTGCCTCGCGTTCGGCGCGAGCGCTCCAGTAGACCCACGCAGGCTCGTTGCGGGCGGAATCGCTCATCCGTGCGACGACCTTGCGCACCGTCGCCCAGTCGCGGTCGCGAAGCGCCGCGCGCGCGAGCCAGTTCCACGTCTCGTCGCTGGCGGGCGCTCCGAGCGAGGCTCGCGTCCATTCGAGCGCGCGTGGGTCCAGCCGGCGCATCGCCGCGGCGGCGACCTGCGAGCGCACGAAGGCGACGTCGGCCTGCCCGAGCGCCGCAGCGACTTCATCGAGCCGCTCGCTCGCTTCCGACGGATCCTTGCGCGCGAGCCGGGACAGCGCGATCAGCATCGTCTCGCGGGTTCGTTTTCCGGCGAGCGCCTTCGACGGATTCGAGAGCGCCAGATCGACCGCCTTCGCGTCGAGCGCAAGCCGCTCGCCGAGCAGGCGCACGGTGTCGGGCGTGTTCGTCTCGAGCGCGACCAGCAGGCGCGCGAAGAGGTCTTCGCGCCCGAAGGCGCGCGTGCGCAGCAGCGCGTCGAGCAGCGCCGCGCAACCCGGGCCGAAGCTGCGTACCGACGAGAGCGCGTCGCGGGCCTGCGCAGCCGGATGACCGCGTTCGACGTTGCCGAGCGAGGCGTAGCAGTGCACTTCGTTGTCGTCGCGAAGGACCCACCGCGCGTATTCGCGATCGAAGACCGTCCATTCACGGCGCTTGCCCAGGTCGAGCATCCAGTCGCGACTCAGCAGATCGGCAACGAGGGTGCCTTCGTGCCGCGCGAGGAAGCGCTGCACGTCGGCGTCGGCGGCGCCGGGCAGCGATTCGCTCGGCGGCCTCTGCAATCGAAGGCGCAGTCGCCAGTAGTCGAGATAGACGGCGAGCGGGTGCGATTGCGCTTGCGCGGCCATCGCTTCGAACTCCAGCGGGTCGTTCTTCGTGAACGCCTGGTGCGCCGCGACGAAGGCCTCGTCGACGCCAAGCGGCGCCGGGGCCGTTGCGACATGCGGCTCGGGGCGGCGCTTGGCGGCCTCGGCGGGCGGCAGAACCGAAAGACCGATCAGTCCTACAATCGCCGCGATTGCGATCCGGTACGTCATCGTCGCCCTGCCTGCCTGCTGAAACGCCGCTTGGTGCCCGCTGGCACCGGATCGAGCATACCATGCGCGTCGTCGACGAAATTACTCGAACTCATGCACGCAACGCCTTGATTCGTTGGCGTTGCGAACGCGACACCAGGCTGGGCGAACAGGCCGACGCAGCGCTGCGCGAGCGGCTCTCGGCGCTCGTGGGCGCCGCTCCCTTCGATGTTGCCGGCGTCGTGGGCGTGTATTGGCCGGTACGCGGCGAGCCGCAGCTCGGCCCGTGCTACGAACGCTGGGAGTCCGAGGGGCGAACGCTCGCGTTGCCGCGCATAGGCGAGGGCGGCGCGCTGGAGTTCGGGCGATGGCGGCGCAGCGGGGAGGTGCGCATCGAACGCTTCGCGATCCCGGTGCCGCATCCTTTCGAGACGATCGAACCCGAGTTGCTGATCGTGCCGTGCGTGGGCTTCGACTCGCGCGGCTATCGGCTCGGCTACGGAGGCGGACACTACGACCGGACGTTCGCTCGTCGTCCGATCCCGGCAATCGGCGTGGGCTACGACGCCTGCGAGCTGGAGCGTTTCGACGCCGAGGCGTACGACCGGCCGCTTCCGGCGATCGTTACGGAATCGCGCGTGATCCGGGTTCCGTGAAGCGACGCGCGGCATTGCGGTTCGTGCACCATTCGAAAAAGTCGCCGGGGGGCAACGCCGGGGACAGGTGAAAGCCCTGTGCGAAGTCGCAGCCGAGCTCGAGCAGCTTCGCTTCGACGATGGAGTTTTCGACGCCTTCGGCGACGGTGTCCAGCTCGAACGCATGCGCGAGCTCGACCAGCGCGCGCACGATCCGGTGATCGTTGCGCCCTGACGCGATCGTCTGCACGAAACTGCGGTCGATCTTCAGCTCGTCGAGCGGGAAGCGCTGCAGGTAGCTGAGCGAAGAGTAGCCGGTGCCGAAATCGTCGATCGACAGCCGGCAGCCGAGCGCGCGCAATTCACCGGCCAGCGCGATCGCCGTGCGTTCGTTGCGGATCAGCGCGCTCTCGGTGAGCTCGAAGGTCAGGCGACGCGGGTCGACGCCCCAGATCTGCAGCGTCTGCGCGACGAGCTCGGGCAGCGTCGCATCGCCGAAGGTGATCGCGGACAGGTTGATGGCCACCGCCAGGTCGAGCCCTCGACTTTTCCACGTTGCCAGGTGTCGCATCGCGGTATTCATCGTGAAGCGCGTGAGCTCGACGATCAGGCCGCGTTCCTCGGCGATGGAGGCGATCGTGAAGGGCTCCACCGTCCGGCCGTCGGCGCGCCGCCAGCGGATCAACGCTTCGGCAGAGGTGCATCGCCCGGTGCGCAGGTCGATCTGCGGCTGGAAGTGCACTTCGAGCTCGTTGCGCGCGAGCGCCTCGTGCAGGTCGCGTTCGATCTCGTGGCGTCGCAGCCCGGACGCGTGGTCGTCGTTCACGCGCAGGATGCGCACATGATCCTCGCGTCCGAGCGATTGCGCGGCAGCCTCGAATGCGACGGCGACGAGCTTCTCGGCGTCGGGGTTCGATCCCGGCGGTGCCCATGCGCCGCCGACCGACGGACGCAGGCGAATGAGCCCCGCCTCCGGCGCGCTGCGCACCGGCGCCGACAGTGTCTGGATTAGCGAATGACTGGCCAGCTCGGCCAGCGCCTCGCTGGCCAGCCCGGGAAGCAGCACCCAGACTTCCTCGCGCGAAGCGAAGGCATAGCGGTCGGCGGGACGAAGAACCTCCTGCATCCGTCGGCCGATCTCGTCGAGCGCCGGTCGATCGTCGGGCGCGCGGCTGAGCGCGTCGACGCGATCGGACCGATTCAGCGCCACGACCAGGACGACCGAGCGGGTGCCGTCGTCGCGCGCGGCAGCGGCGATGTCTTCGAGCAGTTGCGCCGGCGTGCGCTCGCGAGTGCCGCGCGAGGCGACGGTGGACTCTTCGCAGAAGCCCGGCATGATGCGTGGCCTAAGCGCCTGCCTGCTCGGGCGCCGGCATCGCGTCGCGCGCGTAGTAGTCGCGCAACTTCAACCCATACGCACCGGCAGCCAGTCCGCGGACGATCCGGATGCGTCCTCCGTCCGAAGGCCTGGCTCGTTGAAGCAGGTCGCGCTCGAAAGGCTCGGCCAGTGGTGTCTTGTCGGGCGCCGTGAGCACGATCACGCGCGGTTCGAGCCGGCGCACGCGATTGTGCGCGAGCACCGCGGCGACCTCGCCGGTGGAAAGCTCCACGAAGCTGCCAACCGGGAAGATGCCCACCGCCTGCACGAACTGCTCGACCAGCGGTTCGTGGAACGACGTCCCGGCCCACTCGTACAGGTTCATCAGCGCGTCCTGCGGCGCGCAGGCATTCGCATACGCGCGTGCGGTGATCAATGCGGCGAAGCTGTCGGCGATCGCCGACATGCGCCCGTAGATGCCGATCTCCCCGCCGCGCAGCCCCTTCGGATAGCCCGTGCCGTCGAGGCGCTCGTGATGCTGCGCAATGCCCTCGATGATGGCCGGGGCGAGCTTCATGCTGGAGGAGAGCGCGTCGAGGCCGAGCCGTACGTGTTCCTTGATGATGTTGTACTCGGCCGGCGCGAGCATGCCGGGCTTCTCGAGCAGTGCGTTCGGCAGGCGCGTCTTGCCGACGTCGGCGAGCATCCCGATCATGCCGAGATTCGACAGCTCGCCGAGCGGGAAGCCGAGATGACGGCCGAGCGCCACCAGGTACAGGGCGACCTTCACGCCGTGCTGGTAGGTGTGCACCCGTTCCTCCCGCAGCCGGGCGATCCACATCAGCGCGTCGGGATTGTCGACCATGCTTGCGACGATCTGGTCGACCGCGCCGCTGACCTGCTGCACGTCGGGCACGCGCCCCTGGCGAACGTCGGCGACGAGTGCGTCGAGCGCGCGCGCGCCGACGCCGAAGGCCTCGCGCGCCCGCGGCAATTCCGCCTCCATCGGGGCGCGATCGGCGTAGCGGCGCAGTTCGATGGTTTTCGGCAGTTGCCCGTCGAATGCCGAGCGCGTCGCGGCAGCCGCGTCGTGCGAGCTGCGGGCAGTGCGGGAGCGCGCGCCGCGGCGCAGCCAGTCGAGCGCGCGGCGCCAGCCCGGATCGCTCGCGGGCCCGGTCGGCGCAATGGCGGTCGCGCGGATGAAGTCGCGGAAGCGTTCGCGTGTCTGGCGGCTGATCTTCACGTCCGCGCGGATGCGCACCGGGCGCGCCGCCGCCTCGCGCCCGACCGGCTTCTCGTCGAGCACGGTGTCGAAGCGTAGCGGCGGGGGCGTCGCCGCCTGCGACGACGCGTCCGCTTCGTCGGACAGTTCGGCACTGCGGATCGTGTCGGCGAGCGCCGAACTCGAAAGGTCGAGATCGACGTATACGTAGCGGCAATACCTGCGCAGCGTGTCGAGTTCGATCCGGCTGTCGATGAGGAAGCCCTGCAGCAGGAACGGCGTGTCGAGCCAGGGACGATCGAGCTCGACGACGAACATCCCTTCCTGCAGTCTCTCGACCGGAATCTGGTAGCGCTTTACCGAGACGAGTCCCGGCGCGGGCGGCGAATTCGACATCGACGGGACGCGGGCTGGCGACGAGCTTCTTCGTGGTGAGCCGATGGTAACGAGCGCCGGCCGCGAGGGCGCGGGGCGCCTCGCCGCCGGTCGGGTCATCGGCAACAGGTTCCGACGAACGGCGATGCGGCGACCCCGGGCGGGCAGGGGCGCACGAGTGCAGCTCCGGGCGACGCGAGGAGAGGCCGCGCGGGCGGCGGGATCCCTCGTCAGTGCGGCTCGCCCAGCGACTCGAGAATTGCGATCGTCGGTCCCGCCAGGTTCAACGTGTAGAAGTGCAGGCCCGGGGCACCTTCGGCGAGCAGGCGGCGGCACATCGACGCGACGACTTCGGCGCCGAAGGCGCGGATCGCCTCGACGTCGTCGCCGCAGGCGGCGAGCTCGAGCCGGATCCAGCGCGGGATCTCTGCGCCGCACGAGTCGGAGAAGCGCGCCAGTTGCGAGAAGTTCGAGATCGGCATGATGCCGGGCACGATCGGCGCATCGATGCCGAGGCGGGTCGCGGCATCGCGGAACCGCAGGTACGCGTCGGCGTTGAAGAAGTACTGCGTGATCGCCGAGTCGGCTCCTGCGCGCATCTTCGCCGCGAAAGCCTGCAGGTCTTCGCGCGGCGTGCGCGCCTGCGGGTGCATCTCGGGGTACGCGGCGACCTCGAGGTGGAACAGGCCGCCGGTCTCCGCGCGAACGAAGGAAACGAGGTCGCTCGCGTAGCGGAAGTCGCCGCCTCCGCGCATCCCCGAAGGCAGGTCTCCGCGCAACAGCACGAGTCGGCGGATGCCGTGCTCGCGGTACAAGGCGAGCAATTCGCGCACCGAATCCCGCGAGGCGCCGACGCACGACAGGTGCGGTGCGACGGCGCGTCCCTCGCCGACGATCTCGCGCACCGTCGACAGCGTCTTGTCGCGGGTCACGCCGCCGGCACCGTAGGTGACGCTGAAGAACGCCGGCTCGAAACGGGCGAGCGCCTCGCGCACGCCGCGCAGCTTCTCGACGCCGGCAGGCGTGTTCGGCGGAAAGAACTCGAAACTGATCGTCCCTGGCGTCTTCATTTGCGTGCCTCGAGAAAGAACTCGCGATTGCCGTCGCCACCGGCGATCGGACTATCGAACCAGCCTTCGGGCGTCCATCCGCTTTCGCGCGCCGCGCGCTCGACGCGCTCGCGCACCTCCGCGTAGCGCGAGACTTCGCGCACGATTCCGCGACGATCGACCGCGCCGGGCCCGAGCTCGAACTGCGGCTTGACGAGCGCCAGCAGTCGCCCACCCGGGCGCGCGAGCGCGAAGGCCGGCGCCAGTGCGTGAGCCAGCGAGATGAACGAGAGGTCGGCGACGACCAGGTCGAAGCCCCCGTGCGGGCAGTCGCCGCCGAGCGCCGCGGCGTCGAGCGCGCGCACGTTCAGTCCCTCGATGGGGCGCACGCGGGGATCGGCGCGCAACGATTCGTGCAACTGCGCATGGCCGACGTCGACGCCGACGACGTGCGCTGCGCCGGCACGCAGCAGGCAGTCCGTGAAGCCGCCGGTGCTCTGCCCGAGGTCGAGGCAGGCGAGGCCCGTCGCGTCGATGCCGCTACGCGCGAGCGCATGCTCGAGCTTCAACCCCCCGCGCGAGACGAAGCGCAACTCGGCGTCGTCGCAGACCTCGATCTCGCAGCTCTCGGGAAGTCTTTCACCGGCCTTGTGCGTACGCGCCCAGCCGTGCGCGCCGCGCCAGCGAACGGCGCCGCCATCGATGAGTCGCTGCGCGGCCGAGCGCGTCGGCGCCAGGCCGCGGGCGACGAGGAGTCGATCGGCGCGGATCATCCCGGCGTCGTGTCGGCGCGCGCCGTCCGGCTTCGTTGCGGCGCGCGTCGCGGTCATCGACAGCTCGTCAGTAGCGATAACTGTCGCTCTTGTACGGCCCCTCGACGGGAACGCCGATGTAGGCTGCCTGTTGCGCGGTGAGTTCGGTAAGCATCGCGCCGAGCTTCTTCAGCTGCAGCCGTGCCACCTTCTCGTCGAGGTGCTTCGGCAGCACGTATACCTTGCCCGACTGGTAGCGCTCGGGATGCGAGAACAGCTCGATCTGCGCGATGGTCTGGTTGGCGAACGACGAACTCATCACGTACGACGGATGGCCGGTGCCGCAGCCGAGGTTCACGAGGCGACCTTCGGCCAGCAGGATGATGCGCTTGCCATCGGGAAAGACGATGTGGTCGACCTGCGGCTTGATGTTCTCCCAGCGGTACTGCCTGAGCGAAGCGATGTCGATCTCGTTGTCGAAGTGACCGATGTTGCAGACGATCGCCTGGTCCTTCATCGCCTGCATGTGCGAATGACGGATGACGTCGCGGTTTCCGGTGGCGGTCACGAAGATGTCGGCCTTGTCGGCGGCATATTCCATCGTGACGACGCGGTATCCCTCCATTGCCGCCTGCAATGCGCAGATCGGATCGCACTCGGTGATCCACACCTGCGCCGACAGCGCACGCAGCGCCTGCGCAGAACCCTTGCCGACGTCTCCGTAGCCGGCGACGACGGCGACCTTGCCGGCGATCATCACGTCGGTGGCGCGCTTGATTCCGTCGACCAGCGACTCCCGGCAGCCGTAGAGATTGTCGAACTTGCTCTTGGTCACCGAATCGTTGACGTTGATCGCGCGGAAGGCGAGTTCGCCGCGCGCCGACATCTGGTACAGACGGTGCACGCCGGTCGTCGTCTCCTCGGTTACGCCGACGATCGATGCGCGCTGGCGCTCGTACCACTGCGGGTCCTTTTCGAGCTGCCGGCGGATCGCCGCGAACAGCGCGGTTTCCTCCTCGCTCTTCGGGTTCGCCAGCACCGAGCGATCCCTCGCGGCCTGCGCACCCAGATGCAGCAGCAGCGTCGCATCGCCGCCGTCGTCGAGGATCATGTTCGACGTGCCGCCGCCGGGCCAGTCGAAGATGCGGTGCGTGTAGTCCCAGTAGTCGTCGAGAGATTCGCCCTTGACCGCGAACACCGGAACGCCGGTGACGGCGATCGCGGCCGCCGCGTGGTCCTGGGTCGAGAAGATGTTGCACGACGCCCAGCGCACCTGCGCACCGAGCGCGACGAGCGTCTCGATGAGCACCGCGGTCTGGATCGTCATGTGCAGCGACCCGGAGATCCGGGCCCCTTTCAGCGGCTGCGCGGCCGCATACTCCTCGCGGATCGCCATCAACCCGGGCATCTCGGTTTCGGCGATGCGGATCTCCTTGCGTCCCCAGTCGGCGAGCGACGGATCGGCGACGCGGAAATCGGCGACGGATTCGGGTTTCGGTACGGCGGACATCGTCACTCCTCGAATGCGAAAAGGGTGCCGACGCGACAGAACCGGGAGGCGGATCGCGCAACTGCGATCGGTGCGTGCCCGTCTGCCGTGACGGATCACGGGTAGACGAGCGCCGTTGGATCGGTTCCCGAGCCTGGCGGCCCGCGCGGGGCCGTTGCAGCGCTCCTCGGGATCGCGCCGATTATATCCGCGGCCTGCCGTAGTAGTCGGGCAGGCGCAGTCCGTAGGCACCGGCGGGCAGCCCGCGCGCGATGCGCACCTGCGCGCCGCTGTAGACCTCGTCGGGCTCCTGGCGGCCGGTACGGTCGCGCACGGGCCGCAGCGGGCCCTTGTCGGCGGCGGTCAGCACGACGAGCTTGGGCAGCAGGCGCTCGCCGCGCGGACGATCGACCACCGCCGCGACCTCGCCGCCGCGCAACTCGACCAGCGTGCCGACCGGGAACACGCCGATCGACAGCACGAACCGTCCGACGAGGTCACGACAGAACAGCGATCGTCCCCATTCGTTCAGTGCCGACAGCGCATCCTCGATCGACAGGGGGTTGGCGTACGCGCGCGTCGCCGTCAGGCCGCTGAACGTGTCGACGATCGCCGCCATCCTTCCGAACAGCCCGATGTCGTTGCCGCGCAGCCGGCGCGGATATCCGGAGCCGTCGAGCCGCTCGTGGTGCTCGGAAATCGCGCGCAGCACTTCGGGCGCAAGCGTTCCCGCACGGTCGAGCAGATCCCTGCCGATCGCCACGTGCTGCTGCATCAGCGCGTAGTCGTGCGGCGCGAGCACGCCGGGATGCTCGAGCAGCTCGCGCGGCAGCAGCGCCTTGCCGAGGTCGAGCAGCAGTCCGACCAGCGCGAGTTCGCGCAGCGACTGCGCCGGCATCCCGAGCGATCGGCCGAAACCCGCGAGGTTCAGCGCGACCGCGGTCGCCGGGTTCGGCCGCGGAGCGTTCTGCGCGTAGAGCGCCTCCGCCCAGCGCAATGCCTCCGGCGCGCGCTGCAGGATCGCAACGAAGTCGTCGATCGTCGCGTCCAGCGATTCCAGCGCCGGCGTGCTTCCCTGGCGCACCTGTGCGACGAGTGCGTCTGCGGCGCTCACCAGCCGCGCGTGCGCCACGCGGGCGTGTCCGAAGCTGTCGCGGATCGGCTCGGTGGCGCCGGGTTCGACCGCGCCGATGGAATCGCCGTAGCGCAACTGCAGCTGCGCCAGCTCGCAGGGGCGAGCGCCCTCGTCGACGCCACCCGGCTGCGCAAAGAACCAGCTGCGCATCCGCGCGATGGCTCCGCCGCGCCCGCTCGTCGGGCGACCGTCATTGGCCAGCACGAGCGCACGCAGGCGCTCGCGCGCCGCGTCGCTCGGGTGCACGTCGTCACGCCGCTCGACCGGTGCTGCGCCGAGCGTCCGATGCTGCCGACGATCGCTCGAAGGCGCGCTCGGCGCCGCGACGGCGCAGGCACGCGCCTCGGCAGAGGCGCCGGGCGTGCCGAACGGCTCGTCGAGCAGCGCCAGCGCCTGTTCGCTCGACAGCACCGCGGCGGCGCGAATCGCGTCGAGCATGTCGGGCGACGAACGCGACGGGTCTACGCGGACCTGGCGACAGTGGCTGCGAATCGCCATGAGCTCGTCGTCGGCGGAAACGAGCAGCCCGCCCTGGGGCAGCGGCGTATCGCTCCAGGGCCGATCCAGCCCGGCGACGAACATGCCGGGGAGCACGCGCCGTGCCTCGACACGCGGCAGCTCGTTTTCGTCGTCGGCATCGAAAGACACCGGGTAGACGATTTCCTCCAGATCGGCAGCAAAGGTCGTGGACATGACGGGGCGGCAACCGTGGCGATCGCCCGAGAATAGCGGCCGCGGCGGGCGTCGACCAATGCGATGAGCGCGGTTGCAACGGCGTTCTTCGCCTCTGGCCGACGGAAGGTCGGTGCGCGATCGTCGACGGACTGTGCGGCGTTACACTCGCTGCGATGACGAAGCTGTCCGACCTGCGCAAGAGCTACGAGAGGGGCGAGCTCGACGAGGATCACGCCTGCAGCGATCCCTTCGAGCAGTTCCGGCAGTGGCTCGCCCAGGCGGTCGGCGCCAACGTGCCGGAGCCGAACGCGATGACGGTCGCCACGGTCGGGGAGAACGGCCGGCCGTCGACCCGCGTGGTGCTGATCAAGGACTTCGACGAGCGCGGCGTCGTCTGGTACACGAACTACGAGAGCCGAAAGGGACGCGAACTCGCCGTCAACCCGTACGCCGCGCTGCAGTTTCACTGGGTCGAGCTCGAGCGCGTCGTGCGGATCGAAGGTCGTGTCTGCCGCGTCGATGCGGCAGAGTCCGACGCGTATTACGCGTCCCGGCCGCTGGCGTCGCGAATCGGCGCCTGGGCTTCCGAGCAGAGCCGCCCGCTCGCCTCCCGCACGGCGCTGGTCGCCCGCGCCGCCGAGTTCGGACTGAAGTTCGGCTTGCACCCGCCCAGGCCTGCGCACTGGGGCGGCTTCAGGCTCGCGCCCGACTATTGGGAGTTCTGGCAGGGTCGCCCCTCGCGCCTGCACGACCGGTTGGCGTACCGGCCTGCGCCGGGCGGCGGCGGGGGGTGGACGAGGCAGCGGCTGGCGCCGTAGGACCCTTCCCTCGCGGCGTCAATGCAAGCGCCGCTCGAGCAACTCGAGCAGGGCGGCGGCCGGCAATCCGCAGGCGCGGTTGCCGGCGCGGGCTACGACGCTGCGCAACCGGGGGGCGTGCGTGACCAGTGCCTCGAGCGCGCTCGTGTCGTCGCGCAGGAAGGCTTCGGCGAGCGAGGCGATCCAGGAGCCGGGCGCGGATTCGGTGGCGCTGCATTCGCAACGATCGCCCGACTCGAGCCGGGCGGCCAGCGCGACCAGGCGCAGCCGGGTGGCGATCGGCAGGTCGGTTTCGCCGGCGAGCGCCTCGCTGAGTTGCGCGGCCAGCCCGGGACGGCCGCGCGGGCATTCGATCAGGCGGGCGACATCGTGCAGTGCGGCAGACATGGCCTCATTGGAGCAGAGCCGGCGGGTCGCCGGCTTGATCGACGTCACGATGAGGGCCCTGTGGCACCGGCGACGCGCGCCGGGCGTCGGTCTCGCGCCCGCCGTTCGTCGGCAGGCGCGCGGGCGTCAGACGCCCGCTTCCGCCCGCAGCGTCTCGGCCTTGTCGGTCCGCTCCCACGAGAACTCGGGCTCGTCGCGGCCGAAATGGCCGTAGGCCGCCGTCTTCCGATACACCGGGCGCAGCAGGTCGAGCATCTGCACGATGCCGCGAGGGCGCAGGTCGAAGTGACGGGCGACGAGCTCGGAGAGCCTCTCGTCGGACACGGCGCCGGTTCCCTGCGTGGTGACCATGATCGACGTCGGCCGCGCGATGCCGATCGCGTAGGACAGCTGCACCAGGCAGCGGCGGGCCAGGCCGGAGGCGACGATGTTCTTCGCGACGTAGCGTGCGGCGTACGCGGCGGAGCGGTCGACCTTCGACGGATCCTTCCCGGAGAACGCGCCGCCGCCGTGCGGGGCCGAGCCGCCGTAGGTGTCGACGATGATCTTGCGCCCTGTGAGCCCGCAGTCGCCCTGGGGTCCGCCGACGACGAAGCGTCCGGTGGGGTTCACCAGGTAGCGCACCTCGTTGCGTCGCATCGATTCCGGTATCACCGGCTTGATCAGCTCCTCGATCACCGCCTCGCGGATCAGCGCCTGGCTGATGTCGGGCGAGTGCTGCGTGGAGATCACGACGGTGTCCACCGACTGCGGGCGCCCGTCGGCGTAGCGCAGCGTGACCTGCGACTTGGCGTCCGGACGCAGCCAGGCGAGCTTGCCGCTCTTGCGCAACTGCGATTGCCGCTCGACGAGGCGATGCGCGTAATAGATGGCGGCCGGCATGTATTCGGGGGTCTCGTCGCACGCATAGCCGAACATGAGCCCCTGGTCGCCGGCGCCCTGGTCGAGGTTGTCGTCGCCCGCGTGGTCGACGCCCTGCGCGATGTCGGGCGACTGCTTGTCGTAGGCGACCATCACGCCGCAGCCGCGGTAGTCGATTCCGAACTCGGTGTTGTCGTAACCGATCGACTTCAGCGTGTCGCGCGCGACCTGGATGTAGTCGATGTTGCCCTTCGAGGTGATCTCGCCGGCAAGCACGACGAGTCCGGTCGTGCACAGTGTCTCGGCGGCCACGCGCGAGAGGCGGTCCTGCTCGAGCAGGGCGTCTAGCACGGCATCGGAAATCTGGTCGGCGACCTTGTCGGGGTGCCCTTCGGAGACCGATTCCGAGGTGAACAGATATTCGCTGGTCAAGGCTTCTCTCCTGTCGGCGCGCTGCCGATCTTCGAGAAGCAGCGACGCTTTAGCGGATTTGTCGCCGGCGCCCGATGCGCCGCCTGCCGCCCCGCAAGTTGTCGTTAACTCGGCGGCGCCTCGATTATAGGGTAGGCTCGCGCCTCGCCGACGGCCGCGCCCCTGCTGATCCGATGACTACGTTGCCGATGCCCCCAGGTGCCGAGCGCGGCGGCGTGGCGCTGTTCGTGCTGCGCTGCGCCGGTCGATTGCCGCTGCGCATAGCGCGCGCGCTGGGCGCGCTGATCGGCTGGATCGCGTACGCGGCATCGGCGGGCTACCGGCGCAAGATCCGCTCGAACCTTCGACGCGCGGGCCTGGACGCACCAAGGATGCGATGGCGCGTGGCCGGCGAGTCCGGCCGCACGATGGGCGAACTGCCGTGGGTGTGGACGCGGCCCTTGGCACAGGTCGCTGCGCGCGTCGTTTGCCTGGAGGAGGATCTGCGCGTGCTCGACGAGGCCGAGCGCGCCGGACGCGGCGTGCTGTTCGTCACCCCGCACCTCGGCGCCTTCGACGTCGCCGCCCGCTGGTACGCGACGCGCAACGCGATCACCGTGCTGTTCAAGCCGCCTCGCAAGGCGTGGCTGCGCCCGCTCGTCGCCTACGTGCGCGACCGCGACGCGATGCGGGCGGTGCCGCCGACGCTGGGCGGTCTGCGAACGATGCTGCGCGCGCTGCACGCGCGCCAGGCGGTGGGGTTGCTGCCGGACCAGGTGCCGAGCGCGGGCGAGGGCCGCTGGGCCGACTTCTTCGGCGAGCCTGCCTACACGATGACGCTGCCCGAACGGCTCGTGCAGCAGACCGGTGCGCGAGTCGTCGTCGCGGTGTGCGAACGCGTCGCGCGGCCACCGGGATGGCGGCTGCGCCTGGAGACGATGCGAGAGCCGCCCAATGCGCAGGCGCTGAACGAGCGGCTGCAGCGGTGCATCCTGCGCAGGCCCGAACAGTATCTGTGGGGGTACCACCGCTATCGGAATCCGCCGGGAGCGCCGCAGCGCGCGAAGAGCGGTTCGACTGCGGCGAAGCCCGGCAGCGGAAGCAGCGGTGCTGGTTGACGCGCTCACGCACCTGGCGCTCGCGCTGCTGCGTGCGGTCTCGAAGCTGCCGTATCCGGCGCTGCGCCGGCTCGGCCGCGTCGGCGGCGTGATCGCGTGGCAGTTCGCGCGCGATCGGCGCCGCGTGACGTTGCGCAATCTCGAGCTGTGCTTTCCGCAGTGGAGCGAGGCGCGTCGCGAAGCGGTCGCGCGCGCGCATTTCCGCTACTTCGTGCGCAGCTTTCTCGATCGCTTCATCCTGTGGCACGCGCCGGTGGCGCGCGTGCGCGCGCTGTGCCGACTCGACGGCGTCGAGCACTACGAGAAGCACCGCGGCAGGCCGGTGATCCTGCTCGCACCGCACTTCGTCGGTTGCGATGCGGGCGGCGCGCGCATGTTCTTCGAGACGCCGATCGTCTCGATGTACGCGAGGCAGAAGAACCGCGTGTTCGACGCCGCGATGCGGCGCGGACGCACCCGGCTGCCTGGCGCCTCGATGGTTCTTCGCACCGACGGACTGCGCGCGGCGGTGCGCGCATTGCGCGCCGGGACACCGTTCTATTTCCTGCCCGACATGGATCTCGGCGCTCGCGAGGCACTCTTCGTTCCCTTCTTCGGCGTGCCGGCGGCAACCGTGACGTCGGTCGCGCGACTCGCGCAACTCACCGGAGCGGTCGTGGTTCCGTGCGTGACCCGGATGACCGACGACGGCTACGTCGTGCAACTGCACGCGGCCTGGGAGTCGTTTCCCGGCGAAGACCTGTACGCCGCGACGCGCCGCATGAACGCCTTCATCGAGCAGCGCGTGCTCGAGATGCCGGCGCAGTACCTGTGGAGCCACCGGCGCTTCAAGACGCGCCCGCCGGGCGAGCCCAGCCTGTACGCCGGCGACGATCGGCGATAATCGATCGATGGATCGGGCAACGCTTCGCTTCACGAAGATGCACGGCGCCGGCAACGACTTCGTCGTCGTCGACGGCGTGCGCCAGTCGGTGCGCTTCACGCGCGAGCAGTGGCGTCGGATCGCCGACCGACATCTCGGCATCGGCGCCGACCAGATCCTTCTCGTCGAGCCTTCTCCGGGCGAGGGCATCGATTTCCGCTACCGGATCTTCAACGCCGACGGCGACGAGGTAGAGCAGTGCGGCAACGGGGCGCGCTGCTTCGCGCGCTTCGTGATCGAGCACGGGCTCACCGACCGGCGAACGCTCCGCGTCCAGACGCTCGGCGGCATCATCGAGCCGTCCGTCGAGGACGACGGGCGCGTGCGCGTCGACATGGGCGCAACGGCCTTCGGGCCGCAGGCGGTCGGTTTCGACGCGGAGGGCGTCGAAACCCGCACGGTCGGAGACGACACGGTCTGGATGCTCGGCGTCGGCGACGCGAGCCGAGCGGTCTCGCTCGTCTCGATCGGCAACCCGCACGCGGTGCAGTTCGTCGAAAACGTCGACGACGCGCCGGTGAACGACGAAGGCGCGCGTATCGGTCGCTCTTCGCGCTTCGCGCGAGGCGTGAACGCGGGCTTTGCGCAGGTCGTCTCGCCGCACGAGCTGCGCTTGCGCGTCTGGGAACGCGGCGTCGGCGAGACGCTCGCCTGCGGCACCGGAGCGTGCGCCGCAGCGCTCGCCGCGATCCGCCGGCGGCTGGCGGTCTCGCCGGTCGACGTTCACACGCGCGGCGGACGGCTGCGCATCGATTGGGATGGAACGAAACTCACCATGACGGGTCCCGCGCGAACGGTCTTCGAAGGCGAGATCGACTGCGCGGCGCTCTTCGACACGGAATGCGAATGACCCGAAACTCCTGCGATGCCGACGACGTCGCGCGCTACCTGGACGAGAACCCCGACTTCTTCGAATCGCACTTCGAGCTGCTCGCGTCGATCACCGTTCCGCATCCGCACGGCGGGCGCGCGATCTCGTTGCACGAGCGCCAGCTGGAGGTACTGCGCGAGAAGCTTCGTGCACACGAGATGAAGCTCGCCGAACTCGTGCGCATCGGCCAGGAGAACGATGCGCTCGCCGAGAAGCTGTATCGCTGGACACGGCAGCTCCTGCTCGCGGCGGAACCGCAGCGCCTGCCCGAGCTCGTCGTCGACGGCCTGCGTACGATCTTCGCGGTTCCGCAGGTGGCGATGCGGCTGTGGGGGCTGCGCGACGACTACGTCGGGCTCGAATGCGCGCAGCCGGTGGCGGTCGACGCGATCACGCTGGCCAACAGCATGAAGCAGCCGTTCTGCGGGCCGAATTCCGACTTCCACGCGGCCACCTGGCTGCCCGATGGGGGCGCCTCCACGCAATCGATCGCGTTGCTGCCGTTGCGCAAGGGGGTCGATCCCAAGGCCTTCGGGCTGGTCGTGCTCGGGTCTTCCGACCCCGAGCGATTCCGCTCGGGAATGGGGACGGCCTTCCTCGAGCGCATCGCCGGAACCGCCGGCGCGGCGCTGTCGCGGCTGGCCGAATAGGCCGATCGTGACGACGCCGGCGATCCGGCAGTACCTCGCGCTGCTCGCCGGCGAGCGCGGCTTCTCGCCGCGCACGATCGACGGCTATCGCATCGACCTGGCCGCGCTGGCGACGCTGCCCGTCGTCCACGGCGAGTCCGGCGCAGAGCCGAACTGGGGCGTTCTGGCGCAGCAGGACCTGCGCCGCTGGGTCGCGGCGAGCGCGCGAGCCGGGCTTTCGGCGCGAACGATCGCGCGCCGGCTGTCGGCATGGCGCGGTTTCTTCGACTGGCTCGCCTCGTGCGGGCTGGTCCAGGCGAATCCGGCACGGGGACTGCGCGCGCCGCGCGCGCCGCGCCGGCTGCCGAAGGCGCTCGCTCCCGACCTCGCGGTCCGGCTCGTGCAGCCGCAGGCCGATGCGCACGACGATCCTTTCTCGGTGGCACGCGACGACGCGATCGCGGAGCTCTTGTATTCGTCCGGGTTGCGCCTGTCCGAGCTCGTCTCGCTCGACGTGCGCCATTTCGCCGGGCCGCCGGCGTCCGTGGGCTGGATCGACCTCGTCGAAGCCGAGGCAACGGTGCGCGGCAAGGGCGGGCGCGTTCGAACGGTGCCGGTGGGCGGCGGCGCGCGCGCCGCGCTCGAGCGGTGGCTCGCGCTTCGCGCCGAGTGGCGCGCGCTGCACCCTCGCTGCGACGAGCGCGCGCTGTTCGTCGGTACGCAAGGCGCGCGCATCTCTCCTCGCACCGTACAACTGCGACTGAAGCGGCGCGCGCTGCTTCGCGGCATCCCGGCGAACGTGCATCCGCACGTATTGCGCCACTCGTTCGCCAGCCACCTGCTGCAGTCGAGTGGCGACCTGCGCGCCGTGCAGGAGCTGCTCGGACACGCGAGCATCTCCACCACGCAGATCTACACGGCGCTCGATTTCCAGCGACTCGCCGCGGTGTACGACGCCGCCCATCCGCGCGCCCGCCGCCGGAGCTGACTTCCCTCCCGGCGGCGACGATTTCCGACCCTTGCGAGGGTATCGGTTGAAGTGCGGCGATCGGCTGTACACTTCGCCCTCCCCGGTGTGCGGCATGCCCTTCTTCGTGTCGCGAACCGGCAGACGAAGGGAGTCGATCGATGGCGAACAGGCAGGTCCCGGTGACCATCCTCACGGGGTTCCTCGGCAGCGGGAAGACCACCCTGCTGAACCGGATCCTGAAGGAACGGCACGGCCACCGGATCGCGGTCATCGAGAACGAGTTCGGCGAGGAAGGCGTCGACAACGAACTGCTGCTGCAGGATCGCGACGAGCAGATCGTCGAGATGAACAACGGCTGCATCTGCTGCACCGTGCGCGGGGACCTCGTACGAATCCTCGGCGACCTGCGTCGCCGCCGCGACGAAGGCGCTCTCGCCTTCGAGCGAGTCGTCATCGAGACGACCGGAATGGCCGATCCGGGGCCGGTGGCGCAGACCTTCTTCGTCGACGACGAGGTGGCCGACCATTACCTGCTCGATGCGGTGATCACGGTAGTGGACGCCCATCACGGCGAACGCCAGCTCGACGAGCACTCCGAGGCACAGGAGCAGGTCGGATTCGCCGACCGCATCCTGCTGTCGAAGGTCGACCTCGTCGACGAAGCGACGCGCGAGCGCCTCACCGCGCGCCTGCGGCGGATGAATCCCCGCGCGCCGGTTCGCCCGGTGCATTTCGGCGATGCCCCGATCGACGAGATCCTCGACATTCGCGGCTTCAATCTCAACGCCGTGCTCGAAGTCGATCCGGCGTTCCTCGAAAGCGACGATCACGAGCACGACGACGCCGTGTCGTCCTTCGTCTTCCGGTCGTCGAAGGCCTTCGACCCGGTCAAGCTCGAGGACTTCCTCTCCGGCGTCATCCAGGTTTACGGTCCCGACCTGTTGCGGTATAAAGGCGTCCTTTTCATGAAGGGCTCGGATCGCCAGACGGTGTTCCAGGGCGTGCACATGATGATGGGCGCCGACGCGGGGCGGCGCTGGCAGCCGGGTGAGAAACGCGGCAGTCGCATGGTTTTCATCGGGCGGAACCTGCCGCAGGAAACCATCGTCAAAGGCCTGGAGCAATGTCTGGCATGATCCCCCGCGGCTCCGTTTCCGGAGCCGGCTCTTACGGCTCGCAGCATCGCGCGGGAGCGCGTCGCGAGTTCTCGCCGGGCGGCCGCACCCCGGTTTCCTGAAGCAACCAAGGCGCTCCGCGTGGCGCAGGCAGAGACATCATGGCAGCGACGAAGGAAAAGAGAATTCCCACCGAGGCAGAACTGCTCAAGATGCCCGAGTCCGACTACATGAACGACGCGCAGCTGGCGTTCTTTCGCGACCGGCTGCAGCAGATCGAACGGGACATCCTCGCCAACGCGGACGAAACCACCGAGAACCTTCGCGAGACGGTCGTCGTGCCCGACCCGGCCGACCGCGCGACGATCGAGGAAGAGCACGCGCTCGAACTGCGCACGCGCGATCGCGAGCGCAAGCTGCTGAAGAAGGTCCAGCAGGCGCTCGCGCGCATCGACAGCGGCGACTACGGCTACTGCGAGGAAACCGGCGAGCCGATCGGCATTCCCCGCCTGCTTGCGCGCCCCACCGCGACGCTGTCGCTCGAGGCGCAGGAGCGACGCGAGCTGCGCCAGAAGCTCTACGGCGACTGACCTCCGCCCGACCACAGGCCCGCGGCCGCCGACGCGCGGCCGCAGCGGCGCGTTTTCGCCGCGACCCCCGGTGCTATTCTGGATCGGCATTCCGGCGCTGACTTCGGCGCCGGCGTTTCCCCGCTCCTGCATCGGAAGCTGCCGTGGTCTTTTCCCTTTTCAGCCGAAAAGACAAGGTCGACTCCAGGAAGGACCCGCTCGCCGGCACGCGCAGCGCGGTCGCCGCGCCGTCGGCCGCCGCCCAACGCGAGGCGGCGCGTCGCACGAAGGAGAAGATCGACCAGATCGAGTCGGAGATGATCGCCGCCGAGGCGGTCGCGCGCGCCGGGCTTTCGGCATTGCCGACGAAGCCGGCCGCCGCCGTCGCCGCGATCGAGCCGAAGGCAGGGGCGCCCGCGGAGGCCGGCACCTCGCTGGTGCTCGGCGATGCCGCCGGTGCGATGGCGATCGACGTCAACGGTCCGGCGCTGCCGCCGATCCTCGAGGAGGCGGCGATCCTGTATTCGAACGGGCAGCCGCAACCCGCTGCGCTCGTGCTGCGCCAGTCCCTCGACGACCCGGAGCTCGCAGGATTCCGGGCGCTCGCCTGGCTGATGCTGCTCGACCTGCACCAGTGCGTGGGTGACCGGGCAGGCTTCGAAGCGCTCGCGCTGCAGTATGCGGCGCAGTTCGAATCGTCTCCGCCCGGATGGAGCGATGCCCTGTCCGCCGCGCGCGTCGCGTCGCGCGCTGCCGCTGCACAGCCGGCACCGGCGTCGTCGTCGCGCGTGCTGGCGTTCGCGGAAGCGGTCGACGCCGCGGTCGCCGAGCGCGTGTGCGCCTTCGAAGAGCTTGCAGGCGGCGACGCCACGATCGACTGCTCGAAGGCCGCGTCGATCGACGCCGACGGCGCGCAGGCGCTGCTGTCGCTGCTCGTTCGCTTCGAACGCGCTCGCGCCCGCTTGACCATCGTCGACGCCGACCGCCTCTTCCAGTTGGTCCGCGCGTCGATCGAACCCGGCCGCCGCGACCCCTCCGACGCGTGCTGGATGCTCGCCTTGCAGGTCCTGCGCATCCTGGGCCGGCGACAGGATTTCGACGACCTGGGGATCGAATACTGCGTCACCTACGAAGTGTCGCCGCCCTCGTGGGAGCCGGCCGCCGATTCGTTCCGGACAGCGAGCGCGCAGGAGTCTGCTGCGCAACCGCCGCCCGCACCGGGTGCCGCCGCCACGGCAGCGCCGCCGGCGCCCGTGCCGTCGATTTCGCGCGCGGCGACGCCGAACGGCGCATTCGTGCTGCAGGGCGACGTTCTCGGGCGCATGCAGGACGAGTTGCAGGCGCTGCGCAGCTTCGCGTCGGGACGGGGCGACGTCGTCGTGGACTGTCGTTCGCTGCGCCGGATGGAGTTCGTCGCGGCCGGCGACCTGCTCAACGAGGTTGCGACGATGCGCTCGGCCGGGCGCCAGGTGCTGTTCGTCGAGCCGAACTACCTCGTCTACGCGCTGATGCTCGTGATGGGCATCCACGACCTGGCCGAGATCCGGCGCCGCAAGGTCTAGACGTGGACGTCGCGCAGCCGGGCGACCCCGGCGCGCGCGCAGTCCTACACTCTCGGGTCTTGTGGCGGCCGCAAACGGCCTCATATCGACCCGATGGAACAGTTCCGCGGTACGACGATCGTCTCGGTGCGCCGGGGCTCGCAGGTAGCGCTCGGCGGCGACGGACAGGTCACGCTCGGCTCGGTGATCATCAAGGCGGGTGCGCGCAAAGTGCGCCGGTTGCACGATGGCCGCGTGCTGGCCGGCTTCGCCGGCGGCACCGCCGACGCTTTCACGCTGTTCGAGCGATTCGAGGCGAAGCTCGAGAAGCATTCGGGTCACCTGGTTCGCGCGGCAGTCGAGCTGGCGAAGGACTGGCGCACCGACCGCATGCTTCGCAGGCTCGAGGCGATGCTCGCGGTGGCCGATCGCGATGCGTCGCTGATTCTCACCGGCAACGGCGACGTGCTCGAGCCCGAGCGCGGGCTGATCGCGATCGGCAGCGGCGGGCCCTATGCGCAGTCGGCTGCGCTCGCGCTGCTCGAGAACACCGAGCACGACGCCGAGACGATCGTGCGCAAGTCGCTCGCCATCGCCGCCGAGCTGTGCATCTACACCAACCAGCAGCACACCGTCGAGACGCTCGGCTGAGCCGGTCTCGCGCGAGAAACGATGACCCAGATGACCCCGACGGAGATCGTCTCCGAGCTCGACAAGCACATCGTCGGCCAGGACGCCGCCAAGCGCGCCGTGGCGATTGCCTTGCGCAACCGCTGGCGACGGCAGCAGGTGGCCGAGCCGCTGCGCCAGGAGATCACGCCGAAGAACATCCTGATGATCGGTCCCACCGGCGTGGGCAAGACCGAGATCGCCCGGCGGCTCGCGCGCCTGGCCAACGCCCCGTTCATCAAGGTCGAGGCGACGAAGTTCACCGAGGTGGGCTACGTCGGACGCGACGTCGACACGATCATCCGCGACCTTGCCGAGATCGCCGTCAAGCAGACGCGCGAGCAGGAAACGGCGAAGTTCCGCCAGCGCGCGCTCGATGCGGCTGAAGACCGCGTGCTCGATGCGCTGCTGCCGCCGCCGCGCAACGTGGGCTTCACCAGCGAGTCGGGCGAGTCGGCCGATTCGGCTACGCGGCAGAAGTTCCGCAAGAAGCTGCGCGAGGGCGAGCTCGACGACAAGGAGATCGAGGTCGAGATCGCCACCCCGATGCCGACGATGGAGCTGATGAGCCCGGCCGGCATGGAGGAGATGACGCAGCAGTTGCAGTCGCTGTTCTCGAACCTGCCGGGGCGCCGCAAGCCGCGCAAGCTGCGCATCGGCGAAGCGATGAAGCTGCTGGCCGACGAGGAGGCGGCCAAGCTCGTCGACGACGATGCAATCAAGGCGCAGGCCGTCGCCAACGTCGAGCAGAACGGCATCGTGTTCATCGACGAGATCGACAAGGTCGCTTCGCGCGGCGAGATGCACGGCGCCGACGTCTCGCGCCAGGGGGTGCAGCGCGACCTGCTGCCGCTGGTCGAGGGCACCGCGGTGAACACGCGCTACGGCGTCGTGCGCACCGACCATATCCTGTTCATCGCATCGGGGGCGTTCCATCTGTCGCGCCCGTCGGATCTCGTTCCCGAATTGCAGGGGCGCCTGCCGATCCGCGTCGAGCTCGCTTCGTTGTCGGCCGATGACTTCGTTCGGATCCTGGTCGACACCGATGCGAGCCTGACCAAGCAGTACGAAGCGCTGCTCGCCACCGAGGGCGTGCAGCTTCGCTTCGAGCCGCAGGGCGTGCGACGGCTCGCCGAGATCGCCTCGTCGGTGAACGAGAAGACCGAGAACATCGGCGCGCGACGGCTGTCCACCGTGATGGAGAAGCTGCTCGAGGAGGTCTCCTTCGAGGCGACGAAGCGGGGCGGCGAGACGGTGGTCGTCGACGCCGATTTCGTCGACGGCAGGCTCGGGTCGCTCGCCAGGAGCGAGGACCTGGCGCGCTACATCCTGTAGGCGCCCCGGTCTACTCGAATTCCTCGGTGTCGATGTCCTTCTGTCGCTCGGGCGCGTAACGCGGCCCGGAAACGTTGCGCTGGTTGATCGCGGCGCCCACGCGCGCTGCGAGAGCGGGCGACAGGTCGACGTCGGCGGCGGCCAGGTCCTCGTGCAGGTGCGCGATGCTCGTCGTCCCGGGGATGGGCACGATCTGTTCGCCCTGCGCGAGCAGCCAGGCGAGCGCGAGCTGTGCCATCGTGCAGCCCGCCTCGGTGGCGAGCAGCCGGTACGGCTCGAGCAGTCGCCGGTTCGCCTCCCAGTGCGGCGCCTCGAACCGGGGCATGCCGCGGCGGATGTCGGATGCCGGCAGCGACGACGGATCGTGCAGCGTGCCCGCGAGGAAGGCGCGCGCGAGCGGGCTGAACGCAACCAGCGTCGTCCCCAGCTCGCGACAGGCATCGAGCACGGCGATCTCGACGTTGCGCGACCACAGCGAGTACTCGTTCTGCACGGCGGCGATCGGGTGAACGGCATGCGCGCGTCGCAGCGTCGCGGCCGACACTTCGGAAAGCCCGACCTCGCGGACCTTGCCGGCGCGCACGAGCCCGGCGAGCGCGCCGACGCTGTCCTCGATCGGCACCTTCGCATCCAGCCGGTGCAGGTAGTAGAGGTCGATGACGTCGGTGCGCAGTCGCGCGAGGCTGTCGTCGCAGTTCTGACGGATGGTTTCCGGGCGCCCGTCGATCGTTCGCTTTCCGTCGACGACGCCCATGCCGCCCTTGGACGCGAGCACGAAGCGCGAGCGATGCGCGCCGAGCGTGCGCCCGAGCAATTCCTCGTTCGCGCCGTTGCCGTAGAGCATTGCCGTGTCGAAGAGCGTCACGCCGGCGTCCAGCGCCGCGTGCAGCACCGCCGCCGCCGTTTCAGGCGACGGGCGCGGCGCGTAGCCGTGGCTCAGGCTCATGCAGCCCAGCCCGATCGCCGAGACCTCGAGCGCTCCGATGCGGCGCGTGTGCATGGGCTTCGTGCTCAGGGCGTCTTCGCGAGCTGGCGCTCGAGCTGCGCGAGCGTGCGGTAGCAGGGCAGCACCTGCGCGACGCTCGAGTTGGGCTCGCGCTGCTCGCGGATCGCGGCGAAGAACTCGCGGTCCTGCAGTTCGATGCCGTTCATCGAGACGTCGACCTGCGAGACGTCGATGCGGTTCTCCTTGCCGTCGTAGAGGTCGTCGTAGCGTGCCACGTAGGTGCCGTTGTCGCAGATGTATCGGAAGAAGGTGCCCAGCGGCCCGTCGTTGTTGAACGACAGGCTCAGCGTGCAGATCGCGCCGGTGCTCGCTTTCAGCTGGATCGACATGTCCATCGCGATGCCGAGCTGCGGATGGATGGGCCCCTGCACCGCGTGCGCGGCGACGATCGTGCCGCCGGTCTGGTAGGCGAAGAGGTCGACGGTGTGCGCCGCGTGGTGCCACAGCAGGTGATCGGTCCAGCTGCGCGGCTGGCCGAGCGCATTGGTGTTCGTGCGCCGGAAGAAGTAGGTCTGCACGTCCATCTGCTGGAGGTGCAACTCGCCCTTCGCGATCCTGCGGTGCAGGTACTGGTGGCTCGGGTTGAAGCGGCGCGTGTGCCCGCACATCGCCACCAGTCCGGTTTCCTTCTGCAGCGCTACGACCGCCTCGGCTGCGTTGATCGAATCGGCCAGCGGGATCTCGACCTGTACGTGCTTGCCGGCCTTCAGGCATTCGATCGCCTGCGCGGCGTGCAACTGCGTGGGCGTGCACAAGATCGCCGCGTCGACGTCGTCGCGCGCCAGGCTCTGGGCGAGATTCGTCGTGACGTGCCCGATGGCGTACTTCTTCGCCACTTCCTCGGTCTTCGCCTGTTCTCGCCCCACCAGCGACACCACGTCGACGCCGTCGATGTTGCGGATTGCGTCGAGGTGCTTGACGCCGAAGGCTCCGGCGCCTGCGAGCACGACGCGGATGGGGTTCGTCATCGCGGGTTCTCCAGGATCAGGTGGCCCACCGCCGTATTCGACGCCGGGACGTGGTAGAAGCGGTGCGCCACGCGCGGCGCGGCCCCCCCGGCGACGTCGGCCATCGCACCGCGTGCGATCAGCCACATGACGAGCTCGATGCCCTCCGATCCCGCCTCGCGCACGTAGTCGATGTGCGGCATCGTCGCGAGACCGGCCGGGTCGGAGATCAGGCGGTCGAGGAAGGCGTTGTCGAATTCGCGGTTGATCAGCCCCGCGCGCGGACCCTGCAACTGGTGGCTCATTCCGCCGGTGCCCCAGATCTGCACGTTCAGCGGCTCGTCGTAGGTCTCGATTGCGCGCCGTATCGCCTGACCCAGGCGAAAGCAGCGCATCCCCGACGGCACCGGGTACTGGACGACGTTCACCGCGAACGGAATCACGCGAAACGGCCAGCGCTCGGGCTGCCCGCACATCAGCGACAGCGGCACCGTGAGTCCGTGGTCGACGTCCATCCGGTTGACGATCGTAAGATCGAAGTCGTCCTGGATGACCGACTGCGCGATGTGCGAGGCCAGCAGCGGATCGCCGACGACGCCCGGCACCGGGCGCGGGCCCCATCCCTCGTCGGCCGGAGCGAATTCGGCGGCCGTGCCGATCGCGAAAGTGGGGATGATTTCGAGGCTGAACGCGTTGGCGTGGTCGTTGTAGACCAGGAACACGACGTCGGGCGTGTTCTGCTTCAGCCATTGCCGCGAGAATTCGTAGCCCGAGAAGACCTTCTGCCAGTACGGCTCGTGCGTCTTGCCCAGGTCCACTGCCGCGCCGATCGCCGGAACGTGCGAGGTGTAGACGCTCGCCGTGATGCGCGCGCTCATCGCTTCTCTCCGCTTTGTTCGCCGACCCGGCGGTTGCCCTCGATGCTTCGGCCGCCACGGACCATCATGTCGCGGTATTCGTCTTCGCTCATGCCGGTCATGCTGCCTGCCATCTGCTGGAAGCTCTTGCCGTCGGTGGCACCGATCTTGGCGAGAAAATAGATGTTTCCGCCGAGCGCGATGCAGCGGTTCAGGTCGCGCGCGAGCACGGCCTGCTTCTGCTCCTCGGTCATCGGCCATTCGTCGAGGTACGCGCGCTCGTTGGCCTTGAAGCGCTCGCGGTTCCCGGCCTTCATCAGCGACATGCAGAACTGGTTCAGGTGGTAGCCCATGCGCGACTGGTCGGCGTCGAAGATCGTCGTGCCGGGAACTTCCTTGTAGGGTTTAGCGAGCGCCATCTTTCCACTCCTCGGGCCAGTACAGACGCATCGGATTATCGACCAGCAGCTTGCGCTGCAGCGCTTCGGTGCGTGCGATGTGCGGGATGAAGTCGACGAGCAGGCCGTCGTCGGGCATGTGGTCCTTCAGGTTCGGGTGCGGCCAGTCGGTGCCCCACAGCACGCGATCGGGGAAGGTTTCGACGATTCGCCGCGCGAACGCAACGACGTCGCGGTACGCGTTTCGCTCGCCGTTCCGTGCGGCAGGACCCGAGGCGCTCAGCCGTTCCGGACAGCTCACCTTCGACCACACGTTCGGGTGCTCGCGCATCAGCCGCACGAAGAGCTCGAACTCGGGTCCGTCCACCGGCTTCGAAACGTCGGGCCGGCCCATGTGGTCGACGACGACCGTGGTCGGCAGCGACGTGAAGAATTCCCACAGCTCGGGCAGGTCGCGCGCTTCGAAGTAGACGACGACGTGCCAGCCGAGCGGCGCGATGCGCCGCGCGATCTCCTCGAGGGTCTCGCGCGGCGTGAAGTCGACGAGCCGGCGCACGAAGTTGAAGCGCACGGCGCGCACGCCCGCGTCGTGCATCCTGCGCAACTCGTCGTCGGAGACGTCGCGGCGCACGGTGGCGACGCCGCGCGCGCGGCCGTCCGAATGCGCGAGTGCGTCGACGAGCGCGCGGTTGTCGGCGCCGTGGCAGGTGGCCTGCACGATCACGTTGCGCGCGAAGCCGAGCCGATCGCGCAGCGCGAACAGCTGCTCGCGCGATGCGTCGCAGGGCGTGTACTTGCGTTCCGGGGCGTACGGAAATCGATCGCCGGGGCCGAATACGTGGCAGTGCGCGTCGACCGCGCCTGCCGGCACGCGGAAACGCGGCGTCGACGGGTCGGGGTGGAAGCACAGCCAGCCGGGCGTCATCTCGAAAGCGCTCATCGTTCTTTTTCCCCTGCGGCGAGGATGCGGTCGGCCTGCACGCGCCAGTCGGCGCGTGCATCTACCAGCGGCTCGCCGCCGCCAGCGGGCGTACTCGAGAACACTCCGCGCGCGGCGAGCTCCGCCACCCACGCCTGCCGGTTCGCGGTGCCGGCCGCCGACCACGGCTCCAGGCCTGCCGCGCGCACCGTGTTCGCCGATTCGCGCATCTCCTCCGCGCGACGTCGCCCGTGCAGGATCACGCGCTCGAAGAAGTAGCTCGCCTGCTTCTCCCAGTCGATGCCGGGGAAGGTCTCGGCGAGCGACGCGAGGACGTCGTCCTCCACACCCCAGGCGCGTGCGGCGGTGAAGCTCTCGATCACCATCGCTTCCAGTCCCTTGATCATCACGCTGCGGCACATCTTCGTCGCCGACGCGATGCCCAGCTCCGCCGGCCCCGGCTTCGCCGCGAAGCCGAGCACGGCCAGCAGCGGCGCGAGCGCCGCCGCGTGAGGCCCGCCCAGCAGCAGCGGCACGCGAATGCGGTACGGCGGCACCGACGTCATCACGGCCCCTTCGACGTAGCGCGCGCCTGTCTGCGCGACCTGCGCTGCAGCGCTGCGCTTGGCACCCGGCGAAGCCGAATTGAAGTCGAGGAACCAGGCGTCGCGACGCAGCGCCGGCGCGCACGCGGCGGCCACCGCCACCGCCTGGCTCGCGGTGACCGCCGAGACGACGAAGTCGGCCTGGGCTGCGAGCGCAGCGTGCGAGTCGGCGAGCGCGACGCCGTGCACTGCCGCATGCGCGCGCAGCGATCCCGCATCGGGCCCGTCGAGCTTCACGTCGTACGCGGTGACGCGTTCGACACCGCGCGTGCGCAGATCCTCCGCGAGAATGCGGCCGACCTCGCCGTAGCCGACCAGGCCTACGTGCCAACGCAGCGGGTCTGCATCGGTGTCAGTCGACATACCGCAGCCCCGCGCGCTCGAGCGTCTCGCGCATCTTGTACATGTCCAGCCCGAGCACCCCGGAGGCGAGCTTCGCGCGCTTCTCGACCTCGTTCGCTTCGCGCTTCTGCGCTGCGTCGGCGACCTGCTGCGCGATCGACGCGGGCACGAAGACGACGCCGTCGTCGTCGGCAACGACGACGTCGCCGGGCCGCACGTAGGCGCCCGCGCACACCACC
Organism: Pseudomonadota bacterium; assembly: GCA_023389055.1. Lineage (GTDB taxonomy): Bacteria > Pseudomonadota > Gammaproteobacteria > Burkholderiales > Burkholderiaceae_E > Zeimonas. The sequence goes on along the minus strand of JAEWFA010000064.1, from coordinate 25,851 downwards.
GGAACGTTGACCGATCCGAGCGTCGCCTTGATCGTCCCCTTCGCGTTCACGGCGCGCGAGAACACCGGGAACTGCATCTGCGTGAGGTCGTGCACGTCGCGCACGCCGCCGTCGATGACCAGCCCCCGCGCGCCGCGGGCGCGAAACGAAGTGGCGAGCAGGTCGCCGAAGAAGCCGTCCTCGCAGTCGGAGGTGCAGGCGGCGACGACGACGTCGCCATCGCGCAACTGCTCGGCGGCGACGTGCATCATCCAGTTGTCGCCCGGTTGCAGCAGCACGGTGACCGCGGTGCCGCACAGCCGCGCGCCCGGATAGATCGGTCGCAGATACGGTTTGGCCAGGCCGACGCGGCCCATCGCTTCGTGCACGGTGGCCGCGCCGAAGCGCGACAGCTTCTCGACGGCCGTCGCGTCGGCGCGCTCGATGTTGCGCCGGACGATGCCGAGCTCGTTCAGGGACATGGTTCGTTTCTCCTCGTTCGATGCGACGGGACGGCCCGCAGGTTCCTCGTCAGAGCCCTTTCGCCTTCAGCGCGCGATCCAGGCGCGCATAGACGCGGCGCGCGTTGCCTTCGTAGATCGCCTTGCGCTCGGCGTCCCCGAGGACCGTCGACGCCTCGATGTACCGCTTCGTGTCGTCGTAGTAATGACCGGTTTCCGGGTCGATGCCGCGCACTGCGCCGATCATCTCGCTGGCGAACAGGATGTTCTCGACGGGGATCACTTTCGTGAGCAGGTCGATCCCGGGCTGGTGATAGACGCAGGTGTCGAAGAACACGTTCTGCAGCAGGTGCTCGGCGAGCAGCGGCTTCTTCAGTTCCTGCGCCAGCCCTCGGAAGCGACCCCAGTGGTAGGGCACCGCGCCGCCGCCGTGCGGAATGACGAACTTCAGCGTCGGGAAATCCCGGAAGAGATCGGACGTGAGGCACTGCATGAACGCGGTGGTGTCGGCGTTCAGGTAGTGGGCGCCGGTCGTGTGGAAGCACGCGTTGCAACTCGTGCTCACATGGATCATCGCCGGGATCTCGTACTCGACCATCTTCTCGTAGATCGGGTACCAGTGGCGGTCGGACAGCGGCGGCGACGTCCAGTGCCCGCCCGAGGGGTCGGGGTTCAGGTTGATCGCCACGAACCCGTACTCGTTCACGCACCGCTCGAGCTCCGGGATGCAGGTCTTCGGGTCGACGCCCGGCGACTGCGGCAGCATCGCCGCGCCGATGAAGCGATCGGGAAAGAGCGAGGCGACGCGCTGGATCAGTTCGTTGCAGATGGCCGACCAGGTGGAGCTCGTCTCGAAACCGCCGATGTGGTGCGCCATGAAGCTCGCGCGCGGCGAGAAGATCGTCAGGTCGCTTCCGCGTTCGTTCATCTTCGCGAGCTGGTTCTTCTCGATCGACTCGCGCAGCTCGTCGTCGCCGATGCGCAGCTCCGAGGCCTTCGGCGCGGCGGCGCCGTCCTTCAACGCGGCGACCTGGCGATTGCGCCAGTCCTCGAGCGCCTTCGGCGCGGTGGTGAAGTGGCCGTGACAGTCGATGATCATCGATTCGTTCCTCCGTGGGAGCCGGGCCCCGCCCAGACGGACGCGGGGATCATCGCTTCGCCGCGCATCAGCAGGCGTGCCGTGCGCAGCAACGCCGCGCGGACGACCTTCCGGGGGTCGTCGCGATCGAGCTCGAGCTCGACGCTGAATTCGCCGCTCGGATGCTCTACCGACACCGTCTTCACGCGCCCGTCGGGCAGGCGCGCAATGCCCTGCGCGACCGTGCCCTCGAGCACGCAGGCGGTGGCGACCGTGACGGCGGCCAGCACACCGATGGCGTCGTGGCAGACGTGCGGAATGAAGCAGCGCGTGGCGACCGCGCCGCCTGCGCGGGGAGCAGCGATGAGGCACATCTTCGGGAAGCTCTTCGCCGCCACGTCGCCCAGTCCCATCGCACGCCCCGCGGCGAGGCGCAGCGCCTCGAGCCTGGACTTCAGCTCGTCGTCGGCGTTCAGTTGCGCGACTTCCTCGTAGCCGGTGCGGGCGAAGTCGGCTGCGCGCACGAGGACCATCGGCATTCCGTTGTCGATGCAGGTGGCCTCGACGACGCCGAGGCCGTCGACGTCGATCCCGTCGAGCGCGCGCCCGGTGGGCAGCAGCGCCGAGCAGACGGAACCGGCGGTGTCGAGGAAATTGATGGTGATCGGAGCCGACGTTCCCGGAACGCCGTCTATGCGTGCTTCGCCTTCGTATTCGACGCGTCGTCCGGTCGGCGTCATCGGCGTACGCACGGTGATGTCGCACTGCATGTCGGTGTTGCGCGTGAGCACGCGCAGCGTCGTCGTGTCGCCCTGCGGCTCGACGAGCCCGCTTTCGAGCGCGAAGGGGACGACGGCGGCGAGCATGTTGCCGCAGTTCGGCGTCGTGTCGACCGTATCGCGCTCGGGCTGCAGTTGCGCGAAGAGGAAGTCGAGGTCGACGCCGCTCGTGCGGCTGCGGCGAACGATGCCGACCTTGCTCGTCAGCGGATGCGCACCGCCCAGGCCGTCGATCTGCCGGCGGTCGGGCGAACCCATCACGGCGAGCAGCACGCGGTCGCGGGTGGCGACGTCGATCGGCAGGTCGTCCTCGGCGAAGAACGGTCCGCGGGAAGTGCCGCCGCGCATGAAGCAGCACCGGATGGCGGTTTGCATTGCGAGGCTCCGGGAAGCGGGGAGGGAGCTTCGATTCTCGCACGCGGGCTCTGCGAACTCGTGCAGAGCAGGGGGATATCAGCTATGCCGATACGGCATGGGTCTGCATGTCACACGTCGACCCCGCGTGCCAACTGACGCAGCAGAGCCGAGACCCGTCGAGCGAGCGGGGTCGCGCGCCGGTGCGCCGAAGCGGCCATGCACAGCACGCTGTGCAGCGGCGGATCGCCGAGCGGGCGCATCGCGAGTTGCGCCGCACGACCCGAGGCGGCAACGGCGCTGCGCGGCAGTACCGCATTGCCGTAACCCGCTGCGACGAGGTCGACGATCGACGGAACGCTCGACACCTCCCAGGCGATGTTCAGTTGCACGCCGGCGAGGGCAGCCTGCGTCTCGGTCAGCCGGCGCAGCGCGTGCATGCGGTCGGGTACGACGAGCGGGAAGTCCGAGAGTCGCGCCAGCGGCAGCGGAGCTCGCTCGCGCGCCGCGACGCGCGTTCCTCCGTTGCGTCGAGACGCCGGCTGCACGAGGCAGAGCATCTCCTCGAGCACCGGCACGATGTCGAGCTCGGGCGCCGCATCAGGGTTGTGCAGCAGCGCCAGGTCGACGCGTCCGGTGGCGATCCATTCCGCGATGTGTGCGGTGAGCCCTTCGACGATCGCCAGTCGTGCACGCGGCAGTTCGTTGCGGAACGCGTCGATCAGCGGGCGCGTGAGCTGGCGGCCCAGGCTGGGCGGCAGGCCGACGACGATCCGCCCGACCGGTTCGTCGCGCTGCGCGCCCATGTCGTCGCGCGCGTGCGCGACGTGCTGAAGGATTGCGATCGCGTGCTCGAAAAGGCGCCGCCCCGCGTCGGTGAGCTCGACGCCGCGGCCGTTGCGCAGCAGCAGGGTTTCCCGCAGATCGGTCTCGAGCGCGCGCACCTGGCGGCTCAGTGCCGGTTGTGCCAGGCCGAGCAGGCGCGCCGCGCGGCTGAAGCTGCCCAGCTCGGCGACCTGCACGAAATACTCCAGCTGCCGCAGATTCATGCTCGGTCATGTTCCTGGGAAGGCGCAGCGCGGGCGGCGATTAGAATGCCACGCGAGCCCGAACCCAGGTGAGCCTCCCATGAGCGCCAAATCGAATCCCGAAGCTTCGCCGGGCCCGCCTTCGACCCGCGACGTCACTCCGGCGACGAAGGCGGCGATCCTCGTCGAGGCGATGCCCTACATCCAGCGCTTTCACGGGCGCATCGTCGTCGTCAAGTACGGCGGCAACGCGATGATCGACCAACAGCTCAAGCAGAGCTTCGCGCGCGACGTCGTGCTGCTGCGGCTGGTCGGGTTGAACCCGGTCGTCGTCCACGGCGGCGGTCCGCAGATCGAGCAGCTGCTCGCGCGCGTCGGCAAGAAGGGCGAGTTCGTACAGGGCATGCGGGTGACCGACGCGGAGACGATGGACATCGTCGAGATGGTGCTGGCCGGCCAGGTGAACAAGGAGATCGTCGAACTGATCAACACCGCCGGCGGCCGCGCCGTCGGGCTCACGGGGCAGGACGGCGGGCTCATCCGCGCGCGGCGCATGAGGCTGCCGTCGAAGGACAAGCCCGACGAGCCGATCGACATCGGCCAGGTCGGGGAGGTCGCGAAGATCGATCCGGCGATCATCCACACGCTCACCGCCAACGGCTTCATTCCGGTGATCGCTCCGATCGGCTCGGGCGAAGAGGGCGAGACCTACAACATCAATGCCGACGTCGTCGCGGGCAAGATGGCCGAGGTGCTGCAGGCCGAGAAGCTCGTGCTGCTCACCAACACGCCCGGCGTGCTCGACAAGAACGGCAAGCTGCTGAGCGGTCTGACGCCGCGGCAGATCGACGCGCTCTTCGCCGACGGCACGATCTCCGGCGGCATGCTGCCGAAGATCTCCTCGGCGCTCGATGCCGCGCGCGGCGGCGTGAATTCGGTGCACATCGTCGACGGTCGCGTCGACCATTGCCTGTTGCTGGAGATCATGACCGACCACGGGGTCGGCACGATGATCCGCAGCAGCTGAGTCAGGCGTTGACTTCGTCGTCGCGTCGCGTTCGCCGCGAGCCGCCGGCGCACGACCTGCCGGGCGGGCGGCAGTCGCGCAGCCTGCGCGGCGATTCGCCGGTGTGGCTGCTCGATCTCGACAACACGCTGCACGACGCGTCGTCGCAGGTGTTCCCGCGCATCCATCGGGCGATGGTCGAGTTCGTCGCCGCCGAGTTGTCGTTGAGCCATGCCGAGGCCGACGCGCTGCGCTTCCGCTACTGGCAACGCTACGGTGCGACGCTGCTCGGCATGGTGCATCACCACGGCATCGATGCGCATCGCTTCCTTCGCGAGACGCACGCCTTCCCCGACCTGGAGCGCATCGTGCGGCGTGACCGCCGGCTCGAGCAGGCTTTGCGCCGGCTGCCGGGGCGGCGCGTCGTCGTCACCAATGCACCGCTCGAATACGCGACTCGCGTCGTGCGTGCGCTGGGCATCGCCGGCTGCATCGAGTCGATCGCGTCGATCGAGTCGATGCGCTTCGCCGGACGCTTCCAGCCCAAGCCGTCGCGGGCGATGCTGCGCCGGCTCGCCGCGCGCCTGGGCGTGCCGGCGTCGCGCTGCATCCTCGTCGAGGACACGCCGGCGAATCTCGCTGCGGCACGCTGGATCGGCATGCAAACGATCCTCGTCACGGGCACGATCCGCCGCTCGCGCCACGGCGTCAACCGCCTGCGCGTCGGGTCGTCTCGGCGCATCGGCCTTCAAGTACAATCGGTCGCTCATCTGCCGCGCAAGACACGCCGGGGCGAAGCCTGACGCCGCGGCGTCGCGCATCGACCGAAAATGAACGATTCGACGACGGCCGCACCGAGACAGGCGCGGCCGAAACGGGGGGAACGGCGCCTGCAGATCCTGCAGACGCTCGCGGCGATGCTCCAGGAACCGGGTGGCGATCGCGTCACCACGGCGGCGCTGGCCGGTCGGCTGCAGGTGTCCGAAGCAGCGCTGTACCGGCACTTCGCCAGCAAGGCGCAGATGTTCGAAGGTCTGATCGAATTCATCGAATCGACGATCTTCGGCCTCATCAACCAGATCACCACGCAGCACGCCGAAGACGGCATGCGCCAGCTGCGCGACATCGTCGCGATGCTGCTGTCGTTCGCCGAGAAGAACCCCGGCATGACGCGCGTGCTGATCGGCGACGCGCTGGTCACCGAGGACGGTCGGCTGCAGGACCGCATCAACCAGTTGATCGACCGCATCGAGGCGTCGCTGAAGCAGGCGTTCCGCGTCACGGTCGCGCAAGGGCGCCTGCCGCAGGACACCGACGCGGCGGCGCGCGCGGGAATCGCGCTCGCCTACGTGCTCGGCCGCTGGCTGCGGTTCGCGAAGAGCGGCTTTCGACGTCCGCCCGCCGAGCTGTTCGAGCAGCAGGCGATGTTCCTCATCGCCTGAGCGAGAGACGTGGACATCGTCTGGCTCGCGCTCGTCGGCATCGCTCTGTACGTTCTCGCCGATCGGATCCTGAACCTGATGGAGCGGCGCGCCGGACGCCGTTTCGAGCAGCGCTCGATCATCTTCTTCGGGTTGATCCTCGGGATGGCGCTGGTCGTTTTCGCGCTCATCCGCCGGTTCTTCGAGGTCGGCTGACCCGGCTTGGGGTATCATTGCGCCCGTTGCGGCAATCCGTTGCCGTCTCGCCGGCGCCGTCGCCAGTCTCTGCGCCGCATCTTCCCGGCATCCGCCGGTCCGAAGTTCCACCCCCGATTCGTCTGCCCGCGACTGGCGTCGCAACGCCGATGCGCAAATCCGCGCATCTGCCGACAGGCCGATGTCGCTGGAGTTCCATGTCCTTTTCCTCACTGGGCTTGTCCGAAGCCCTCGTCCGCGCCGTTTCCGATCTCGGATACGACGCGCCCACGCCGATCCAGGCGAAAGCGATTCCCGCCGTCCTCGCCGGCGGCGACCTGCTTGCCGGCGCGCAGACCGGCACCGGCAAGACGGCGGGCTTCGTGCTGCCGATCCTGCAGCGGCTGCTGGCAGGCCCTGCCGCGGCGCGCGGGGCGAGACCGATCCGCGCATTGATCCTCACCCCCACCCGCGAGCTCGCCGCGCAGGTCGAACAGAGTGTCGTCGCCTACGGCAAGCACACGTCGCTGACGTCCACCGTCGTCTTCGGCGGCGTGAACATCAACCCGCAGGCCGACCGCCTGCGTCGCGGCGTCGACATCCTCGTCGCGACGCCTGGCCGTCTGCTCGATCTCGCCGGGCAGCGCTGCGTCGACCTCTCGAAGGTCGAGGTGCTCGTGCTCGACGAAGCCGACCGGATGCTCGACATGGGCTTCATCCATGACATCCGGCGCGTGCTGAGACTGCTGCCGCAACAGCGGCAGAACCTGCTGTTCTCGGCCACCTTCTCCGACGAGATCCGGGCACTGGCCGACACGCTGCTCGACCACCCCGTGATGATCGAGGTTGCGCGCCGCAATGCGCCGGCCGAGAGCGTCGCGCAGCGCATCCTCCCGGTCGATCGCGGGCGCAAGCGCGAGCTGCTCTCGCACCTGATCCGCGAACACAACTGGTTCCAGGTGCTGGTGTTCACGCGCACCAAGCACGGCGCGAACCGGCTCGCCGAGCAGTTGGCCAAGGACGGTATCCCATCGCTGGCGATCCACGGCAACAAGAGTCAGAACGCGCGCACGCGCGCACTGGCGGAGTTCAAGGCCGGAGCGCTGCAGGCGCTGGTCGCCACCGACATCGCGGCGCGCGGACTGGACATCGTCGAGTTGCCGCACGTGGTGAACTTCGACCTGCCGAACGTCTCCGAGGACTACGTGCACCGGATCGGGCGCACCGGCCGCGCCGGCGCCGAGGGCGAAGCCGTCTCGCTCGTCTCGCCGGACGAGCGGGGGCTGCTGCGCGACATCGAGCGGCTGCTCAAGCGCGAAATCACGCGCGAGACGATCCCCGGCTTCGAGCTCGACCCGAACGCTCGCGACGAGCCGGAGGTCGACGATCGGCCGCCGCGTCCGCCGCGCGGGGGACAGCGTCGGTCGTCGGGTGCGCCGCGTACGGGCTTCGCCGGGCAATCGCGCGGCAACGCTCCGGCGCAAGCGCGCGCTGGAGCGACGGCGTCTCGCGGGGCGGGCCCGTCGCAGCACCGCGGCGGCCACGGTGCGCCGGCTTCACGCGACGTCGGCGCCTTGCGCGGTCGCGCTTCGCAGCGCGGGCGCTGATCCGGCGGCGTGCGCCGCCATCGCCTCCTGGCGGCGCCCGACCCACCAGCTCACCGACAGCCAGGCGAAGGACAACGGCACCGCCACCAGCGCGATGCCGGTGGTTCCCAGGCCGGCCCCCGCGAGGGCGGCGTACGACCAGCTGCCGACCTGGTCTCCGGCGCGATAGACGACGGTGTCGATCGCGTTCTTGGCCTTGTACTTGTCCTCGCGCGACAGCACGGTGAAGAGCAGCTCGCGCGTCGGCCGCGCGAGTCCGAAGTTCAGCACGCGCCGCGCGAGCTGCGCGCCGACGAGCACGGCGACGCCCGGCGCGAACGCCAGCGCGCCGAAGCCGACGATCGACAGCGCCGGAAGGACCGACGCCGTACGCGCGACGCCGAAGCGGCGCAGCACGCGACCGGTGACGAGTACCTGCACGAGCAGCGTCGATGCGTTCACCGCCAGGTCGAGCGACGCGAAGAAGCGCGTGCGCGCGGCCCGGTCGTGGAACTGCTGGGAGACGATCTCGGCCTGCAGGAAGTAGAGCAGCGTCGAGGTGATCGAGAACAGCATCATGTAGCCGCAGATCGCCAGCAGGTACGGCGAGCGCAACACATGCGCGAGGCCTGCCCACGCGCTTCCGCCGATCGGCGCGTCGTCGCTGCGGCTGTCCTGCGGGCCGTGGTTCGTCGCTGCCGCAGCTTTCGTCGATCTGCGCGAGACCGCGAGCACGCAGGCGCAGGCCACGAGCAGCAGCGCAGCCGACGCGAGCAGCAGCCGGCCGGTGCCGAGTGTGCCGACGAGCGACGCGGTCGACGACGAGCCGACGATAGCGCCGAGCGTCGCGCCCGCGGCGAGCAGTCCGAACAGCCGCTTGCCCTGCTCGCTGTCGAACACGTCGACCATCAGCGCCCAGAACAGCGACACGACGAACAGGTTGAACACCGATGTCCAGACGAAGAAGATGCGGCCGATCCACGGCTCGTGCGCTGCCGTCGTCGTCTCGAAGGCAATGGCGAACGCGACGAGGTTGCCTGCGAAGAACAGGTACACAAGCGGAACGAAGCGTTCTCGCGGCAGTCGGCGCACGAGTGCGGAGAACGCCGGGTTGAGCGCGAGCATCGCGACGAGCGTGCCGCTGAACAGCCACTGCAGGTTCTCTACGCCGCCGAGCACGCCCATCTCGTCGCGGATGGGACGGATCACGTAGTACGACGCGAGCAGCGAGAAGACGAGCAGCAGCGACCATCCGAGCGTGGCCCGCTCGCCGGGTCTGAGGTCGGCCAGACGGGCGAGCGCGCCGCGCCAGCGCGGCGCGCGCTCAAAGCGCATCGACGAAACGTTCCATTCGCCGGCGTTCGGCGGCGTCGGGCATCGGGCCGCGCGCGGCGGCGGCGTTGTCGAGCGCGTACTCGGGCCTGGCCGTGCCGGGGATCGCGCAGACGACCGCCTCGTGCGAGACGATGTACTTGAGGAACAGTTGCGCCCAACTCGTGCAGCCGATGTCGGCGGCCCATTCGGGCAGCGGCCTGCCTTGCACCGTACCGAACAGCCGGCCCCGGCCGAACGGCAGGTTGATCATCGACGCCATCCCCCGATCGAGCGCGAGCGGCAGGATCCGCTCGGCCGCGCCGCGGTTGTCGAGCGCGTAATCGACCTGGATGAAGTCGAGCCGCTCGCGTTGCATCACGCGTTCGAAGTCCTGGTACTGCGAGTCGAACGAGGTCGTGATGCCGACGTAGCGGATGCGCCCTTCGGCCTTCAACTGGCGAAGCGTCGCGAGTTGCGTATCGACGTCGCGCAGGTTGTGCACGGCGACGAGGTCGATGCGCGGCGTGCGCAGTCGCCGGAACGACTCCTCGATCTGGGCGCGTCCGGCTTCGCGGCCGTTCGCGGCGACCTTCGTCGCGAGGAACAGCCGGTCGCGCAGGCCCGCCTCCTCGACGATCGACCCGATGACGGTTTCGGCGCGCCCGTACGAGGGCGCGGTGTCGACGACGCGCCCGCCCGATCCGGCGAAGTGCGCGAGCGTTTCGCGCAGCGTCGGGGAGGTCTCGTCGTAGCGCCTGGCCGTGCCGAGACCCACGACCGGAAGCAGTTCGCCGCTGGAGGGAACGGGCTTGCGCAGCGGCTGCGCATCGGCGCCTTCGCCTAGCCGCTCGGCGGCGATCCGTTCCACGGGCAGCGCCTGCGGAACGAAGGCGGCCGCTTGCGCGCCTGCGCTTCGCACCGGCAGCAACGATGCCGATGCGGCACTGAGAATCCATCGTCGGCGATCGCTTCGCATCGGTTCCTCCTGCGCGTCTCAGCCGTCGTACGGGCCGGCGTGCACGAGTTCGACGATGGCCTCGCCGTACGCCTCGAGCTTGTGCGAGCCCACCCCGCCGATCTGCGAGAGCGCCTGGACGGACTGCGGGCGAGCCTGCGCGATCTCTCGCAGCGTCTTGTCGTGGAAGATCACGTAGGGCGGCAGGCCGCGTTCGGCGGCCTGCGCGCGGCGCCATTCGCGCAGCCGCTCGAAGAGCGCTTCGTTGCGCGGATCCGTGCCGGCCTGGCTTCCGGCGCCTGCCGGTGACTCGCGCGCTGTCGTCGCGCCGCGACGCGCGCGCTTTGCGCGTGCCCGCTCGGGCGCCTGCGGAGCGCGCATCTGCAGCGTGCGCTCGCCGCGCAGCAGCGCGCGGCTCGCCTCGGTGAGCACGAGCACCTGGTGGCGCGCGTGGTCGACCGAGACGATCCCCTGCGCGATCAGCTGGCGCAGCACGGCGCGCCAAGCCGCCTCGGCGAGGTCGGCGCCGATGCCGAACGTGCTCAGCGAATCGTGCCCGTGCTGGACCACGCGGGGCGTGGCCTGCCCGCGCAGGACCGACAAGATGTGCTGCGCACCGAAGCCGAAGCCGCTCGCCTGCCGCACCCGGTAGATGCACGACAGCAGCTTGCGCGCCGCTTCGGTGGCATCCCACGGTTGCGGCGGCTGCAGGCAGTTGTCGCAGTTGCCGCAGTTGCTCCAGCCGGGATTCGTCTCGCCGAAGTAGCCGAGCAGCTGCACGCGGCGGCAGCCGATCGTCTCGGCCAGCGCGAGCATCGCGTCGAGCTTGCCGCTGGCAACGCGCTTGTGCGCGTCGTCGGCCTCCGACTGGTCGATCAGCCGGCGCTGCTGGACGACGTCGGCCAGGCCGTAGGTCATCCACGCGTCCGCGGGCTCGCCGTCGCGGCCCGCCCGGCCCGTTTCCTGGTAATAGCCTTCGACGCTGCGCGGCATGTCCAGGTGCGCGACGAAGCGCACGTCGGGTTTGTCGATGCCCATTCCGAAGGCGATCGTCGCGACCATCACGACGGCATCGTCGCGCAGGAAGCGCATCTGGTTCGCACTGCGCGACGACGCGTCCATGCCCGCGTGATAGGCGAGCGCGTCGACGCCATGCTCGACGAGCCACGGCACGGTGTCGTCGACTTTCGCACGCGTGGCGCAGTAGACGATGCCCGACTCGCCCGCGTGCGTCTCCAGAAAGGCGAGCAGCTGTCGGCGCGCATCGGCCTTCTCGACGATGCGGTAGCGGATGTTCGGGCGGTCGAAGCTCGAGACGAAGCTGCGCGCGGTATCGAGGGCGAGACGCTCGACGATCTCGGCGCGCGTGAGTGCATCGGCGGTGGCCGTGAGCGCCAGGCGCGGAACGTCGGGGAAGCGCTCGTGCAGCACGGCGAGCTGCAGATACTCGCGACGGAAATCGTGGCCCCACTGCGAGACGCAGTGCGCTTCGTCGATGGCGAACAGCGCAATGCGGGAACGCTCGAGCAGTTCGAGACAGCGCGCGGTGAGCAGGCGCTCGGGCGCGACGTAGAGGAGGTCGAGCTGGCCGTCGGCCAGCGCGCGTTCGACTGCGAAGGCCTCGCGCGCGGCGAGCGACGAGTTCAGGAACGCCGCGCGCACGCCGAGCTCGCGCAGCGCGTCGACCTGGTCCTGCATCAGCGCGATCAACGGCGAGACGACCACGCCCGTTCCTTCGCGAACGAGCGCCGGGATCTGGTAGCACAGCGACTTGCCGGCGCCGGTGGGCATCAGCACGAGTGCGTCTCCGCCGGCGACGACGTGCTCGACGATGGCCGCCTGGTCGCCGCGGAACGCGTCGTAGCCGAACACGTCGCGCAGCACGCCGAGCGCAGTGCGCGCCTGCGCGACGTCGAGGAAGAGCGAGTCGGTGTGCATTGCCGCACCGAGTGTACCGGCGCGGGACGGGGCGCGCGACGGTAGGCGGTATCAGACCTTCGGTCGGGTCGGGCCGGCTGGCGCGGCCGTCGACGAGTGGGCCCGGAGCGCCTTGCCGCGCCGACTGCAGACGGCGCACGACGGGTCGCGCGGCACGCGCACCTCGTGCCAGTGCATCGCCAGCGCATCGATCATCAGCAACCGTCCGACCGCCGGCTCGCCGAATTCGCCGACCAGCTTCAGCGCCTCGGCCGCCTGCATCGTGCCGACGATCCCGGTGAGCGGCGCGAAGACGCCCATCGTCGAGCACAGCACCGTTTCGACTTCCTCGCCCTCGGGAAACAGGCAGTGGTAGCAGGGCGATTCGTCGCGTCGCGTGTCGTAGACGCCGACCTGTCCGTCGAAGCGGATCGCTGCGCCCGAGACGAGCGGGACGGCGTGCGCAACGCACGCGCGGTTGATCGCCTGTCTGGTCGGGAAGTTGTCACAGCAGTCGAGCACGACGTCGACGCGCTGCGCGAGTGCATCGAGCGCCTCGTCGTCCAGGCGTTGCACAACCGGCTCGACCTCGATTCCCGGGTTCAGTTCGAGCATCGTGCGGCGACCCGACTGCGCTTTGGGCTCGCCGACGCGATCCTGGCGATGCAGGATCTGCCGCTGCAGGTTGGTGAGGTCCACCGCGTCGTCGTCGACGAGGACGATGCGTCCGACGCCCGCCGCCGCCAGGTACAGCGCCGCCGGCGAGCCCAGGCCGCCGGCGCCGACGACGAGCGCCGTGGCGCCGAGCAGCCGCTGCTGCGCTTCGACGCCGATCTCGTCGAGCAGGATGTGCCGGCTGTAGCGCAGCAGTTGTTCGTCGTTCATCGAAAGAAAAAAGGCCGCGCGATGCGCGGCCTTCGATGATAGCCGGCGGGGTCGGTCAGCGCGCCGGCTCCTTCGCGACCGGCGCTGCAGCGACGTCGTCCTTGCGGGCGACGACGACCTCGGCGCCTTTCAGGAAGTTCAGCGCCTGCTGCAGCTGGTAGTCGTCGTTCGAGCCGTACTCGATCGGCTTGCGGTCCTTCTGCTCGGCGAAGTCGGCCGGGTTGGGGATCGCCGAGCGGACCTCGGTGTCCTTGTCGTTGGTGAGGTGCCGGTTCAGGTCGGCCTCGCGCAGCCGGAACGCGTTCAGGTCGCCGTCGGGCGTTTCCTCGACGGTGTAGTCGGGGGTGATGCCCTTGGCCTGGATCGAGCGGCCGTTCGGCGTGTAGTAGCGCGCCGTCGTCAGCTTGATCGCCGTGGTGCTCGACAGCGGCAGGATCGACTGCACCGAGCCCTTGCCGAAGGTCTGCGTGCCGAGCACGACGGCGCGCTTGTGGTCCTGCAGCGCACCGGCGACGATTTCGGAGGCCGACGCCGAGCCGGCGTTCACCAGCACGACCATCGGCGCGGTTTTCGCGGCCGCCGGCACTTTCGCGACGACGTCCTCGCGCATGCCGCGCAGGTAGTCCTCGGGACTGGCGACGTACTTGCGCCGCGCGTCTTCGGTGCGTCCGTCGGTGGTGACGACGGTGGATTTCGGCGGCAGGAACGCGGCCGATACGCCGACGGCGCCGTGCAGCAGCCCGCCCGGATCGTTGCGCAGGTCGAGCACGATGCCCTTGAGCGCATTCTTCGTGGCGAGGCCGTCGAGCGCCTTGACGAGGTTCTCGACCGTGTGCTCCTGGAACTGCGTGACGCGCACGTAGCCGACGCCGTTGTCGAGCGCCTTGGACTTCACCGACTGCACGCGTATGACGTCGCGTACGATCGGCACGATCAGCGGCTGCGTCTCGCCCTTGCGCGACAGCGTCAGCGTGATCGTCGTCTGCGGCTTGCCGCGCATCAGTTTCACTGCGTCGTTCAGCGAAAGCCCCTTCGTGGGCTTGTCGTCGATGCGCACGATGAGATCGCCCGCCTTGACGCCGGCGCGCGCCGCGGGAGTGTCCTCGATCGGAGCGACCACCTTGACGAAGCCGTCCTCGGTGCCGACCTCGATGCCGAGGCCGCCGAACTCGCCCTGCGTGCCGACCTGCAGCTCCTTGAACGCCTCGGCGTCCAGGTACGCCGAATGCGGGTCCAGGCCCGACAGCATCCCGCCGATCGCCTCGGTGATGAGCCGCTTGTCTTCGACCGGCTCGACGTAATTGGCCTTGATCGCGCCGAACACGTCGGTGAACTGGCGAAGCTCGTCCAGCGGCAGCGTCGCGGCGGGCTCCCGCTGCGCGACGGCGGTCAGGCCGAGGCTGATCAGGACGCCGGCGATCGCGCCGGCCGACAGGAGGCCGAGAGGCTTGAAAGTACCCTTCATTGAATTCCCTTCGGGCAGAGCGACCGGCGCAAGAAAACACGCCACGCGAAAACGCCGTCTGCGACCGCGGACGAGTATAAACCGCAGCTGCGCTGCAGCAGGCGATTTTTTCGGCGATTTTCCCTAGGGAAATCGCAAGCTTGCGGTCAGCGCGCCTTGCCCTGCGCGGCGACGGCGGCCGTCGCCGCCTCGATGTCGGCCGCATCGCCCAGATACCGATGGCCGACCGGGCGCAGCGCGTCGTCGAGCTCGTAGACGAGCGGGCGTCCGGTGGGAATGTTCAGCTTGACGATCTCTTCGTCGCTGATCCCGTCGAGGTACTTCACGAGCGCGCGCAGCGAGTTCCCGTGCGCGACCACGAGCACGCTGCGCCCGCTGCGCACCGCAGGAGCGATCGCTTCGTCCCAGTACGGCACGACGCGGGCCACGGTGTCGCGCAGGCATTCGGTGCGCGGAATCCGCTCGGCCGGCAGCGCGGCATAGCGCGGATCGTTCTGCGCCAGGCGCGGGTCGCCGTCGGGAATCGGGTCGGGGGCGATCGCATAGGCCCGGCGCCAGACGAGCACCTGCTCGTCGCCGAAGCGCGCGGCCGTCTCGGCCTTGTCGAGCCCCTGCAGCGCGCCGTAGTGGCGCTCGTTCAGGCGCCAGTCGGGCACCACCGGGATCCACATCCGGTCCATCGCGTCGAGGACGATCCACAGCGTGCGGATCGCGCGGCGCAGCACCGACGTGAAGGCGACGTCGAAGTCGAAGCCTTCGGCCTTCAGGAGCTCGCCTGCTCGCCGCGCCTCGTCGCGCCCGGTTTCGGTCAGGTCCACGTCGGTCCAGCCGGTGAAGCGGTTCTCGAGGTTCCACTGGCTCTCGCCGTGGCGTAGGAGGACGATCCGGTGGGTCATGGGGTGGTCGGTGGGGACGGGCGGAGAGAACCTCTATTCTATAATCCGCAGTTTTCGGCTCGCGCCGCGCACCGGGTTCTCCGTGGATTTCGTTCTCGACAACATCGTCCTCATCCTGATCGCCGTCGTCTCCGGCGCAATGCTGCTGTGGCCGCTGCTCACGCGCGGCGCCTCGGGCGGCGCGGCGCTCGATACGCTGAAGGCGACGCGGCTGATCAACGATTCCGGCGCCGTAGTGCTCGATGTCCGCGCGCCGGCCGAGTTCGCCGCCGGGCACCTGCCCAATGCGCGCAACATCCCGCTGCCCGAACTCGAAAAGCGCGCCGGCGAACTTCCGGCCAACAAGCCGGTACTGGTCTGTTGCACGTCCGGCGTCACCTCGTCGCGGGCAGCCGGAGTGCTGCGCAAGGCGGGGCGCACCGACGTGTTCAACCTGTCCGGCGGCCTCGAGGGCTGGCGCCAGGCCGGGCTGCCGGTCGTCAGGTAGCCAGGTAGTTCTCGCGCAAATACCGCACGAAGGGGAATTCGATGAGCGCCAGGGTCGTGATGTACAGCACCGCCGTCTGCCCGTATTGCCAGCGCGCCGAGCAGCTGCTGCGGGCGCGCGGCGTCGAGACCATCGAGAAGGTGCGCATCGACCAGGACCCGGTGCAGCGCGACGCGATGATCGAGCGTACGGGCCGGCGCACGGTGCCGCAGATCTTCATCGGCGAGCAGCATGTCGGCGGCTACGACGACCTGGCCGCGCTCGATCGCGCGGGAAAGCTCGTGCCGATGCTGCAGGGCTGAGAACGCTTTCGAGCCCTCCGCGGCGCCGCCGCGGTTCGCCCATCTCCCAACCGGCCGGTCGCCATGCCGGCCCTCCGAGGACCACCCATGACCGAACAGGCGCAAGCCCCCGCCTTCGCCATCCAGCGCGTCTACCTGAAGGATCTCTCGGTCGAGATCCCGCACGCGCCACGCATCTTTCTCGAGACGCAGCAGCCCAGCGTGGAGATCCAGATGGACGTCGGCAGCGAGCAGATCGCCGACGGCATCTACGAATCGACGGTGACGATCACGATCACCACGAAGATCGCCGACAAGGTCGCGTTCCTGATCGAGGCCAAGCAGGGCGGCATCTTCGAGATCCGCCACGTGCCCGACGAGCAGATGCCGCTGCTGGTGAACGTCGTCTGCCCGAACATCGTCTATCCGTACCTGCGCTCGAACGTTGCCGACACCGTGCAGCGCACGGGCTTCCCGCCGATCCACCTCGCGGAGATCAATTTCGAGGGGCTGTATCAGCAGCGGCTGCAGCAACTGCAGGCCGAACAGGCGAAAGCCGCTGCGCCAGCAGCCGGTCCCGGGTCGGGCAACGGATCGGGCGGCGCGGCGCACTGAATCCGATGGCCGCGCGCCGACAGCCCGCGTTGCTCCGCGGCCCGTTGCGGCAGCGGGCCGCCCTTGCACTCGCCGTCGCCGCGATCGTCGCCGGCGCAGCGTCGCCCGGCGTTGCCGGGGCCGCCGAGTTCCGCGAGGTGACGAGCGCCGCCGGTGTGCTGTACGACGGCCCGTCGGAGCACGCGCGCAAGCTCTTCCTCGTGCCGCGCGGCACCCCGCTCGAACTCGTCTCGTCGGTGCCGGGTTGGGTCAAGGTGCGCGACCTTTCCGGCGACGTCCTGTGGATCGAGCGCGGCGCGCTCGGCGCGCCGCGTCACGTCATCGCGATCACGCTCGCCGCAGTGCGACGCGCACCGCAGCACAACGCCGAGCTGGTCGTGCAGGTCGAGCGCGGCGTCCTGCTCGACGTCGTCGACGAGCAGGCGCCTGCCGGGTGGGTGCACGTCCGGCATCCGGGCGGCCCGGCCGGCTTCGTCGCGTCGGCCGAGGTCTGGGGACGCACGGAATAGCCGCGCATGCGCATCGCCATCTTCGGGGCCGGCGCCTGGGGGACGGCGCTCGCATGCCACGCGGCCTTGCAGCACGAGGTCCTGTTGTGGGCGCGCGAGCCGGCGCTGGTGCAGGAGATCCGGCGCGAGCGGCGCAACGGGCGCTACCTGCCCGGCTTCGCGCTCGATGCACGGATCGGCGCCGAAGCCGATCTGGAGGCTGCCTGCCGCTGGCTGGACGAAGCCGGGCCGTCGCTCGCCGTCGTCGCCACGTCGGTCGCCGGGCTGCGGCCGACGCTGGCCGCGCTCGATGAACGGCTGAGGGGCAGCGCCGACTGCGCCGGCGTGATCTGGCTATGCAAGGGGCTGGAGGCGCGCACCGAACTGCTGCCGCATGCGGTGGCCGCGCAAACGCTGCGATCGGCCCCGGGTGGCGTGCTCTCGGGCCCGAGCTTCGCCCAGGAAGTGGCGGTCGGCCTGCCGGTGGCGTTGACGGTCGCCTCGCCCGATGAATCGCTGCGCGCGGCGGCCGTGCGTGCGTTGCACCACGGCGCCGCACGCATCTACGGCAGCGACGACGTCATTGGCGTCGAACTCGGCGGTGCGCTGAAGAACGTGATGGCGATCGCCTCCGGGATCTGCGACGGCCTGGCGCTCGGGCAGAACGCGCGCGCCGCGTTGATCACGCGCGGGCTCGCCGAGATCGCGCGTCTCGGGGCGGCCATGGGCGCGCGAGCCGAGACTTTCATGGGGCTCACCGGGCTGGGCGATCTGGTGCTGACCTGCACCGGCGATCTGTCGCGCAATCGACGCGTCGGGCTCGCCCTTGCTTCCGGGGAGCGGCTCGACGCGATCGTCGGGCGGCTCGGACACGTGGCCGAAGGCGTTTCCTGCGCTGCCGCTGCAGATTCGCTCGCGGCTCGCCTCGGCGTGGAGATGCCGATCGTCGCAGCGGTGAACGCGGTGCTGCAAGGCGGGCTCGGGCCGCGCGAGGCGGTCGTCTCGCTGTTGTCCAGGGAACCGAAGGCCGAGGCCGACGATGCGCACGAGCGGCAACGCCGACCGCGCGGGTGAGTCGGCTCAGGCGGCGCCGTCGAATCCGAACTGGCGCCACGCCTCGAAGACGGCAACCGCAACGGCGTTCGAGAGATTGAGGCTTCGGTTGACCGGGCGCATCGGCAGTCGAAGCCGGTGTTCGGGCGCGAAGCCGTCGAGGATCTCCGGCGGCAGCCCGCTCGACTCGCTGCCGAAGACGAGGAAGTCGCCGCGTTCGAATCGCGTTGCATAGGGCGAGTGACCCCCCGACGTGGTGAACGCGAACCGGCGCGCCGGATGCGCGTGCGCAGCGAAGTCGGTCCACGAACGGTGCACGCGCATCGTCGCGTGTTCGCGGTAGTCCAGGCCCGCGCGCCGCAGCTTCGCCGAATCGAGGACGAAGCCGAGCGGCTCTACCAGGTGCAAGGTGGCGCCGGTATTCGCGCAAAGGCGGATCACGTTGCCGGTGTTCGGTGCGATCTCGGGGTGGACCAGGACGACGTGGATCATCGATCGGGCGTGCGGGCGACGACGCAGTTGATCACGGATGTTGCGCCCGCGCCCAGCAGCGCGGCGGCGGCCGCATCGAGGGTCGCCCCGGTCGTCATGACGTCGTCGACGACGACGACCGCGCGCCCGTCCAGGCGTATCGGCGCGCAGAAAGCGCCGCGCAGCGCGCTGCGGCGTTCGCGCGCGTGCAGCGTCGATGCGGGCGCGCCATCGCGAATTCGCGTGAGCAACCGGTGCTGCAGCGGCAGTGACCGGCTACGCGCGAACGCGCGCGCGATTTCGAGCGACTGATTGAAGCCGCGCTCGGCCAGGCGCCTGGTTATCAGCGGGATGGCAGTGACGACGAGCGACGCTCGCGCGTTCGCCGGCAGCGAATCGAGCGCCTCGCCTGCCCGTTCGGCGAGCCGCCGGCCGAGCGGACGCGCGATCGATGCATCGCGCCCGAACTTCAGCGCGTGCACGACGCGGTCGAGCGGCGGCGCATAGTCGGCGAGCACGACCGTGCGCGCGCAGAGGGGCGGCGCCGCGCGGCAGGCGTGGCATTCGTGCGTCGTGCGGCAACCGCTGGCCACGGCTGGACGGTCGTCCAAGTCGCGTCGTTGCGCCAATCCGATTCCGCAGCGCGCGCAGCGCGCGATGCGCGATCCCGCAAGATCGCGTTCGCAACCCGCGCACAGGCGCGAAGGTTCGTCGGCTGCGCAGACGATGCAGGTTGCCGGCAGGCAGGCGTCTGCAAGCCCGGCCAGGCGCTGTGCCAGTGATCGCAATGGGCGCATCCGCGCATTGCACCCGGGCCGCGCCTATACTGGGTTGCATGCTTAGCCCTCCCGACATAGATCCGTCGGCGGTTCGACTGCAGTTCTCGCGTCGTGCCCGGCAGGCGCCGCGGGGCGATTTCCTGCTGCGCGAGGTCGAGTCGCGGATGCTCGAGCGCCTGCCGCTCGTGCGCCTGGCGCCGCAGCGCATCGTCGACGTCGGCTGCGGTCGCGGCGAAGGGCTGCTCGCGCTCAAGCGCCAGTATCCGGAGGCCGCGCTCGTCGGCGTCGACGCCTCGCGCGGTGCCGTCCAGCGGGCGCGCGAAGCCATGGCGGCGCCGTCGCGCGGGTTCTTCGCGCGCATGCTGCGCTCCGACGCCGGGCCGCTCGCCGAGCTCGTGGTCGGCGACGCGCATGCGCTGCCGCTGAAGAACGCCAGCGTCGACCTCGTCTGGTCGAATCTCGCGCTGCACTGGTTCGCTTCGCCGCAACGCGCGATGCAGGAGTGGTACCGGGTGATGCGACCGGGCGCGCTGCTCGATTTCTCGTTTCTCGGCGTGGACACCTTCGTCGAGCTGCGCGGGCTCGGCGCTCGAACGATGTCCTTTCACGACATGCACGACATCGGTGACGTGCTGATGGAATGCGGGTTCTCCGAGCCGGTGATGGACATGCAGCGCATCACGCTGTCGTGGAAGACGCCGCAGGCGTTGCTCGACGACGTGCGCGCGCTCGGGGGCAACGCGTTGCGGGGCCGCTTCCGGGGCCTGCTGGGCCGGCGATCGCGCGACGAATGGCTGCGCGCGATCGAGTCGTTGCGCGGCAGCGACGGCCTGATCCGCAGCACGATCGAGATCGCATTCGGCCACGCCTGGTGCCCGCAGCGCAAACGCCGCGGCGACGGGCTCGCGTCGATCGAGTTCCAGCCGCGTCGCCGCGATGTCGACGAAGGTTGATTTGCCGGGCTGCGGGCACACTCCTATAATGCGGGCCGCCGAGGGGCGCCATGATCCTGATTAAGGAAAAGGCGCATGGGTTACCGCTGGTCCTACGTCGTCGAGTCCGGTCGACACCAATGGTTGCTCAAGCGCAACTGCGCATTGCGCCCCTGGCAACTCGCTGCGTGGTTCGTCACGGTCGTGCTCGCCGCACTGGCGATTGCTGCCGTATGTGCCGCGGGCGGGGCCTGGATCGTGATTCCGTTCGCAATCGTTGAAGCGATCGCGGTGGGCGTGGCCTTCATGGTCTACGCGCGGCACGCGGCCGACTACGAGCGGATCGAGGCGACGCGCGACCGGCTCGTGGTCGAGTGCGGCTGCGGTCAGCGCATCGACCGCTTCGAGCAGGGCGGGTGTGCGATCCGCGTCGAGTACGACCCGCGCGAGCGGGGGCCGATCCGGCTCGTCGCGGGCGGCGAGTCGGTCGCGGTCGGCCGGTACGTTCCGGACGATCGCAAGGAAATGCTGGCTCGGCAGTTGAGGGGGGCGCTCGGCGCCGGGCAGTGGGCCCGAAGCGCCGGGTGACGAACGAAGAGCGGGAGACGGAGCGTACGGATGAGACTCGAACGTGCCGCAGGCATTCTGGCCTCGGGGTGGCTGGCTGCCTGGTCGCCGGTTGCATTGGCCATCGAAGACCTGCCGGGCGGGCCGAAGCGGTGGGGGTTGAACCTGCAGGACCCCGTCACCGCGATCGCGGCCGACCTGCACTGGATCCACTGGTTCGTGATGTGGGTGTGCGTGGCGATCTTCATCGTCGTGTTCGGCGTGATGGTCTGGTCGATCATCCATCACCGGAAATCCAAGGGCTACCGTTCCGCCGACTTCCACGAGAGCACCGCGATCGAGATCACGTGGACGATCGTTCCGTTCCTGATCATCGTCGGGCTCTCGATCCCGGCCACGAAGATGGTCGTCGAGCAGAAGGACACGGCAAACGCCGACGTCACGGTCAAGGCAACCGGCTATCAATGGCGCTGGGGCTACGACTACCTGAACGGCGAAGGCGAGGGCATCTCGTTCCTGTCCACGTTGAAGACGCCGCGTGACCAGATCGACGATCGGCTGTTCCCCGGCGCCAAGGAGCGGCGCGAGGCGAACAACGCCTACCTGCTCGAGGTCGACAACCCGCTCGTCGTGCCGGTGAACAAGAAGGTGCGCGTCGTGATCACCGCCAACGACGTCATCCACGCGTGGATGGTGCCGTCCTTCGGCGTGAAGCAGGACGCGATTCCGGGCTTCGTGCGCGACAGCTGGTTCCGCGCCGAGAAGGTGGGCGTGTATCGCGGGCAGTGCGCAGAACTGTGCGGCAAGGACCACGCGTTCATGCCGATCGTCGTCGACGTGCGTTCGCCGGAAGACTACGCGAAGTGGGTCTCGGAGAAGAAAGCCGAGATGCTGGCGAAGGCCGACGACCCGAACCGCACGTGGAGCGTCGCCGACCTGCAGGCGCGCGGCCAGGAGGTCTTCGGCGCGAACTGCGTGGCCTGCCACCAGGCCAACGGCAAGGGCATTCCGGGAACCTTTCCCGCGCTCGCGGGATCGCAGGTCGTCCTCGGCGCTCCGCAAGGGCAGATCGACGTCGTGCTGCACGGCCGGCCGGGTACCGCGATGGCCTCGTTCAAGCAGCTCTCCGACACCGACCTGGCGGCCGTGATCACCTATACGCGCCACGCATGGGGCAACGACGCCAAGGACGGGCTGGTCGAGCCTTCCGAGATCGCCTCGGCGCGCAAGTGAGCGGCGGCTGAACAAGCGGCGAATCGGCAGCGCGGCCAACGACAACGAACGCAGCGCACGGCGAGACGGCACGGCCGGCGCGCCAATCGGAACACAGCGAGTCAGGAGTACATCGAAATGAGTGCAGTCCTCGGTCAGCACGGCGGCGCGGCACACGACCACTCGCACGAGCATCCGCACGGCTGGCGCCGGTGGCTGTTCGCGACGAACCACAAGGACATCGGGACGATGTACCTGGTGTTCTCGTTCACGATGTTCCTGGTCGGCGGGATCAACGCGCTGCTGCTGCGCACCGAGCTGTTCGAGCCCGGCCTGCAGATCGTCGAGCCGGAGTTCTTCAACCAGCTCACGACGATGCACGGGCTGATCATGATCTTCGGGGCGATCATGCCCGCCTTCGTGGGCTTCGCGAACTGGCAGGTGCCGCTGATGATCGGCGCCTCCGACATGGCCTTCGCGCGGATGAACAACTTCAGCTTCTGGCTGCTGCCGGTCGGAGCGCTGCTGCTCGTCAGCTCGTACTTCGTTCCCGGGGGTGCGAACGCCGCGGGCTGGACGATGTACGCGCCGCTGTCGGTGCAGATGGGCCCGGGGATGGATCTCGCGATCTTCGCCATCCACATCCTGGGCGCCAGCTCGATCATGGGCGCCATCAACATCATCACCACGATCCTGAACATGCGCGCGCCCGGCATGACGCTGATGAAGATGCCGATGTTCTGCTGGGGTTGGCTGATCACCGCGTACCTGTTGCTCGTGGTGATGCCGGTGCTCGCGGGCGCGGTGACGATGGTGCTCTTCGACCGGCACTTCGGAACGTCGTTCTTCAACGCGGCCGGCGGCGGCGACCCGGTGATGTTCCAGCACGTGTTCTGGTTCTTCGGGCACCCCGAGGTGTACATCATGATCCTGCCCGCCTTCGGGATCGTGAGCGAGGTGATCCCCACCTTCGCGCGCAAGAAGCTCTTCGGCTACAGCTCGATGGTCTATGCGATGGCCGCCATCGCGATCCTGTCGTGCATCGTCTGGGCGCACCACATGTTCACCACCGGCATGCCGGTGACCGGGCAGCTGTTCTTCATGTACGCGACGATGCTGATCGCGGTGCCTACCGGTGTGAAGGTGTTCAACTGGACGGCCACGATGTGGCGCGGCTCGATGACCTTCGAGACGCCGATGCTGTGGGCGATCGGCTTCATCTTCGTGTTCACCATCGGCGGCTTCACCGGCGTCATCGTCGCACTCGCGCCGCTGGACCTGCAGTTGCACGACACCTACTACGTCGTCGCGCACTTCCACTACGTGCTGGTCGCGGGCTCGCTGTTCGCGATGTTCGCCGGCGCCTACTACTGGCTGCCGAAGTGGACGGGCCGCATGTACGACGAGAAGCTCGGCAAGTGGCACTTCTGGCTGTCGATGTTCTTCTTCAACCTCACGTTCTTCCCGATGCACTTCCTCGGGCTGGCCGGCATGCCGCGCCGCTACGCCGACTACCCGATGCAGTTCGCCGACTTCAACGCGATCGTCACCGTCGGCGCGTTCGGCTTCGGGCTGGCGCAGTTGATTCTTCCGTGGGTGGTGATCAAGTGCCTGCGCGGTGAAGGCGAGAAGGCCACCGACCGCGTCTGGGAAGGCTCGCACGGCCTGGAGTGGACGGTCCCGAGTCCGGCGCCGTTCCACACCTTCGAGACGCCGCCGGTGGTGAAGTGAGCCAGCCCAGCAACCTGCGCACGGCGCTGATCCTCGCGTCGATCGCCGTGGCGTTGTTCGTCGGCGTCATCGTCGATCACTGGTTGAATGGAGGCTGACCTGAAGCCGAACGAGGAAGGCGGGGCGGCCCGCGCCGAAGGCGCGAGCGCCGGGGGTGCGGATCTCCGGATCGTGGGCAAGCTCGTCATCGTATGCGCCGTGATGTTCGCCTTCGGCTTCGCGCTGATCCCGTTGTACGACGCGTTCTGCGAAGTCACCGGGATCAACAACCTCGTGAAGGCCGACAGCGGTGCGGCTGCGTTCGCGCGCAATACGCAGGTCGATCGCACGCGCAAGGTCACCGTCGAATTCGACGCGAACAGTCGCGGCGCCTGGCGTTTCAAGCCCGAGGTCAACGCGCTCGAGATACACCCCGGCGAACTCGTCACCGTCGTCTACGACCTCGTCAACACGCGCGACGTCGAGACCGTCGGGCAGGCCGTGCCCAGCTACGCGCCGCAGCAGTCGGGGCCGTACTTTCGCAAGCTCGAGTGCTTCTGCTTCGAGCAGCAGGCGCTCGGTGCGCACGAACAGAAGCAGTTTCCCGTCGTGTTCGTCATCGACCCGAAGCTGCCGAAGGACGTGAACACGATCACGCTGTCGTACACGTTCTTCGAGGTGGCGGGCCGGGGCAAGACGGCCGGTGTCGCAACTCCGGGCGGTGGCGGTGGCGGGTAGCGCGGGAGGGGGAACGATTCGGCGGGAACAGGGCCCGAACGGCAAGACGCGTCCCGCAGGGCTCGTCGATGCGCTGCGAGCGGTCGCCTGGGCGTTCTTCGGCGTGCGCAAGCGCCGATCCTTCGAGCGCGACGTGCACCTGAATCCGTTGCACGTCGTCCTGGTGGGGCTGCTGCTGGCAGCCGTGTTCGTCGTGACGCTGGTGGTGCTCGCCCGCTTCGCCGCGGGTTGACGGAAAGAAACAACGGATCTTCATCGGGAGACAGGACATGGCTTCGGGTGCGCAAACGCAGGCGCCTTACTACTTCATCCCCCATCCGTCGAAATGGCCCGCGGTGGGCGCACTCGCGCTGATCTTCTTCGGCTTCGGACTGGCGAGCTGGTTCAACGGCGCGTCCTTCGGGCCATACCTGTTCTGGATCTTCGTGGCGATCATGATCTACATGCTCGTCGGCTGGTTCACCGCGGTCGCGCGCGAATCCGAGCACGGCCTGTACAGCGATCGCGTCGACGTGTCGTTCCGCTGGTCGATGAGCTGGTTCATCTTCTCCGAGGTGATGTTCTTCGGCGCGTTCTTCGGCGCACTGTTCTACGCGCGGACGATCTCGATGCCGTGGCTGGGCGATCTCGATCACAAGATGGTCCTGTGGCCCGACTTCCAGGCGGTATGGCCCAACACCGGCCCTGCCGGCACCGTCGAGCCCTTCTCGACGATCGGCCCGTGGCCGATCCCCACGATCAACACCGCGCTGCTGCTCAGCTCGGGGGTGACGCTGACGATCGCGCATCACGCACTGAAGGAGGCGCGCCGGGCATCGACGATCCTGTGGCTCGCGATCACCGTGCTGCTGGGCTTCACGTTCCTCGGCTTCCAGATCTACGAGTACGCGCATGCGTACGAGGAACTGAACCTGAAGCTCACGTCGGGCATCTTCGGCTCGACGTTCTTCCTTCTCACGGGTTTCCACGGTTTCCACGTCTGCGTCGGCGCGATCGCGCTCAGCGCGGTGCTGTTCCGGCTGATCAAGGGACACTTCACGCCGGAGCACCATTTCGCCTTCGAGGGCGCGGCGTGGTACTGGCACTTCGTCGACGTCGTCTGGCTCGGGCTCTACGTCATCGTCTACTGGCTGTAGCGGGTCGAGCGTTCGCGCCCGGGTCGCGGCGCGCCGGGCCGTGTGCGCGCGGCCTCGCACGGC
>JAEWFA010000062.1 GCA_023389055.1 Pseudomonadota bacterium | reverse complement strand
GGCAACCCGAAAGGCGCGATGTACACGCATCGCTCCACCGTGTTGCACGCCTACGCGTCGGCGCTTCCCGACGGGATGGGTGCCTCGTCGCGCGACTCGATCCTGCCGGTCGTCCCGATGTTCCATGTGAACGCCTGGGGCGTCCCGTATTCGGCGCCGCTGGTCGGCGCCAAGCTCGTCTTCCCCGGCGCGCAACTGGACGGCAAATCGCTGTACGAATTGTTCGAGGCCGAGGGCGTCACTTTTTCCGCCGGCGTGCCCACCGTGTGGCTCGGGCTGCTGCAGCACATGAAGCAGTCAGGCGCGAAGTTCTCGACGCTGCGACGCACGGTGATCGGCGGTTCAGCGTGCCCCCCGGCGATGATCCGCACGTTCCGCGAAGACTATGGCGTCGAGGTGATCCACGCGTGGGGCATGACCGAGATGTCGCCGCTGGGCACGCTGTGCCAGTTGCAGAACAAGCACCTCGCGATGCCGGAAGCCGCGCAGCAGAAGCTGCTCGAGAAGCAGGGCCACGTCATCTTCGGCGTCGACATGAAGATCGTCGACGACGAGGACGAAGAGTTGCCGTGGGACGGCCAGACCTACGGAAACCTGATGGTTCGCGGCCCGTGGGTCGTCAAGGAGTACTTCCGCGGCGAGGGCGGCGACCCGCTGCATTACGACGCCGACGGCCGCGGATGGTTCCCCACCGGCGACGTCGCGACGATCGATGCCGACGGCTACATGCACATCACCGACCGCAGCAAGGACGTGATCAAGTCCGGCGGCGAATGGATCAGCTCGATCGAGCTGGAGAACCTCGCGCTCGCGCACCCCGCGGTGGCCAACGCGGCGGTCATCGGCGTGCCGCACCCGAAATGGGACGAACGCCCGCTGCTCGTCGTCGTCAAGAAGCCCGACGCGCAGGTTACGCGCGACGAGCTGATCGCCTACTACGAGGGCAAGGTCGCGAAGTGGTGGACGCCCGACGACGTGCAGTTCGTCGAGCAGATTCCGCTGGGCGCCACGGGCAAGGTGCTCAAGACGAAGCTGCGCGAGCAGTTCGCCGACTACCGGCTGCCCGAGAACGCCTGAAACGCGGCGCGCGGCGCGGTGCCGCCCCGAGCGCGCGCACCGTTCTTCGCGCGATCAGGAGAACCAGCGCAGTACGGCGGCGGCCGCAAGCGCCGTCGCGCCCAGGCCTGCGAGCGCGTGCCAGCTGCGCTCGCGCGCACGCGCACTCCAGCGCGGCCCGCGAAGCATCAATAGCGCCGACAGACCGAGTCCGCTGGCCGCGCACAGGACCTTCAGCATGAGCGCGGTTCTTGCCGTCGCGCTCAGGTCGGGTAGCACCCCGTAGTAATGCAGGCTGGTCAGGCCGAAGGAGACGCCGCTGGCGATCTGCGCGAGCCACGCGATCACGACCAACGCGAGGAGCGCACTGCGTGACGGGCCGGATTCGCTCGTGCGCCACGAGGCGGCAACCGGTGCGGCCGTGACGGCTACTGCGCCGAAGTTGTGAACGAGTTGCACCAGTGCGTAGACGAGGTTCTCGTTCACTCCACCGCGACCTTCACGCAGTCCTGCAGGCCGATCGGCGTGTGCCCCTTGTTGACGATCTTCACGCACAACTCGTGCGCGCCGGGGGCGAGCGTTTCGAGCGGGTAGCTGCCCTCGCGCTCCCGCAGGATCGCGACTTCCTTGCCGTCGACATAGAGGTGCACGTGATCGCCGCGCGGACCCGGGTCGACTTTGTAGACGACGCGGTTCTGTTCCATCGCGTCGAGCTTCGCTCCGTTTGCCGGGGCCTGGATGTGCACCCCCGGCTCGGCCTGCGCGTCGTGCACCGGCGCGAACGCCAACGCCATCAGCGCGGCGCCGGCGAGTCCGAACGGTCGTAGTATGGGCAAGGTCATTCCCTTCTTCGCATCGCTGCACCCTTATAGCATCGCAGCGATGGACGCGTTGCGGCAACCCCTTCTGTGGAGACGATCCGGATGAACGGCACCGACAGCTTCTCGGCCCGCGACACCCTCGCGGTGGGCGGTCTCTCGTACGAGATCTGGAGGCTTTCGGCGCTCGAACGCGCGGGCTTCGACGTCGCCAGCCTGCCGTATTCGTTGAAGATCCTGCTGGAGAACCTGCTGCGCAATGAAAATGGCGCCGATGTCGCGCCGGACGACATCCGGGCGCTGGCCGGGTGGAACCCGTCGGCGGAACCCGACACGGAGATCCGCTTCACGCCGGCGCGCGTGCTGCTGCAGGACTTCACCGGCGTGCCCGCCGTCGTCGATCTCGCGGCAATGCGCGATGCCATGCGCGCGCTCGGGGGCGACGCCTCGCGCGTCGATCCGCTCGCGCCGGTCGAGCTCGTCATCGACCACTCGGTGATCGTCGACGTATTCGGCACGCCGCAGGCCTTCGAGCGCAACATCGAGATCGAGTACCAGCGCAACCACGAGCGCTACCAGTTCCTGCGCTGGGGGCAGGGCGCCTTCGGCAACTTCCGCGTCGTGCCGCCCGACACCGGCATCTGCCACCAGGTGAACCTCGAATACCTGTCGCGCGTCGTCTTCACCGCCGAGCGCGACGGCCGGCGCGTGGCGTGCCCCGACAGCTGCGTCGGCACCGACTCGCACACGCCGATGGTCAACGGGCTGGGCGTGCTCGCCTGGGGCGTCGGCGGCATCGAGGCCGAGGCGGCGATGCTCGGCGAAGCGATCTCGATGCTGATCCCGCGCGTGGTGGGCATCAAGCTGTCGGGCCGCCTGCCGGAAGGCACGACCGCCACCGACCTCGTGCTGACGATCGCCGAGATGCTGCGTCGACACGGCGTGGTCGGCAAGTTCGTCGAGTTCTACGGGCCGGGGGTCGCGTCGATTCCATTGGCGAACCGGGCGACGATCGGCAACATGAGCCCGGAGTACGGGTCGACGGTCTCGATCTTCCCGATCGACGACGAGACGCTGCGCTACCTGCGGCTCACGGGACGGCCCGCCGAGCAGGTGGCGCTCGTCGAGCGCTATGCACGCGAGCAGGGGATGTGGCACGACCCCGCGATCGAAGCGCGTTATTCGGAGCGCCTCGAGCTCGAACTCGACAGCGTGGTGCCGTCGCTCGCCGGGCCGAAGCGCCCGCAGGATCGGATCGTGCTCACGCGTGCCAAGCAGGCGCTGCGCGAAGCGCTCGCCGATTCGGTCGGCGAGCCGACGCGCAAGGGCGGCGAAAAAGGCTACGACGAAGCGGTGGCCGAGACGTTTCCCGCCTCCGACGCGCCCGCCTACCTGGTCAACGGCCAGGATTCCGGCTTCGAGAAGGCAGCGGCTCCCGGGCGCACGAGCCCGCAGCCGCGTGATCCGGCGCCGAAGGGTGTCGCCGATCGCGCGCGCGACCCCGCGAAGGTGACGGCGCCCGACGGGGGCGCCTACGAGATCGACCACGGCGCCATCGTCATCGCCGCGATCACTTCGTGCACGAACACGTCGAATCCGTCGGTGATGCTGGCGGCCGCGCTGCTGGCGAAGAAGGCCGTCGAACGCGGGCTGCGGCAGCGTCCGTGGGTGAAGACGAGCCTTGCGCCCGGATCGCAGGTCGTCGTCGATTATTACGAGCGCGCGGGGCTGATGCCCTATCTGCGACAGCTCGGCTTCGAGCTCGTCGGCTTCGGGTGCACCACCTGCATCGGGAACTCCGGTCCGCTGATCGACGAGGTGAGCCGCGCAGTGCGCGAGAACGACCTGTCGGTGGCCGCGGTGCTGTCGGGCAACCGAAATTTCGAGGGGCGAATCCACGCCGAGGTGAAGCTGAACTACCTCGCTTCGCCTCCGCTCGTCGTCGCCTACGCGCTGGCCGGGACGATGGACATCGACCTGATGCACGAGCCACTGGGCCATGCGGGCGACGGAACCGCCGTGTTCCTGCGCGACATCTGGCCGACCAGCGCCGAGGTGCAGGCGTGCATCGATTCGTCGGTCGCCTCGTCGATGTTCGTCGATCGCTACGCCGACGTCTTTACCGGCGACGAGCGCTGGCGCGCGCTGCCCACGCCCACCGGTTCGCTCTACGCGTGGGACGTACAGTCCACCTACGTGCGCAAGCCGACCTATTTCGAAGGCATGCAGCGCACGCCGGCACCGGTCGCCGACATCCGCGGCGCGCGGGTGCTCGCGCTGCTCGGCGATTCGGTCACCACCGATCACATCAGTCCCGCGGGGTCGATCGCGCGCAATTCGCCTGCTGCCGAATACCTCGTCGCCGCCGGCGTCGCGCCGGCCGACTTCAACTCCTACGGCTCGCGCCGCGGCAACCACGAGGTGATGATCCGCGGCACCTTCGCGAACATCCGCCTGCGCAACCGGTTGGCGCCCGGAACCGAGGGCGGCTTCACGCGCGACTTCACGCGCGCCGATGCGCCGGTATGCACGATCTTCGAGGCGTCGCGCAACTACGAGGCGGGTGGCACCCCCCTCGTCGTGCTTGCCGGAAAGGAATACGGTTCCGGCTCTTCGCGCGACTGGGCCGCCAAGGGTACGATGCTGCTCGGCGTCCGGGCGGTGATCGCGGAGTCCTTCGAGCGCATCCATCGCTCGAACCTGATCGGAATGGGCGTGCTGCCGCTGCAGTTCCCCGCCGGCGCCAGCGTCGATTCGCTCGGCCTGACCGGCGAGGAGCGCTTCGACATCCAGGGAATCGTCACGCTGAACGAAGGACTCACGCCGGCCACCGTGCGTGTGCGCGCGGGCCAGGTCGAGTTCGACGCGGTGGTGCGCATCGACACGCCCGCCGAGGCCGACTACTACCGTCACGGAGGAATCATGCAATACGTGCTGCGCCGCCTGCTCGAAGAGGGCGCATGAAGCCACGCGTCCTCACCGGAATCACCACCTCCGGAACGCCGCACCTGGGGAACTACGTCGGCGCGATCCGGCCGACCGTGCGAGCGAGTCGAGACGCGGGCTTCGACGCTTTCCTGTTCCTCGCCGACCTGCACGCGCTCGTCAAGTGCGACGAACCCGAACGCGTGCGCCGGTCGCGGCTGCAAATCGCCGCGAGCTGGCTCGCCGCCGGCCTCGATCCGCAGAAAGTGACGCTGTATCGGCAGTCGGACATTCCCGAGATTCCGGAGCTCACCTGGATCCTCGGCTGCGTCACCGCGAAGGGACTGATGAATCGCGCGCATGCCTACAAGGCAGCGGTCGATCGCAACAACGCCGCCGGCGAGGACCCCGACGCCGGCATCAGCATGGGGCTGTACAGTTACCCGGTGCTGATGGCCGCCGACATCCTGCTGTTCAATGCCCAGTTCGTGCCGGTCGGGCGCGACCAGATCCAGCATGTGGAGATGGCGCGCGACATCGCGCAGCGCTTCAATCGCGTCTTCGGCAGCGGCGACGGACCTTTCGTGCTGCCGCAGGCGCAGGTCGAGGAGCACGTTGCGACGCTGCCGGGATTGGACGGTCGCAAGATGTCGAAGAGCTACGACAACACGATCGCGCTCTTCGAGGGCGGGGCGAAGAAACTGCACGCGTCGATCCGTCGGATCGTCACCGACTCGCGCGTACCCGGCGAGCCGAAGGACGCGGAGAACTCGCAGCTCTATGCGATCTATCGCGCCTTCGCAGCTCCGGACGACGCCGCCGAATTCAAGGCCGAGCTCGAGGAGGGCCTGGGCTGGGGACCGGCGAAGGAGCGGCTGAACGCGTTGATCGAGGGCGAGCTGGCGCCGATGCGCGAGCGCTACGACGCGCTCGTCGCGCACCCGGACGAAGTCGAGGACGTGCTGCTCGCGGGCGCGCGCAAGGCGCGCGAGACGGCCGTGCCTTTCATGGAGCGCTTGCGCCGGGCAGTCGGTCTTCGCTTATGATGGACGCGGCCGGGACCGTCGCCGATTCGAGCGACGGCCAGGATCATCCTTGAGGAGGAGAGCTTCGATGATGAGATTGCGCCTGACCGCGGCCGTGCTGGCCGCCTCCGCGGCGTTCGCCGCGCCGGTCGCCGTTGCGCAGACCGGCACCGTCAAGGTCGCCTGGATCGATCCGTTGTCGGGAATGATGGCGCCGCTCGGACAGAACATGGTCCGCAGCTGGCAGTACCTGGCCGACATCGCGAACCAGCAGAAGTGGGCGGGCGACGTCCGTTTCGAAGTCGTCCCGTTCGACAACAAACTCAGCCCGCAGGAGAGCCTCACCGCGCTGAAGTCGATCGTCGACCAGGGCATTCGCTACGTCGTCCAGGGCAACGGTTCGTCGGTGGCGATTGCGCTGTCCGACGCCATCGCCAAGCACAACGCGCGCAATCCGGGCCAGGAGATCGTCTTCCTGAATTACGCGGCAATCGATCCGTCGCTCACCAACCAGAGATGCAACTTCTGGCATTTCGCGCTCGACATCAATGCCGACATGAAGATGGAGGCGCTCACGTCGTACATGGCGAAGCGCCCGGAGATCAAGAAGGTCTACCTGATCAACCAGGACTACGCGTTCGGGCATTCGGTCGAGAAGGCCGCCGAGGAGTACCTGAAACGCAAACGCCCCGACGTGCAGGTCGTCGGGAAAGACCGCCATCCGCTGGCGCAGGTTCGCGACTTCGCGCCGTACGTGGCGAAGATCAAGGCGGCGGGCGCCGATACGATCATCACCGGCAACTGGGGCGCCGATCTTGCGCTGCTCGTGAAGGCGGCCAAGGACGCGGGGCTGGCGGCGAATTTCTACACGTACTACGCGGGCACCACCGGCGTTCCCACCGCGATGGGCGCCGCCGGCGAGGGCCACGTGCGCCAGGTCTCGTACTGGCATCCGAACGTGCCGAACCCCGAGGCAGACCCGATCGTCGAGGGCTTCGCGCGCAAGTTCAAGGACGACTACTACGTCATGGCCACCTACACCGGCTTCAAGCTGCTCGGTGAGGCGATGAAGAAGGCGCAGTCCACCGACCCGACGAAGGTGGCACTGGCGATGGAAGGCATGAAGATCAAGTCGCTGAACGGCGAGATCGAGATGCGCGCCACCGATCACCAGATCCAGCAGGCGGTGTACGTGTCGTCGTGGCAGAAGGTCGACGGCAAGTCCGTCCGGTTCGACCAGGAAGGTACCGGCTACGGCTGGCGCACCGAAGCGATGCTCGAACCGTACGTCGCGTCGCAGCCCACGTCGTGCCAGATGAAGCGACCGACTGCGAAGTGATGCAGCGGTAGCGCTGGCCCGCGCTCGCCGTGCGCCAGGGGCGCGCGGCGCGGCCTTCCCCCGGGTGCCGGCGGCCCTGATGCATCGAGCTCGGCGCGTTGCGCGCGGCCGAAAGGAACCGACCGCTTGGAGTTCTTCGTCGTTTCATTGCTGAACGGCGTCAGCTACGGGCTGCTGCTGTTCATGCTCGCCTCGGGGCTGACGCTCATCTTCAGCCTGATGGGCGTACTCAACTTCGCGCATGCGTCGTTCTACATGCTCGGCGCGTATTTCGCTTACCAGATCGGCGCCTGGCTCGAAGCGTGGCTGCCGGGCACCGGCTACTGGATCGCGCTGGTTGTCGCTCCGCTCGCCGTCGGCGTGCTCGGCGCCTTCGTCGAGCGCTACGGGCTTCGACGCGTGCACCGATGGGGGCACGTGCCCGAGCTGCTCTTCACTTTCGGGCTTGCGTACATCGTCGTCGAGGTCGTGCAGATCGTCTGGGGACGCGCCGCCGTGCCGTACGTCGTGCCCGAGCCGCTGGCCGGGTCGCTGTTCACCGTCTACACGACGAACTTCCCGACCTATCGTGCGTTCATGATGCTCGTGGCCGGCGCGATGCTGCTCGCGATCTGGCTCGTGCTCACGCGAACCCGAATCGGCCTCGTGATCCAGGCGTCGCTGACGCACCCGGAGATGGTGCAGGCGCTGGGGCACAACGTGCCGCGGGTTTTCATGCTCACTTTCGGTGGCGGCTGCGCGCTGGCCGCGCTGGCCGGCGTCATCGGTGGCAACGCCTACGTCACCGAGCCGTCGATGGCGGCGGTGATCGTCTCGATCGTCTTCGTCGTCGTCGTCGTCGGCGGAATGGGATCGCTCGCCGGCGCCTTCGTCGCGTCGTTGCTGATCGGGCTGATGCAGACTTTCGCGGTCGGCATCGACTGGTCGCCGCTGGCGCTCTTCGAGCGCCTGGGCGTGCCGCTCGGCCCCGACGCACCGCTCTACAGCGTCTGGTCGCTGAAGGTGTCGCAGGTCGCGCCGGTGCTGCCGTACCTGCTGCTGGTGCTCGTACTGATCCTGCGGCCGCGCGGGTTGATGGGAACGCGGGAGAACTAGCGCATGACGGCGCCCGCCCTGCGCGTGCCGCGCGTGCGCTTCGAGCCGATCGATCTCGGCCGTTGGGCGATCTGGTCGGCGACGGCGCTGCTTTTCGCGGTGCTGCCACTCGTCTTCCAGAAGGGCTTCGCGATCACGCTGCTGTCGCAGATGGGCGTCATGATCGTGTTCGCGCTGGCCTACAACATGATCTTCGGGCAGGCCGGCATGCTGTCGTTCGGCCATGCGGTGTATTCGGGACTCGGCGCATTCTTCGCGATCCACGCATTGAATTGGGTGGGCGAGGGCCGCCTGTGGCTGCCGGTGTCGATGATCCCGCTCGTGGGCGGATTCTTCGGCGCGGTCTTCGGCGTGCTGTTCGGCTACGTCACGACGAAGAAGGCCGGCACGCCCTTCGCGATGATCACCCTCGGCATCGGCGAGCTCGTCTTCGCCGCATCGCTGATGTTTCCCGGCTTCTTCGGCGGCGAAGGCGGCATCTCGACGAACCGCGTCGTCGGCGAGCCCTTCCTCGGCGTCACCTTCGGGCCGGCGATCGAGGTGTACTACCTGATCGCCGTCTGGTGCTTCGCCAGCATGATCGCGATGTACGCGTTCTCGCACACCCCGCTCGGGCGCATCTCGAACGCGGTGCGCGACAACCCCGAGCGCGCCGAGTTCATCGGCTACAGCGCGCAACACGTGCGCTTCCTCGTGATCGTCGTCTCGGCCTTCTTCTGCGGCATCGCCGGTGGACTGTCGGCGATCAATTTCGAGATCGTGTCGGCCGAGAACGTCTCGACGGCGCGCTCGGGCGGCGTGCTAGTCGCCGCCTTCCTCGGCGGAGCGGGATTTTTCTTCGGGCCGATCCTCGGCGCGGTGATCTTCATCTTCTTCGCGGTGGCGCTGTCCGACTACACGAGTGCGTGGCAGTTCTATCTCGGCGTCTTCTTCGTGCTGATGGTGATGTATGCACCGGGCGGCGTCGCGTCGCTGATCGCGATGAACCTGCGCGTGGCCCGGCACGGACTGCTCGGTCGGCTCGCCGCGCCTTACGCGGCTCTCGCGTTGGCCGGCACGGTGCTGCTCGCCGGCGTCATCGCGATCGTCGAAATGAGCTACCAGTTGACGCTGAACTTCGCGTCGGGCTCGCAGCTACGCTTGTTCGGCGTCGATCTCGATGCGGCGTCGTCGCAGTCGTGGCTGGCGGCGCTTGCGTTGATTGCAGCGGGCGGGCTCGGTTTCGAGGCGGCTCGCCGACGATTCTCCGGCGCATGGAATGCGGTGCAGACGCTGATCGAGGCGAACGTCGGCCGGGAAGCGGCGCCGTGAGCGCGCGTCCCGAGCGCATGGCGCCGTCGCCAGCCGAGCGTGCAGCCGGCGCAACGACGGCAGCGACGGCGGCGCTCACGCTCGTCGACGTCCACAAGTCCTTCGGCAAGACCCCGATCATCCGCGGCGTCGATCTGTCGATACCGCGCGGCGAGCGTCACGCGGTGATCGGCCCGAACGGCGCCGGCAAGTCGACGCTGTTCAACCTGATCTCAGGGCGCTTTCGGGCGAGCGGCGGGCGCATCGAGTTGAACGGCGAGGACATCACCGCCGATCGCCCCTATCAGATCAACCGGAAGGGACTCGCGCGCAGCTTCCAGATCACGAACCTGTTCCCGCGCATGTCGGCCTTCGAGAACGTACGCTGCGCGACGCTGTGGTCGCTGGGCTACCGCTACTCGTGCTGGCGCCGGCTGGCCCGGCTCGCCGACGCGGCCGAGCGCGCCGAAGACGTGCTGCAACGGATCGGGCTGCGGCATCGCCGCGACGCGCTTGCCGGCACGCTCACCTACGCCGAGCAGCGCGCGCTCGAGATCGGCATCACGATCGCGGGCGGCGCCCGGGTGATCCTGCTCGACGAGCCCACCGCCGGCATGAGCCGTTCGGAGAGCGATCGCGCGGTCGAGCTGATCCGTCGGGTCACCGAAGGGCGCACGCTGGTGATGGTCGAGCACGACATGAGCGTCGTATTCGGCCTGGCTGACCGCATCTCGGTGCTCGTCTACGGGCAGGTGCTCGCCACCGGCACGCCGCAACGGATCCGTGCGAGCGAGGCCGTGCAGCAGGCCTATCTCGGGACGATGGAATCGGAGGCCGGCCAGTGAGCCACGCGAGCGCCGAGCCGTTGCTGCAGATCTCCAACCTGCACGCGTACTACGGCAAGAGCCACGTGCTGCACGGCGTCGACCTGCACGTCGGCCGCGGCGAGATCGTCAGTCTTCTCGGGCGCAACGGCGTGGGTCGCTCGACGACGGCCAAGGCCGTCATGGGTCTGGTCGAAGCCACCGGCAGCATCGTCTATCGCGGCCGCGAACTGCTCGGGCGCAAGGCTTACGAGATCGCGCCGCTCGGCGTGGGCTACGTGCCCGAGAGCAGGGACGTCTTTCCCTCGCTCACCGTCGAGCAGAACCTGCTGCTGGGACAGAAGAGCCGGAAGTCCGGGCGCTGGAGCTTCGACGACATGTATCGGATGTTCCCGCGCCTGGCCGAGCGGCGCCACACGCAGGCGGGCGTGCTCTCCGGCGGCGAGCAGCAGATGCTCACGCTGTGCCGCACGCTGATGGGCGAGCCCGAGCTGATCCTCATCGACGAACCCACCGAGGGTCTCGCGCCGAAGATCGTCGAGCTCGTCGCCGGCTACCTGGTCGAGCTCGAGCGTCGCGGCATCTCGGTGCTGCTGGTCGAACAGAAGCTCGCGATCGCGATGCGGATCTCGCAGCGGGTCTATGTGATGGGGCACGGCCGCATCGTGTTCGAGGGCACGCCCGACGAGCTGCGCACCAGCGACGACGTGCGGCGCGAGTGGCTGGAGGTGTAGGGTCCGGCGCGCTCGTTCGCTGCATTCGCTCCGCACGGTACCGGCCCCAATGGCGCAGAGCGCCGCGGCGCGCCCGGCGCTTGCGCGCCTCAGCGTGTGGAGCGAAAACAGGGAAAAACCCCTCGGTTACACTGCGCGTTAAGCAGTCCCGTCACTCTCCGGAAGCCTCCCCATGACCCAAGCGCATTACGTCCCCCGAGGCGACGTTGCCGTCGTCACGATGGACAATCCTCCCGTCAACGGTCTCGGCCACGACTTGCGCACGGGTCTGGTCGAAGCGCTCCGTCGCGCGCAGGCCGACGATGCAATCCGCGCGATCGTCCTCCACGGTGCAGGCAACGCGTTCTCGGGCGGTGCCGACATTCGCGAGTTCAACACGCCGAAGGCGCTCGCCGAGCCGACGCTGCACACGGTGATCCGCACGATCGAGGCAAGCACGAAACCGGTGGTCGCCGCCGTGCACGCGGTCGCGATGGGCGGGGGGCTCGAGCTTGCGCTCGGCTGCCATTTCCGCGTTGCCTCGCCGGGCGCGCAGATCGCGCTTCCCGAGGTCAAGCTCGGCATCCTCCCCGGAGCGGGCGGCACGCAAAGGCTGCCGCGCGTCGTGCCGCTCGAGACGGCGGTCAACATGATCGTCTCGGGCGAACCGGTGAAGTCCGAGAAGTTTGCCGGAACGAAGCTGTTCGACGAGATCGTCGAAGGCGATCTCGTCGAGGGGGCGATCGCTTTCGCGCAGAAGGCGCTCGCCGAGAACCGCGGCTTGCCAAAGGTACGCGACCTGCGCGTCGAACACGACGACGCCGAAGCGTTCCTGCGCTTCTCGCGCAACACGGCCGGCGCGGTCGCGAAGAACTTCCCGGCGCCGGTGCGCTGCATCGATGCGATCACCGGCGCGGTCACGATGGGCTTCGAAGAGGGAATGGCCAACGAACGGCGCCTGTTCCTCGAACTGG
The DNA here is from genome assembly GCA_023389055.1 of Pseudomonadota bacterium. Classification (GTDB taxonomy): domain Bacteria; phylum Pseudomonadota; class Gammaproteobacteria; order Burkholderiales; family Burkholderiaceae_E; genus Zeimonas. The sequence continues at coordinate 67,707 of JAEWFA010000062.1, read as the reverse complement.
TGCAGACGCCCGAGTCGCGCGCGCTGCGCCATGCGTTCTTCGGCGAGCGCGCGGCGAGCAAGATTCCCGATGTTCCGTCGTCGACGCCCACGCGCAGGATCGAGCGCGCCGCGGTAATCGGCGCGGGCACGATGGGCGGCGGCATCGCGATGAACTTCGCCAACGCCGGCATTGCGGTGAAGCTGCTCGAAGTCGCGCAGGAAGCGCTCGACAAGGGCGTAGGGACGATCCGCAGGAACTACGAGAACACCGCGAAGAAGGGACGGATGAAGCCCGACGACGTGGACAAGCGGATGGCGCTGATCGAGCCGACGCTCTCCTACGACGACATCGCCGACGCCGACATCGTGATCGAGGCGGTGTTCGAGGACATGGCGGTCAAGGAGAAGGTGTTCCGCAGGCTCGACGAAGTGATGAAGCAGGGCGCGATCCTTGCGACGAACACCTCGACGCTCGACGTGAACCGCATCGCCTCGTTCACGAAGCGCCCGCAGGACGTCATCGGCACGCACTTCTTCTCGCCCGCGAACGTGATGAAGCTGCTCGAGATCGTGCGAGGCGAGAAGACCGGCAAGGACGTTCTCGCCACGACGATGCAGCTGGCGAAGAAGCTGCGCAAGACCGGAGTCGTCTCGGGCGTGTGCGACGGCTTCATCGGCAACCGGATGATCGAGCAGTACCTGCGCCAGGCGTTGTACATGCTCGAAGAGGGCGCAACGCCCCAGCAGGTCGATCGAGCGATCGAGAAGTTCGGCTTCGCGATGGGGCCGTTCCGGATGAGCGACCTCGCCGGCAACGACGTCGGCTGGTACATCCGCAAGCGCCGCTACGTCGAGCAGCCGAACCTCGAGTACCCGCGGATCGCCGACAAGCTGTGCGAACTCGGTCGATTCGGGCAGAAGACCGGCGCGGGCTGGTACCGCTACGTGCCGGGCAAACGCGATGCGCTGCCCGATGCGCAGGTGGACGAGTTGATCTCGTCGCACCGCGAGTCGATCGGCGTGACCCCGCGCAAGCTCTCCGACGACGAGATCGTGCACCGACTCGTCTTCGCGCTCACCAACGAAGGCGCGAAGATCCTCGAGGAGGGCATCGCGCTGCGCGCCTCCGACATCGACATGATCTATCTCACCGGCTACGGCTTTCCGCTGTGGCGCGGCGGGCCGATGCTCTACGCCGACCAGTACGGCCTGTACAACGTCGTGAACCGGATGCACGACTTCGCGCGCAGCGCGCGGGGCGATGCGTCGTTCTGGACGCCGGCACCGCTGCTCGCACGCCTGGTCGCCGAAGGAAAGGGATTCAACGGTTGAACGGAACGGGGAAACCAACATGCGTGAAGCAGTGATCGTGTCGACCGCGCGCACCGGACTGGCGAAGTCCTGGCGCGGCGCGCTGAACATGACGCACGGCGCGACGATGGGCGGGCACGTCGTGCGCGCCGCCATCGAGCGCGCCGGCATCGAGCCCGGAGAGGTCGAGGACGTGCTGATGGGCTGCGCGACCCCCGAGGGCGCCACCGGGTGGAACATCGCGCGCCAGGCGGCGATCGCCGCCGGCTGTCCGGTGAGCGTCTCGGGCGCCACCGTCAACCGTTTCTGCTCGTCGGGCCTGCAGACGATCGCGATGGCCGCGCAGCGGGTCATCGCCGGCGAGGGCGACGTGTTCATCGCCGGCGGCGTGGAGTCGATCTCGTGCGTGCAGAACGAGTCGAACCGGCACATGTTCGTCGAGAAGGGCCTGAAGAAGTCCAAGCCCGAGCTCTATTGGCCGATGCTGCAGACGGCCGAGACGGTCGCGCGCCGCTACGGCATCGAGCGCGAGCGCCAGGATGAGTACGGCGCGCGCAGCCAGCAGCGCGCGGTCGCCGCGGCCGAGGCGGGCCGTTTCAAGGACGAGATCGTGCCGATCACGGTGCGCATGGCGGTCGCCGACAAGGCGAGCGGCAGGCTCGAGACGCGCGAGGTCACGCTCGACGACGACGAGGGACGTCGGCCCGGCACCACGGTCGAGAGCATCTCGCAGATCAGGCCGGCGTTGCCCGGCGGGTCGGTGGCTGCAGGCAACGCGAGCCAGTTCTCCGACGGCGCGGGCGCCTGCGTGGTGATGGAGGCTTCGCTCGCCGAGAAACGCGGACTGAAGCCGCTGGGTTATTTCCGCGGTTTCGCGGTCGCCGGCTGCGAGCCCGACGAGATGGGAATCGGCCCGGTCTACGCAGTGCCGAAACTGCTCGAGCGCGCCGGCAGGAAAGTCGACGACATCGACCTGTGGGAATTGAACGAGGCTTTCGCGGTGCAGGTGCTCTACTGTCGCGACAAGCTGGGCATTCCCGACGAGCGGCTGAACGTCAACGGCGGCGCGATCGCCGTCGGCCATCCCTACGGAATGAGTGGCCAGCGCCTGACGGGGCACGCACTGATCGAGGGCCGCCGACGTGGCGCGCGATGGACCGTCGTCACGATGTGCATCGGCGGCGGCATGGGCGCGGCGGGCCTGTTCGAGATCGTCTGAGCGGAGAGCGGCGATGTCGGTACGCGAATCGATGAATCTCGAAGGACGCAAGGCGATCGTCACCGGTGGCTCGCGCGGGCTCGGGTTGCAGATCGCCGAGGCGCTCGGCGAGATGGGCGCGGAGATCGTGCTCGCGGCGCGCAAGCAGGCCGAGCTCGACGAGGCGGTCGAGCACCTGTCGAAACAGGGCGTTCGTGCGCACGGGATCGCCGCCGACCTGGGCAAGCCCGAGTCGGTGATGGCCTTCGCCGAGGCCGCGCTCGGCCGACTCGGCCACTGCGACATTCTCGTGAACAACGCCGGCACGACCTGGGGCGCGCCGATGGCCGAGCACCCGCTCGAGGCCTGGATGAAACTGGTGAACCTGAACCTCACGGGCGTGTTCCTGCTCACGCAGCAGATCGGCAAGCGCTCGATGATCCCCCGTGGCTACGGGCGCGTCCTGATCGTCGCGTCGATAGCCGGGCTGCGCGGCAACGAGCCCGGAACCAACCACACGATCGCCTACAACACGACGAAGGGCGGCCTGGTGAACTTCACGCGTGCGCTGGCCGGCGAATGGGGCGAGCACGGCATCACGGTGAACGCGCTCGCGCCGGGTTTCTTCCCGTCGAAGATGTCGCGCGCAACGCTTGCCGAGATCGAGGACAAGGTAAAGGCGCGCACGCCGCTGCATCGACTCGGCGACGACGAGGACCTGAAGGGCGCGGCCGTGCTCTTCTGTTCCGATGCCGGCAAGCACATCACCGGCCAGATCCTCGCCGTCGACGGCGGCGTCACCGCAGTCTGAGGAGCTGAAATGGCCGAGACGAACCGCCGTATCGTGCTCGCGCGCCGGCCCAGCGGTGCGGCCTCGCACGACGATTTCCGTCTCGAGGAAGCGCCGGTACCGTCGCTCGCCGACGGCCAGGTACTCGTGCGCAATCGTTTCCTGTCGCTCGACCCGTATATGCGCGGGCGCATGGACGAGTCGAAATCCTATGCCGCGCCGCAGAAGCTCGACGAAGTCATGGTCGGCGGCACGGCGGGCGAGGTGCTCGAGAGCCGCAATCCGCGTTTCACGGTGGGCGACGCCGTCGTCGGCCTGTTCGGTTGGCAGCTCTACGGCGTGTCCGACGGCAGCGGGCTGATGAAGGTCGATACCTCCCTAATTCCGCTGTCGGCCTACCTCGGCGTGGTCGGCATGCCGGGCGTCACGGCCTGGTATGGCCTGAACCGGATCATCGCGCCGAAGGCGGGCGAGACGGTCGTCGTGTCGGCGGCCAGCGGCGCGGTGGGTTCGGTCGTCGGGCAACTCGCGAAGGCGGCGGGCTGCCGGGTCGTCGGCATTGCCGGCGGCCCGCAGAAATGCGGGATCGTCACCGGCGAGTACGGCTTCGATGCCTGCGTCGACTACAAGGCGGGGCGGCTGTACGAAGACCTGCGCGCGGCGACGCCCGACGGCATCGACGGGCTGTTCGAGAACGTCGGCGGCGAGCCGCTCGATGCCGCGCTGCGGCGGATGAACGCCTTCGGGCGCATCGCGGTCTGCGGCCTGATTTCCGGCTACAGCGGCCAGCCGATGCCGGTCACGCAGTTCCGTTCGATCCTCGTCAACCGCCTGCGCGTCGAAGGCTTCATCGTCTCCGAGCACATGGACCTGTGGCCGACGGCACTGGCCGAGCTCGCGCGGCGCGTCACCGACGGCAGCCTGCGCTATCGCGAGACGATCGCCCGCGGGCTGGAGAATGCGCCCGACGCGTTCCTCGGCCTGCTCGCCGGTCGCAACGTCGGCAAGCAGCTCGTGGCGCTCGACTAGCATGCAGGAGCTCGCCGCGAAGGTCGCCGTGATCACCGGCGCGGCGAGCGGTTTCGGCCGCGAGTTCGCGCGCCTGGGCGCCTCGCTCGGCATGCGACTGGCGCTGGCCGACGTCGAGCGCGAGGCGCTTTCGCGGGTGGTCGACGAATTGCGCTCGCAAGGCGCCGAGGTTTTCGGCGAGAACGTCGACGTGCGCCAGGCAGACCAGGTCGAGCGCCTGGCCGAGCGCACGCTGGAACGCTTCGGTGCCACGCACGTGCTGTTCAACAATGCCGGCGTCGCCGCCGGCGGGCTGCTGTGGGAAGCCGGCGAGCGCGACTGGCAGTGGGTGCTCGGCGTGAACCTCTGGGGCGTGATCCACGGGGTGCGCAGTTTCGTTCCTCGGATGCTCGAGCAGGGCGACGCGTGCCACGTCGTCAATACCGCGTCGGTTGCCGGGCTGCTCGCGCCGCAGGGCATGGGCGTCTACAACGTCTCCAAGCACGCCGTCGTGGCGCTGACGGAGACGCTGTATCAGGACCTGCGCCTGGCCGGCGCGCCGATCGGCGTGACGCTGCTGTGTCCGGCCTTCGTGCCCACCGGCATCGCGCAATCGGAGAGGAACCGGCCCGCGGAGCTGCGCGACGCGACTCCGCCCACCGAGTCGATGCGCGCGTCGCAGCGCGCCACCGAGAAGGCGGTCTCGTCGGGGCGGATCAGCGCCGGGGAGGTTGCGCGGATGACCTTCGATGCAATCCGCGAGAACCGCTTCTACGTGATCACGCATCCGAACATCCTGCCGTCGGTGGAGCTGCGCATGCAGGATGTACTGATGCAGCGCAATCCGAGCGATCCGTACACCTACAAGCCCGGGTTCGGCCAGCGCAAGGGCTGAAGCGGACATCGGCAGGGGGCAATCGGCGATGCGCCCGGACGAGCCCGGCAACGACGAAGCGATTCGCGAAGGGCAGTACGCGCTGGTGCGCAGCGCGCCGCAACCGCTGCGGCTGCACTACGCGTCGTGCGGCAACGAACGTGCGCCGCTGTTGCTGATGCTGCACGGCTTTCCCGAGGGGTGGTTTGCCTGGCGCGAGTCGATGCCGCGCTTCGCACGACGCTTTCACGTGGTCGCGCCGGACCTGCGCGGGTACGGACGCTCCGACAAGCCCGAGGGCGTCGACGCATACCGAGCAGCCGAGCTCGTCGCCGACCTGGACGCGCTCGTCGATGCGTTGGGCTACGAGCGCTGCGCGCTCGTCGGACACGACTGGGGCGGCGCGCTCGCGTGGGGCTTCGCGATCGCGCATCCCGAACGCGTCGAGCGCCTGGCGATCCTGAACGCGCCGCATCCCGTGCCGTTCGCCGAGGCGCTCGCGCACGATCCGCACCAGCAGGCGGCGAGCGCCTACATGAACTGGCTGCGCCGTCCGGGCGCCGAGAAAGTGCTTGCGCGCGACGATTTCGCGCGGCTCGACGCGATGCTCGCGTCGATGGGCAGCGCCGATTGGCTCGACGCCGAACAGCGCGCCGAGTACCACGCGGCATGGGCGATCCCGGGCGCGCTCGAGGCTGCGGTGAACTACTACCGCGCCTCGCCGTTGCACCCTCCCGCGGAAAACGACCGCGATGCCGCGCTGCCTGCGCTGGATGCATCGCGCTTCACCGTGCGGGTGCCGACGCTCGTCGTCTGGGGCGAGCGCGACACCGCGTTGCTGCCGTCGCTGCTCGACGGACTCGATCGCCTGGTACCGCAATTGCGCATCGTGCGCCTGCCCGAAGCAACGCACTGGCTCGTGCACGAGGCGACCCAGCGCGTCGCGCGCGAGATCGCTGCATTCGTCGACGACCTCGCAAATGCAATCGTCGTGCGAGTAGGGCACTGGGAGCGACTGTGTGCCGATGCATTGCCGCTGCGCGTGGCGGTGTTCGTCGACGAGCAGGGCGTGCCGACCGACATCGAGTCCGATGGACGAGACGCCGACGCGTTGCACTGCGTCGCGTATCGCGACGGACGGGCGATCGCCACCGGCCGGCTGCTGCCGCAGGCGAAGATCGGGCGAATGGCGGTTCGCGCCGATGCGCGCGGCCAGGGCATCGGGATGCGCGTGCTCGATGCGCTCGTGGCGCGCGCCCGAGCGCGCGGCGACGCGGCCGTCGAGCTGAGCGCGCAATGCGCTGCCGAGGGCTTCTACCGCAGGTGCGGCTTCGAGACGATCGGCGAGCCGTACCGCGAAGCCGGGATCGAGCACGTGCGGATGCGCCGAGTGCTTGGTTGACGTCTTCGGGTCAGGCTCGTGCTGCGCGCCGGCCGAGCGCGTCGATCGTCGCCGACGCGAGCCGGAAGCGCACGCGCCGCTCGCCGGCGTGCCGGAGGGCGCCGCCGTCGGGCACCCAACTGCGCTCGACGAAGACGACGCGGCCGTCGCGCCGTACGGCGACGACCGTCGATGCCCGCGTGCCGTAGCCGAGTTCGGGCGCGAAGATCATCGCCGGCGCGAGGATCCGTTCACGCACCTTTCCGATGCCGGTGTCGGGCAGCGCGGCATCGTCGGGAAGCGATCGATCGGCGAGCGCGTCGAAGAGCGTCGATCCGAGCTGGCGCGCGGGGGCCCCGAGCCCGTGCAACAGTCGTTCGCGCAGCTGCAGCACCTTCGGCCACGGCGCATCGAGCGTACCGTTGGACCACGCGTGCACGCCGCTGCCGGGCGCGACGATCCGTCGTGGATCGCGGTTCGACACGAAGAGGGCCGGTTGCCCGGCGGCGAGATCGACGAGCAGCAGGTTGAAACCCGCGTATTCGTCGGCGTGCGCGAGCAGGCGCTCGGCGTAGTCGCGCGCGGGCTCCGAGCCCTGGACGAACCCGGCGACGAGCGCGCCGCGCGAACGCGGCCCGCTCACCGGATCGGGCTCGCGCACGTTGGTGACGGCGGCAAAGCGTCCGCGCCGATCGATCGCAAGCCACGTGCCGCCGGCGCGAAGATCGCGACCGCCGTAGACCTTGTGCTCGTCGTCCCACCACGCGGCCGGCGCCGTCTCGCGTGCGTAGTATTCGTCGCGGTTGGCCGCGACGACGAAGGCGAACGAATCGTGGGCGTCGAGCGCAAAGGCGATCAGGCACATCGCGGCGAGTCCTTCGCCGCGTCGGCCCAGCGGAACGTCTCGACGAAACGCCCGCCGGGCGCCAGCGCCGGAATACCGAGCGCAGCCGCTTCGACTTCGAGCGCCTCGACGAAAGCGCTTTCCTGCTCGTCGCGCAACGGCTCCCACGATTCCAGCCAGGTACGGCGGTTCTTCTGCGGCTCGTCGCGCCAGCCGAAACGCCCGCGCACGTCGAACCGACGCTCGATGCGTGCGGCGAGCGCGTCCAGTGCCTGCCGGCATTCGTCGTTGCGCGCCGGATCGGCGCGGAACCAGACGAGAACGACGAGTGCGCTCATTCGGGGGGTACCGTGTAGGGCAGCGCAAGCGGCTGCAGCGCCTGTCCGTCGACGGCGAGTTCACCTTGCTTCGCGGCTGCGACCTGCGCCTCGAACAGCACGTCGACGGCGCCGTCGGGCGAAGGTGCCGCCGTGACCACCAGGCCGACCGGTTGACCGGCGGCGTCGACGACGTCGCTGCCGGGAAAGGGTTCGCGCGGCGTGCTGCCCGCCGTGCCGCCGATCCGCGCAAGGAACGTACGTCGCTTCGTCTTGCCGAGGTAGTGGCTGCGGGCGACGACCTCCTGTCCCGGATAGCAGCCCTTCGTGAAGCTGACGGCACCGATCGCTTCGGCTTCGAGATTGAGCATCTGCGGCACGAACTGCTCGCTCGTTGCGGGGACGATCGATGCGATGCCGCTGCGCACGTCGGTCCATCGCCACGTGCGGCTGTCGGTCGGCGCCAGCCGCGCCTGCAACGCGCGCCACGCGCCTTCGACCGACTCCGCCGGTACGACGAGCAGCCAGCGCGGCACGTCGGTGGCGATGCCGCTCGACGGATCGGCGGGCAGCGGCGGCAGTCCGATGGCGGTGAGCCGGGGCGCTGACGGGTCGCGGGGGGCGTTCGCGTCGACTGTGCCGTCGGCGACGACGACCTTCATCGGCGCCGGTGCCGCGACGTGCAGGCGTTGCAGTGCGTCGGCACCGGCATCGCCGATCACGCCGAGCACGGCGAGCGCACCGCTTTCGTTCGTGATCCGGACTTTCGAGCGCAGCACGAACATCTTCAACCGTCTGCCGATCGTCGCGGCGACGCTGTCGGGCAGCAGCAGCCGGACCGACGCACCGTCGCGCCAGATCAGCATCGTTGCCAGCAGCCGGCCCTTCGGCGAGCAGTAGCCGTGCCAGCGCGCCGCATCGGGCGGTTGCTGCAGCAGGTCGTTGGTCGTCTGCGAATGCAGGAAGCGCAGCGCATCGTCACCGTCGAGTCGCAGCACGCAAAGGCCGGGCAGCCAGGCGAGCGCGCCCTCGGCGAGTTTCACCTTGGCGGTGGTCGGCGATTCGATGCGCGATTGCGCGCCGTAGACGTCGTCGTGAAGCGAAACGCCGCAGCGTTGCGCGGCGGCGCGCACGACGTCGAGGTCGGGCGCAGCCGAATCGGCTCTCGGAGCCAGGGGAAGAGGCGCGGAAGTCATGGATCGGGTGCCGGAATCGACCGATTATCATAGGAGTCCCCTCTGTCGTTGTCGAACCGGAAGCGAAGTGTCGAAGGGCCGTACCGCAGGGCTCGTCCTGTTCTCGTTGCTGATTGCCGTCGCCGCAGCGCTCGCCTGGGGATGGCATCGCTTCCGCGTCGAGCCGGTCGCGTTCAGCGCGTCGCCGGTCCGCTTCACGCTGCCGGCCGGTGCGAACGTGCGCGGCGTCGCACAGGCGTTGCGTGCCCAGGGAGTCGAGGTCGGTCCCACCGAATTGTGGCTGTGGTACAAGCTGCGCGGCCACGACGGCAAGCTCAAGGCCGGCGTCTACGAGCTGCAGGCGCCGATCACGATCGACGCGCTGCTCGACAAGTTCGTGCGCGGCGACGTGCTGCTGATGTCGATCCGTTTCGTCGAAGGTTCGACGTTTCGCCAGATGCGCGAGGCGATCGACACGAACGCAGAACTCGCGCATGACACGCGCGGGCTCGATGACGCGCAGCTGATGCGCCGCATCGGCGCAACCGAGACGCGGCCCGAGGGGATGTTCTTTCCCGACACCTATCGCTTCACGCCGGGCGCGAGCGATCTCGAGGTCTACCGGCGTGCGTACCAGGCGCTGCAGCGCGCCTTGAACGCGGCGTGGGAGCAGCGCGCCGCCGACCTGCCGTATCGCAGCCCCTACGAAGCGTTGGTGCTCGCGTCCATCGTCGAGAAGGAGACGGGCCTGGCCGACGAGCGCGACAAGGTGGCGGCGGTCTTCGTCAACCGGCTGCGGCGCGGGATGCTGCTGCAAAGCGATCCGACGACGATCTACGGCCTGGGCGAGCGATTCGACGGCAACCTGCGCAAGCGCGACCTGCAGGCCGACACCGCTTACAACACCTACACGCGGGCCGGGCTGCCGCCGACGCCGATCGCGTTGACGAGCCGGGCTTCGATCGAGGCAGCGCTGCGACCGGCGCAGATCGGCGCGCTGTATTTCGTCTCGCGCGGCGACGGTACCAGCGAGTTCTCGTCGGATCTGGCGAGTCACAATCGTGCCGTGTCCCGCTATCAGAGAGGCGGCCGGTGAAAGGCCGCTTCGTCACCTTCGAAGGCATCGACGGCGCAGGCAAGAGCACGCACGTCGCGCAGTCGATCGAATGGCTGCGAGCGCACGGGCACGACGTCCTCGCCACGCGCGAGCCCGGCGGCACGGAGCTCGCCGAGGCGCTGCGCGAATTGCTGCTGCACCGCTCGATGTCGCTCGATACCGAGCTGATGCTGGTGTTTGCCGCGCGGCGCGATCATCTCGAGCGGCGAATCCTCCCGGCGCTCGAGCAGGGACAGTGGGTCGTCTGCGATCGCTTCACCGATTCCACCTGGGCCTACCAGGGCGCAGGGCGCGGCGCACCGGCCGAGCGGATCGCCTGGCTCGAAGCGTGGGTCCACGGCACGCTGCAGCCGGCACGCACCTACTGGTTCGACGTCGAACCCGAGGTCGCCGCCCGGCGTCGCGCGGGCTCGCGCGCAGCCGACCGCTTCGAGCGCGAAGACATCGCTTTCTTCACCCGTGTGCGCGACGGTTACCGGCTGCGCGCCGCGGCCGACCGCGCGCGCGTCGTCCGGATCGACGGCAGCGGGAGCGTCGACGAAGTTCGAGCAGTACTCGAACAAGATCTTGCAAGGCTTTGTTCAGAATGATCTACCCGTGGCTCGAGCCGAGCTGGCGTGCCGTTCTCGCTCAACGCCACCGCGCCCATCACGCCTTGCTCCTCCACGGGCCGGCCGGAATCGGCAAGTCCGATTTCGCCGCGGAACTGGCGCGCGCGTGGCTGTGCGAGTTGCCGGCGGCCGACGGGTCGGCCTGCGGACGTTGCGCCGCCTGCGGATGGATCGCCCACGACAGCCATCCCGACCTGCGCGTGCTCACGCCCGCGGCCGAGGAAGCGGGCGAGGGCGCCGAAGGGGCGGTCCGGCCCGCCCGCGCGTCCGCCGCTTCCCGCGACATCCGGATCGACCAGGTGCGCGCACTCGAGCGCTTCGTCGGCGTGGGGGGGCATCGGGGCGGCTGCAAGGTGGTCCGCGTCGATCCTGCCGATGCGTTGAACCTCGCTGCGGCCAACGCGCTGCTCAAGACGCTCGAGGAGCCGGGCGCAGGCACCCGATTCCTGCTCGTGACGCACCGGCCCGACGCGCTCCCGGCGACGATCCGCTCGCGCTGCCTCGCGGTGCCGCTGCCGCTTCCGGCGCTGGAAGTCGCTGCCGCGTGGCTCGTCGCCGAGACCGGGGCCGAACGAACGATGGCCCTGGGGTGGCTCGCCGCCGCCGGCGGGGCACCGCTCAGCGCCCGCCGATTCGCCGATCCCACGACAGCGTCCACTCATCGGCTTGTCGTGGAGACCTTCGCGTCGCTTCCCGAAACTTCGGTCGTGCGAGCCGCTGACGCGCTGGCCGGCATCGAGCCGTCGCTCTGGGTCGGAACGCTGCAGACGTGGATCGCCGACCTGCAGCGATGCGCGGTCGGTGCCCAGCCGCGATTCTTTCCCGGGCGAGCGGTACGTTTGCGCGCGCTGGCGCAGGCGACGTCGCTGCAGGCGCTGGACGGGCTCGCGTCCGGGATCGCAACGCTGGCGCGAGCCGTCGATCACCCGCTCAACCCGCGGCTGATGATCGAGGACGCGCTGATTCGCGTCCGGGCGGCGTGGGCGGGGTAGCCAACGGCGACGAAGGGGGAGACGAATGTCCGAAGCCGACGGAAGGACGATCCGGGGCTCGTTGCATGCCGACGCGACCGCCGTGCTCGATGCGTCGGGTCCGATCCTCGCCGGCAGCGCGGGCGTCGCCGCTCCCGACACAGGGGCGCTGCTGCTCGACGCGCTCGATACGGGCGTACGGCTCGCGCCGGTCACGTCGCCCGGCCCGTTCACCTCGCCGGGTCCGCTCACGTCGCCGGCTCCGCTCACCGGCCCAGGCCCCGCTCTCGGCAGCGACGCCGCCTTCGGCTCGCGCACGGGCGCGCGACCGGGCGTAGTACAGCTGGCGATCCGCGAAAAGGCTGCCCTGTACGCCGCCTACATGCCGTTCCTCGACGGCGGCGGTCTGTTCGTGCCGACGACGCGAGCAGTGCGCCTCGGCGACGAGTTGTACCTGCTGCTTTCGCTGATGGACGACCCGAACAAGCTCTCGGTCACCGGCAAGGTCGTCTGGATCACCCCGGGCGGCACGCCTCAGCGACAGCAGGGGCTCGGCGTGCAGTTCGCCAGGGACGAGGCCGGCACCCGCGCACGCAGTCGGATCGAGGAGCTGCTCGGCGGAACGCTGAAGGCGAACCGCCCGACGCATACGATCTGAGGGGCGCGCGGCCGATACAATGCAGGCGGCGCGCGCGATTCGCGCCGCCTTGACGTTCGGCACGCGTTTCGCGCGCCTTGCGCGCACACCCGATGCTCGTCGATTCGCACTGCCACCTCGATTTCCCGGAACTCGGCCCACGCCTGGACGAACTGCTGGCGTCCATGCAGGCCAATGGGGTCGGCCATGCACTTTGCGTGTGCGTGGCACTCGACCGCTTCGATCCGGTGCTGCAGATTGCGCGGCGCGATGCCAGGTTGAGCGCGTCGGTCGGCGTGCACCCCGATTCGCCCGATGCGCTGGAGCCCGACGTGCCGATGCTGGTGCGCCTCGCCGCGGACCCCAAAGTCGTCGCGATCGGCGAAACGGGACTGGACTACTACCGTACGCAAGGCGATACCGAATGGCAGCGCGAGCGCTTTCGGGTACACATCCGCGCCGCCCGGGAAAGCGGCAAGCCGCTCATCGTCCATACGCGTGCCGCCTCGGCCGACACGATCCGCCTGCTGCGCGAGGAGCGCGCCGACGAAGCGGGCGGTGTCCTGCACTGCTTCACCGAAGACTGGGAGACGGCGCGCGCCGGACTCGACCTCGGGTTCTACGTGTCGTTCTCGGGAATCCTCACCTTTCGCAACGCCGCGTCGCTGCGCGAGGTCGCCGCTCGCGTGCCCGAAGACCGGTTATTGGTGGAGACCGATTCTCCCTATCTGGCGCCGGTACCGAAGCGTGGCAAGACGAACGAACCGGCCTGGGTGCTGCACGTGGCGCAATGCCTGGCGCAGTTGCGCGGACAAACGCTCGACGAGATCGCCGCGCTCACCACCGCCAACTTCTTCCGCCTGTTTCGCGATGCGAGGCCTGCAGTCGATGCGCAGGATTGAACGCGCGACGACCGCCGCGTTGGCGAGTGCCGCGCTCTGCCTCGCCGCCGGCCTGGCCGCGAGCGATGTCGGTGCGCAGCCGTCCGCAGCGCGCCCGACACCAGCCGCCGGTGCCGGCGCGAAGGCGCCAGCGGCCAGCGACGAATTCTGGGAAGCGGTCGCCCGAGACGACGCAGCGCGCGTGCAGACGCTGCTGCTGCGCGGCGTCGATACGAATGCCGTGCATCCGCAGTTCGGCCCCGCGATCGTCGTCGCGGCGCGCGAGCGCGCGTGGAGCGTCGTGCGCGAGCTCGCCGCAATCGCCGGCACCCGCATCGACGCACCGAACGCGCGCGGCGAGACGGCTGCGATGCTCGCCGCGCTGCACGGCAACCTGGACGTCGTTCGACTTCTCGTCGAGAAGGGCGCCGAAGTGAACCGCCCGGGGTGGACCCCGCTGCATTACGCGGCGACCAGCGGCAATGAAGATCTATTGCGTTACCTGCTGGATCAGAACGCTTATATCGACGCGCAATCACCGAATCACACCACGCCACTGATGATGGCCGCACGGCACGACCATGTCGATTCCGTAAGGCTGCTCGTCGAAGCCGGCGCCGATCCGACGCCTCGCAACGACGCGGGGCGCGACGCGGCTGACTACCTTGCCGGCAACGGCAAGGCGGACGACGCGCGGTGGGTCCGAGAACGCGCCGCCGAGTTCGCGCGCCGCTACGGCACGCTCGAACGACCGCGCAGCGCCGAGTCGATGGCCGCGGAACGCCAGCGAAGGCAAAGGCTCGAAGCGCCGCGCCTGCCCGGTTCGCGCGAGTAGAAGCCCGCGGCGGCGCTTCGATCAGCGAAGCGCGACGTCGAGGACGAACATCAGCCCGAAGCCGAAGAACAGCGAGGCCGTCGCCGTCTCGCCGAAGCCGCCCCGATGTGTTTCCGGAATCACCTCGTCGCTGATCACGAACAGCATCGTGCCGGCCGCGAAGGCCAATGCCAGCGGCAGGATCGCGGTGGAGAGCACGAGCAGCGCTGCGCCGAACATGCCGCCGGCCAGCTCGACCAGGCCCGTCAACGCTGCGATCCGCAGCGCATAGAGGCGCGAGTAGCCCAGCGCGGCCAATGCCATCGCCACCGCCAGGCCCTCGGGCAGGTTCTGCAGTCCGATGCCGACCGTCACGCCCAGGCCGATTCGCGCGTCCCCGCTCGCCGAACCCACGCCGATCGACAGCCCCTCGGGGAAGTTGTGAACGGTGATCGCCAGCACGAACAGCCACACGCGCGCAATGCGCTCGCCGCTCGGGCCTTCGGGTCCCTTCAGGAAGTGCTCGTGCGGCAGGACCCGGTTGACGAGCCCCATCGAAAAGCCGCCGAAGAGCAGGGCGGCGACCACCGCCAACGCCGCCGTGGCGCGGTGCTCGAACATCGACTCGGCCATCACGAAGCCGGGCAGCAGCAGCGAGAAAACCGTGGCGGCAAGCATCACGCCGGCGGCGAACGACAGCATCGCGTTGCTGCTTCGCGGCGACAACCGACCCATCCACAGGACGGGAATTGCGCCCAGCGTCGTAGCCAGCGCTCCGCCGATCAGGCTCGCGACGAAGGACACGAGCAGCGGCGAGGACTGTTCGAAGAAGGCGGACGGATCCATCGGGCAGGGTGGGTGGCGGGCGCTGGCGCTGCGCCCGTCATCGGCAGCGGCGAAGCGTAACAGGAAGCCGTGGAGTCGATTACGATAGGCGCGCCGGCAATGTCCCGGGCAGACTACTCACGAGGAGCGATCGCATGGATGCAGTGCAGAGATACCTTCCGCTGATCGGACGCGTCTGCCTGGCGTGGCTGTTCGTGCCGGCCGGATGGGGCAAGATCGCCGGCTTTTCCGGAACTGTCGGCTACGCGGCGTCCGCCGGATTGCCGTTTCCGCCGGCCACGGTCGTGATTGCCATCGCGATCGAACTGATCGCCGGGCTCGCGCTGCTCGTCGGCTACAAGGCGCGCTGGGCGGCGGCGTTACTGGCGCTGTTCACGATCGTCGCCGCGTTCAGCTTCCACAACTACTGGACGATGCCGGCCGAGCAGCAGGCGATGCAGAAGATCAACTTCGACAAGAACATCGCGATCTTCGGCGGGCTGCTGTTCGTCGTTGCCTTCGGCGCCGGCCGCATCAGCATCGACGAGCGGCGCGCCACGGTGCCGCAGGCCGTGCCGGTGCGCCGATAGGCCCGACGACGCGGTCAGCCTCGCTGCGCGAGCAGGTCGATCAGCTGCGGGACCGTCGAATTCGCGTGGCCGGCCGAAGCGGCGCGCACGTAGACGTCGCGCACCGCCGTGGCGGCCTCGCGCGCCGCCCCGATCTCCTGCGCCATCGTCGCGTAGTAGTCCATGTCCTTGGCGGCGTTGGCGATGGTGAAGCGAAACGAGGCGTCGTCTCCCGATTCGAGGTAGGGCCGCAGACGATCGAGCACGACGCTGCGGCCTCCGCCTTGTCCAAGCACTTCGAGGAAGACGCCATCGTCGACTTCGGCTCGCCGCGCGCATGCCGCCGCCTCGGCGAGAACGACGCCGAAGCCCAGCGAAACGTAGTTGTGAAGCAGCTTCAAGCGATGCCCTGCGCCGATCGGGCCGGCGTGCACGATGTTTTCCGCGAAGCAGGCGAGCACCGGACGACACTCTTCGAGCAACGCGGCGTCGCCGCCGACGAGCACGTTCAGGCGACCTTCGCTCGCCTCCTTCGGCGTGCGCGTCATCGGGGCGTCCAGGAAACGGCCCCCCGCGCGCTCGATGGCGGCAGCGATGCGCACGGTGGAGGAGGGAATGGCCGTCGAGCAATCGATCACGACGCTGCCTTCGTGCAGGCCCTCCAGTGCGCCGCCTTCGCGAAAGAGCGCGTCCTCGACTTCCGGCGTGCCGGTGACGCACAGGATCAGCACTTCGCAGCCGGCGGCCAACGCTGCGGCGCTGGCGCTCGCTCGAGCGCCGGCGGCGAGCAACTCGTGCACCGGCTGGTTTCCCGGATGATCGAGAAAGACGACGTCGTGCCCGCGGCGCAGCAGGTTTCGAGCGATGCCGTTTCCCATCAGGCCCACGCCGATCATTCCGATTCGTCTGCTCGCGTCGCTCATGCCGGGTCATCGCCGGTTTCGAAACCGCGAACTGTAGCAACATCGATTTCAAGGCGCGCAGCTGGGAAGGGAATATCGTCGTTGCGAGCGCGCC
Source organism: Pseudomonadota bacterium (assembly GCA_023389055.1). Classification (GTDB taxonomy): domain Bacteria; phylum Pseudomonadota; class Gammaproteobacteria; order Burkholderiales; family Burkholderiaceae_E; genus Zeimonas. Next base: position 51,386 of record JAEWFA010000062.1, on the reverse strand, counting down.
GCGCCGCTACAATCGCTGCGCTTCGAACGGTCCGCTGAAAAGTGCACGAACTCTCCCCACGAAGACCGAGCGGCTGCGCTGCGACACCCCGGGTGTGCCGTCGTGCTCTCGTCGTCGACGACAACGCCGACAACGCCGAGTCGCTCGCGCTGCTGATGCGCCTTCACGGGGACGACGTGCGCACGGCGCACAACGGGCTCGATGCGCTCGAGATCGGCGAACGCTTCCAGCCGGAGATCGTACTGCTCGATATCGGCATGCCGCAGATGAACGGTTATGAAACGTGCCGCGCGCTGCGCGCGCGAGGCTGGGGGCGCGATGCGATCGTCATTGCGCAAACGGGATGGGGACAGGCCGAAGATCGCCAACGCGCGGTGCAGGCCGGCTTCGATGCGCATCTGGTCAAGCCGATCGAGTTCGGGGCGCTGAGCGAGTTGCTCGACGTGCTGGAAGCGAGTCGGGGCGCGCGGGAATCGGGCGCGCCCTGAGGTGCGGGGCGAATGCGTAGCTTGCGCATAATGTGCATTATGTAAAATCTCGTACACCTCACCGCGCCATCAGCGCGAACACGCCCCGGCCCAGGTACTCGCGCGTGTAAGCCGCGTAGCGCACGGGTTGCGGCATGGCTCGAACCTGCTGCGCGAGTTCGTCGTCCCGATTGCTCTGCAGCCACAGGCGCATGGTGAGCCACTTGGCCGCCTCGTAGCGGTCCCAGCAGGCTGCGCGCCAGAAGCTCGATGGTGCCGATCCCGCCGCCGCCGATCCCAGCTCGCGCCGAGACAGGCCGCCACATCGGCCTTCTCTTCGGCGACATGGCCGGCAGCGATACCGGTGCCTGTGACGCCGTGATCGCGTGCCAGGTGCACAGCATCTCGCCTGAGCCGCTGCCGAGATCGAGCACTCGCGCCCCCGATCGCAGACGCAGCGCCGCGCCGAGCGTGGCGAGCTTGTCGGGCGTGATCGGGTTGTGGATGCGGTGAGCGCTTTCGGTGATGTTGAAGATACGCGGGATGTCCACTGTGAAAGATTCCCCCGAGTGAAGGGATTCGACCCGGGCCCGGCGGGGGCCTGCGAGACACTGGTCACTTGCCAACAGCGTACGCGAGCTGGATGCCTTTGCCGATGACGACGCAAGCCCGTTTCCCTGGCCTGGTTTTCGACAACACCTACGCACGGGAGTTGTCCGGAACCTATGTCGCGTGGCAGCCCGCGCAGGTGCCGCAGCCTCGGCTGCTTTTCCTGAACCGCGGGCTCGCGGCCGAACTGGGCCTGGACCCGGACGCGCTCGACGATGCATCGGGCGCTGCGCTGTTCTCGGGCAATGCCCTTCCCGAAGGCGCCGAACCGATCGCGCAGGCCTATGCCGGACACCAGTTCGGCGGCTTCTCGCCGCAGCTCGGCGACGGCCGCGCACTGCTGATCGGCGAGGTCGTCGATCGGAATGGTCGGCATCGCGACATCGCTTTCAAGGGCTCGGGGCGCACGCCCTTCTCGCGCGGCGGCGACGGAAAGGCGGCGCTGGGCCCGATGCTGCGCGAAGTGCTGATCGGCGAGGCGATGCATGCGCTCGGCATTCCCACCACGCGCGCGCTCGCCGTCGTCGCCACCGGCGAGCCGGTGTACCGCGAACGGACGCTGCCCGGCGCGGTGCTCACTCGCGTTGCGGCGAGTCACCTGCGAGTCGGCACCTTCCAGTTCTTCGCCGCGAAAGGCCACCTCGACACGCTTCGTCGCCTGGCCGAATACGCGATCGCCCGCCACGATCCGGAACTGATCGATGCGCCTGATCGCTACGTGGGGCTGCTGCGCGCCGTGGCGCAACGCCAGGCGCGTCTCGTCGCGCAATGGATGAACGTCGGCTTCATCCACGGGGTGATGAACACCGACAACATGGCATTGTCGGGCGAGACCATCGACTACGGTCCCTGCGCATTCCTGGAAGCCTACGACCCAGCCACGGTATTCAGCAGCATCGACGAGGGCGGCCGGTATGCGTATGCGAATCAGCCGCGAATCGCGCGATGGAACCTGGCGCGCTTTGCCGAGACGCTGCTGACGCTGATTGCCGATCCCGGGGACGAAGCAGCCCTGCAGCGAGCGGTAGCGCGAGTAACGGAACCGGTCGACGACTTTGCGGACTGGTACGCGAGCGCACTGCTGCAAGGCCAGCGCGCGAAGCTCGGCATTTGTGCTGGCACGTCTGCCGACGACGACGCCGACCGATCGCTCGTCGACGATTGGCTGGCACTGATGCAGGAAAACCGGGTGGATTTCACCCTCGCCTGGCGTCGGCTGGCCGATGCCGCGCAAGGCGACGAGACGCCGCTCAAAGCGCTGTTTGGCGACGCCGAGGCGCTGCAGGGGTGGCTTGCGCGCTGGCACGCGCGCTGCTCGAGGGGTCCCGCCGACGCAGGCGGTGCGCACGCGCGCGCACAGCGGATGCGCAGCGCCAATCCGCTGGTGATTCCGCGCAACCATCGCGTCGAGGAGGCGCTGGCCGCAGCCTCGGACGAGGCCGACCTGGGACCGTTCGAGCGCCTGCTCGCGGCGCTGCGCCGGCCGTGGGACGAAGTGCCCGAGCACGCGCCATACGCCGAGCCGGCGCCCCCCGAGCTGACGGCCTCCTATCGCACGTTCTGCGGAACCTGAGGCGGCGGCACCTGCGTCGTCTCGCGCAGCGCCTTGCCGACTTCGCGCAGGAATCGCAACGCGTCCTGGAACTGCGGATCGCGCAGCAGATCGAGCGTGGCGCGCAAGCCGCCGCGCGACGGCGGCAAGCGGCTCGCGCGTTGCGCGGCCGCATCGATCGCTGCGAGCGTGGCCTCGATGCGCGACATCCGCTCGACGAGCGCGGGCAGCGAGTCGCACAATTTCTGCAGCGAGCCCGAACCGTCGAGGCGCTCGAGCAGAGCGATCATGCGGTCGGCGCCTCCGCGTTCGAGGCGGTCGAGCAACGAGAGCCCGCTGCTCATCGTTTCGGCGAGACGCCCGACCATCTCGTCGGTGAGCGCGTCGCGCGCAGCGTCGATCAGGTGCTCGATTTCGCCGCCTGCGGCGCGCACATCGTGCATGTCCATCGTCGTCTCCCGGCTTCTCAGAGCAGGCCGCGGGCCGAAGTCCAGTACCACTTGTTGTAGGCCATCTTGAACCAGTGCACGGCCTGCGTCGGCGGCTGCGGATCGGGCGGGTTCAGGTAGTCGAACTTCGCGTAGGTCGCGCGATCCTTGCCGGCCTCGATGAAGCAGAACACCTTGCCGTCATAGTCGCGCACCGGCGCGCCGAGCTTGACGATCGCGGCGATGTTCTCGCCGAGCGCCTCGGCCTGGAAGTGCGCGGTGGAGCCGGCCTTGCTGATCGGCAGGTTCGTCGTGTCGCCGAGCACGTAGACGTTGTCGTGCCCCTCCATGTTCAGCTGGTGCCGATGCGTGGGGATGAATCCGCCGGTGCCGAGCCCGTTCCTCTCGATCACCTCCATGCCGCGATGCGCCGGGATCGAGACCAGCAGGTCGAACGGCGCCTCGGTGCCCTCCTCGCTGCGCACGACCTTCGCCTGGGCGTCGACTTCCTTGATGTTGAAGAACGTCTCGCTCGTGATGCCCAGGCGCTCCATCTCCGGTGCTGCCCACTTCGCGACGTTCTCCAGGCTGTGCAGCCGGCCGATCGGATACGTGTAGTGCAGCTTCACCTTGTCGAGGATCCCGCGCTCCTTGAAATAGTCGTGCAGCATGAACGTGATCTCGAGCGGCGCCATCGGGCACTTGTGCGGAACGCCGACGACGACCGCGACGCGGCCGCCGTCGAATTCGCGCAGGCGCCGGAACATCTTCAGCGCCGACTCCTCGGTATAGAAAGTTTCCGAGTTCTCGATGAGCCCGGGCGTCAGTTCCGGTACCGGACGCGACCCGGTGGCAATCGCCAGGATGTCGTAGTCGAAGCTGCGCCCGCTTCGTGCCCTCACCTGGTTGCGCTCGAGCACGAACTGCTCGACGGGGTCGACGAGGAATTCGATCCCCGGCTCGAGCAGGCTCGCCTGGTCGCGATACAACTCGTCGGGCGTCACGCGGCCGAACGCCAGGTACAGCAGCCCTGGCTGGTAGAAGTGCCGCTCGGAGGCCGACAGCATCGTGATGCTCACCTGCCCCTTCCTCAGCTCCGGCGCCAGGCGCCGCGCGAGATTGTTCGCGAGGATCGTTCCGCCCATGCCGCCACCGACGATCAGGATGCGCATCGCTCCTTCTCCTTTTGTCGTCGTTACTTCAGCTTGCGCACCGACACGTGCCAGACGCCGGCCTGTTCGCGCGTGCCGACGAGTTCGTGCCCGACCTTGCGGATCCAGTCGGGAATCTCCCGCGCCGAGCCCCGATCGCTGGACAGCACCTCGAGTTCGTCGCCGACCTGTGCCATCTTCATGCCGGCGATCAGCTCCATCAGCGGACCGGGGCAGAAGCTTCCGCGCGCGTCGATCACCTTTCTGTCGGCCACGAACCCTCCTTGGCAGCGCCGGATTCAGAACGACCAGACCTGCGCTCCTGCCGCGTCGTCGAGAAACTTCGTCAGGCCGAGCGGTTCCGCGAGCCACGACTCGAGTGCATCGGGTTCGAGCGACAGCACGTCGATCGCCATCGAGCACGGATGGATCTTCGCGTCGCCGAGCGTTACCGCTTGTTCGAACAGCGTGCGGAACGGCGGCGTGTGCTTCTCGTCGAGAAGCTCTCCGAACGGACCTTCCGCCGGCGCCGCCGTCTGGTCGCCCTTGACGAAGTAGCGCAGCGCGTTCATCGACAGGAACACGGTGACCCGGTTCTCGCTGACCGCGCCGACCGCCGCGACCATCGCCGCCATCTGCAGTCGCTCTCTCGCCCCGGAAACGACAAGGATGCTGATCCGTTTCGAACTCATCTTCCCTGGGGCCTGCTCCGATTCCTCGACGGCTACCCTACGTCGTTCCGGCGACGGGCCTGGCCGATGGCCTTGACGGGCGCGATGTCGGGAAGCGCCGTGTGGCGCCGCGCGCACCGGTCTTTTTCGGTCGCACCGAAACGCAATCTCTTTCATTAGAAAGGAAGTCCATTATACTTTCCACATGGAAAAAGCCATGGCAAGCACCGCGGCGCCGCGTCGAAACGGTGGCGTCGATCGCGCCGATCCCGCGCAGGTCCTGACGAAAGCGCTGCTTCGTTCGGCGGATCTGCTCGGCCTGCGGGGAGCGCGGCTCGCAACCTCACTGGGCATCAGCGAAGCCAGCATCTCGCGGATGGCGCATGGCGCCACGACATTGAAACCGGGCAGCAAGGAGGCGGAACTCGCCGCCCTGATCGTTCGCTGCTTCCGCGCGCTCGACGTGCTCGTCGGCGGCAACGACGAACAGCGACGCAACTGGATGTCCGCCTACAACCGGGCGCTGAACGGAGTTCCGCGCGATCTCGTCACCACTGCCCAAGGGCTCGTTCGCACGGTCGCGTATCTCGATCACATGCGCGCGCCGCTGTGAGCAAGGCAGCAGGCGCCTCGGCGGATGCGCAGAACTGGCAGGCGAGCCGACCTCATTGGGGGGCGTGGCTCGCGCAAGGCCGCGTGCGCTCTGCGACCCTGTGGCGCGGCGTCGAAGCGCAACACCGGATCGCGACGCTGAAGATCGTCGACAACCTGGCCGAGCAGGAACTGCTGGAGTCGTTGCTGGAGGAGAGCAAGCCGGCTCGCCCGGCCGGCGCCGAGCAGATGCACTACCTGCTGGCGACCCCCTTTCGCTACATCAGTCCGTGGCCGTCGCGATTTCGCCCGGCGCACGAACCGGGCGTCTGGTACGGCGCAAGCGAGCTTCGAGCGGCCTGCGCGGAAGTCGGATATTGGCGCTGGCGCTTCGCTGCCGACAGCGATGCATTCGCCGACGAGCCGGTCGTGAGCGAGCTGACCTTCTTCACCGCCCATCTGCGGGGGCGGATCGTGGATCTCCGGGCCGCGCCTTGGGCCGCTTTCGCTGCGGCCTGGCGGCACTCGTCCGACTACGCTGCCTGCCAGGCACTGGCGCACGCCGCTCGCCAGGCGGGCGTCGACGGGATCCGCTACACGAGCGTGCGCGATCCGTCGCACGGGGCCTGTGCTGCCGTGCTGCGTCCGCACGTGCTGCAGGTCGGCGACCTCACGCGCCAGCAGACGTGGACGTGCGTCGTACGCCCCACCGCAGTGATGATGAAGCCGACCGCGCTCGGCGCCGAAGAGCAGCCGTGGGAGTTTTGCTTCTCGTGAACGACGAAAAGCGCTAACGTCGAAGGCTATTGCCGAAAGACACGAACGACCGTCCTTCCCTTCACCCGGCCCTGCACGAAATCGTCGAAGGCGCCGGGCAGCACATCGAGGTCGATCGTGCGCGTGATCTCGTGCAGATGCCGTGGCTTCAGGTCGCTGGCGAGGCGGTCCCAGACGCGCTGGCGCGTCGGGAATCCGATGTAGCCCGAGTCCACGCCGAGCAGGCTCACGCCGCGCAGGATGAACGGGAACACGGTGGTCTTCAGTTCGATGCTCGCCGCGTTGCCGATGCTCGCGACCGTGCCCGCCTGCTTCATGCTCGCGAGCGCCCAGTGCAGGATCGGGCCGCCGACGTTGTCGACCGCCCCCGCCCATCGGGCGCGCTCGAGCGGGCGCACCTTCGCCAGATCGATCTGCGAGACGAGCTCGACCGACGAGGCGCCGAGTTCGCGCAGGTACTGTTCCTCGGACGACTTGCGCGTCAGCGCGACGACTTCGTAGCCGAGCCTCGAGAGCATGTTGATCGCCAATCCGCCCACGCCGCCGGTGGCGCCGGTGACGACGACCGGGCCGTTCTGCGGCGTCAGTCCGTTGGCTTCCATGCGAACGACGGCCAGGCCGGCGGTGAAGCCGGCCGTTCCCAACGCCATCGTTTCGAACAGCGTCAGCCCGTCGGGCAGCGCAAGGACCCAGGCGGCCGGCACGCGCGCGTACTGCGCGTAGCCGCCGTGGTGCGAGACGCCCAGATCGAAGCTCGTCGCGATCACGGGGTCGCCGGGGCGGAATCGCGCATCGGCGCTCTCGACGACCTCGCCCGCCAGATCGATCCCGCCGACGCACGGAAAGCGCCGGATGATCTTGCCGGCGCCCGTCGCCGCGAGCGCGTCTTTGTAGTTGATGCTCGAGTAGTGCACGCGGATCGTCACCTCTCCGGCGTCCAGATGCGCGGCAGACATCGTCGTGAGCCGCCCTCCGACCCGGTCTGCGTGCTGCTCGATCAGGTAGGCGGTGAATTGCGCAGGCGTCATGGTCGTCCTTCGAATCGGTCGTAGCGTCATCGTGCCGCAATCAGGCGCGGTGCGTGTCGATCGCAAGCCGTGCGCGCCGTCGCCACAGCCGGCCGCCGAGGAAGAGCACGATGGCCACGTTGCAGCAGACGACGACGGCGCCCTGCCATGTCGGCGCATGCCGCAGATGCATCAACTCGAACGGCACGTACACGCCGCTGCCGAGCGCGCCGATCCACTCGCCCCAGGCACGACCGAGCCACAGTCCGATCGCCTCTATCCAGCGCAGCACCGCGTAGGCCGAGCCCAGCAGCACCGTCGTGCACAGCGGCGTGCCATTGAGCGTATCGACGTAGTGCAGCAGCAATTCCGGGTAATGCGCTTGCGGGTCGAGCCCGAAGTGCCCGATGAGTTCGAGGGCGAGCCGATGAACGTCGTGGTGCATCAGGCTCAGCCACCCGAGCAGCGCAGCCAGTGCGGCCACGCCCTTTGCGGCCTCGAACGTCGCGATCGTGTGCATCGCGGCCGTCTCCAGCCGGCGCGGCGATGACCGGCCGCCGGCGATCACTCCGTCATTTCGCATTCCTCGCGCTCGCATCAGTCGTTGGCGACCGCGCTGTCGACGGTACAGGCTTGTCGCCGACGCGGAGCGGGATTTGTTGGACACCGCCGACGATGCAGGGGCACCATGTCGCGCAGCACGACCCGTCCCGGATCGTGAAAGACCTCGGCGCTCGTGTGCCCGCTCGTCCTACAGGAGAACTCGATGCGAACCAGCCGCCCGAAGAGGGCATTCGGAATCTTCGCTTCGCCCGCCCCGCTTTCCATCGCTGTCACGCTCTCGTTCGCCGCGTCCTCGGCGCTCGCGCAAGCACAAACCGAGCCCGCGAAGAAGCCGGTGCGAATCGGCGTGGTTACGTTCCTGTCTGGCGCGGCGGCGGGGCCGTTCGGGGTTCCCGCGCGCAACGGCGCCGAGGTGCTGGTCGAGGCGCTGAATGCGGGCAAGGCGCCTGGGCCGTACGCCACTGCAGGGCTGGGGGGCGCGCCGATCGAATTGCATTTCGTCGACGAAGCGGGCGGCACGACGCGGCAGGTCAACGAGTATCGAAACCTCGTGCAACGCGACGGCGTCGATCTGGTCATCGGCTACATCTCGAGCGGCGATTGCCTGGCGATCGCGCCGGTCGCCGAGGAACTGAAGAAGCTCACCGTGTTCTTCGATTGCGGCACGCCGCGCATTTTCGAAGACGGCAGCTACGAGTACGTGTTCCGTACCGGCGCCACGGCGACGATGGACAACACCGCGGCCGCGCTCTACGCAACGGCGCGCAAGCCGTCGTTGAAGAACGTCGCCGGAATCAACCAGAACTACGCCTGGGGACAGGATTCCTGGAACGATTTCGAGGCGGCGATCAAGGTGCTGAAGCCGGACGTCCAGATCGTCACGTCGCAGATGCCGAAGTTCCTCGCCGGCCAGTATGGCGCGGAAATTTCCGCGCTGCTGCAAAGCGGCGCCGACGTGGTGCATTCGAGCTTCTGGGGCGGCGATGCCGAGGCGCTGATCCTGCAGGGTGCGCCCCGCGGCCTGTTCCAGAAGAGTACGGTCGTGATGACGGCGGGCGAACCCACGCTCGTGCGCCTGGGTACGCAGGTTCCCCAGGGAACGGTGATCGGAGCGCGCGGTCCCTTCGGACCGTTCGCGCCGGATTCGGAACTGAACACCTGGTTCCGCAAGGTCTACGACGAGCGATATTCGGTGTCGCCCAGCTATCCGTCGTACAAGATGGCGCAGGCGATCCTCGGCGTGAAGGCGGCCTGGGAGAAGGCGCAGTCGGCCAACGGCAACAAGACGCCCAACCAGGACCAGGTCATCGCCGCCTTCGAGAAGCTGCGTTTCGAGGGCCCCGGCGGTCCGGTAGAGATGTCGCTCGGCAAGGGGCACCAGGCGGTCCAGTCCACCGCATACGGCATCGTCAAGCATGAAGGCGGCAAGGCGGTCGTCACCGATATCGAGCGCTACGAGGCTGCGCGCGTGAACCCGCCGGAAGGCCAGAAGAGCGAGGAATGGATCAAGTCGGGCTTCAAGACCGCGAAGTGACGCAAAAAACCGCGCGATGAGCGCCCTGCTCCCGGTTCTCGTCGACGCGGTCGTCTATTCGGCCTATCTCTTCATCATCGCCGTCGGTCTCACGCTGATCTACGGCGTGATGAAGATCCTGAACATCGCGCACGGCGGCCTGTACGCGCTCGGTTCGTACGTCGCGGCGACGCTCGTGGCAGCGTGGTTCGCCGCCGGGTGGAATCCGTACGCGAGCTTCGCGCTGCTTTTCGTCGCGGCGGCGGCGGTCGGCCTCGTCGTCGGCCCGTTGATCGAGCGGGGCCTGCTGCGCTTCCTGTACGGGCAGGACGAGGTCGTGCTGCTGCTCGTCACCTATGCGGTGTTCCTGATTCTGGAGGACGCGATCAAGCTGGTCTGGGGGGTCGAATCGATCGCTGCGTACCAGCCGTACGGGTTGCTCGGCAACTTCGAACTGGCCGGCCTGCCGTACACCGTGTACGACGCGCTGCTCGTCGTCGTCGCGTTCGCGGTGGGCATCGTGCTCACCTGGGCACTTACCTCGACCCGGCACGGCAAGTTGCTGGCGGCGGTCATCCACGATCGCGAGATCAGTGCGGCGATGGGAATCGATGTCGCCCGCTTCTATCTCGTCACGTTCACGCTCGGCACGACGCTCGCGGCGCTCGGCGGCGCGCTGATCGCGCCGAAAGTGTCGGTCGTACCGGCAATGGGCGTCGAAGTGATCGTGCTGGCCTTCGCCGTCGTCGTGATCGGTGGACTGGGCAGCCTTCCCGGCGCCGCGCTCGGATCGTTGATCGTCGGACTCGTACGCTCGCTGGCGGTGCATTACCTGCCCGATGTGGAACTGTTCAGCGTCTACCTGGTCATGGCGCTGGTGCTCGTCGCGCGTCCGAAGGGGCTGTTCGCGGCCCCGGAGGCCCGGCGGATATGAAGCATCCATCGATCGCGTGGGCGGCGGCGCTGGTCGTGCTGCTCGTCGGCGGTTGGTGGACGCCGCCGTGGGCACAGAGTCTTTTCGTCCTCGCGCTGGGCAAGGGACTCGTCGTGCTCGGCCTGGTATTGCTGATGCGCTGCGGGCTCGTCTCCTTCGGACAGGGGTTGTATTACTGCCTCGGGGCCTACGCGGCGGTCTCGGCGACGCGCCTGCTCGGCCTGCCGCCATCGATTCTCACGCACGACGCGGTCGTCATGCCGCTGTTCGGAGCGCTGGTCGCTGCCGTCGTCGCGTGGCTGCTCGGTTTCCTGCTCGCGCGTTATCGAGCGATCTTCTTCGCGATGCTCAGTCTTGCGTTTTCCATGATCCTCTACGGCTTGCTGGTCAAGACGTCCGCCCTGGGAAGCAGCGACGGTTTCAACGTCGCCTGGAACTCGGCGGCGGGAATCCGCACCGCGCCCGAGGCCCGGAGCTACGTCCTCTATGCGGTGGCCGTGGGCTTTTGCTATGCGGCCGCGCTTGCCGTCGAACGGTTCCTGCGCTCGGTTCGCGGCCGGCTGGCCCCTGCGATCCGCGACAACGAACTTCGCGTCGAGTATTTGGGCGCGTCGGTTCGCAACGTCATGCACCTGAACCAGGTAATTGCCGCCTTCCTCGGCGGGCTGGGCGGCGGCATCGTTGCGCTTTCGATCGGACACATCGACCCCGAACTTGCATACTGGACCACCTCCGGGGAGTTCGTCTTCGTCGCCATTCTCGGCGGCATCTCCAACGTGGGGGCGCCCTTCCTCGGCTCGCTGTTGTTCGAATGGATCAAGAGCGTCGCATACCAGTACACGCCCTATACGTGGCAGCTCGTTCTCGGTTTCGCGATGCTCGCAGTGATCATGTTCCTGCCCGCAGGACTGTGGTCGCTGTTTCGGCGCCGCGCCGCCCCATGAACGCCGTGCTCGAGACCCGCGGACTGGTCAAGCGCTTCGGCGCGGTAACCGCAGCCGACAATCTCGACGTACGGGTCGACGAAGGTTCCGTAGTCGCGTTGATCGGCGGCAACGGCGCCGGCAAGACGACGTTCCTGAACATGGTGACCGGTTACGTGAAGCCGGACAGGGGGAGCGTCCATTACGGCGGACGCGATATCACCGCCCTGCCCGAGCGAAGGATCACGCAATTGGGGATCTGTCGCTCGTTCCAGATCCCGCAGCTCTTCGACAGCCTGAGCGTTCGCGAGAATCTTCGTGTCGGATACGGCGTCGTGTCGCTCGGCGCACCGCGTTTGGCGTTCCGGACAGGCATCGCTGCTCCAAACGTCGACGAAGCGGCCGACGAGGCACTGGTGCGTTATCGCCTCACAGACTACGCGGCGCGTCCGGCCGGCGTATTGCCCGAGGGCGTGCGAAAGCTGCTCGACATCGCCGTGGCTATGACCGCCCGTCCTCGCATCCTGCTGCTCGACGAACCGACCAGTGGCGTAAGCAGCGACGAGAAGTTCGCGATCATGGACACGGTGATGGCCGCGGTTTCGGCGGTGCGGCCGACCATCCTCTTCGTCGAGCACGACATGGACATCGTGCGCCGCTATACGCGGCGCATTCTCGCTTTCTACGAGGGGCGCATCATCGCCGACGGGGATCCGGCCAGCGTGCTGTCGAATGACGATGTTCGTCGCTACGTGATCGGGACGGAACCGGCGCATCGGGGTACGAGCGATGCTGCACATTGAGCGGCTCGACGTCTCGATCGGCGCGATCGGCATACTGCGCGGCGTGACGATGCACGTGGACGAGGCGCAATTCGTCGGCTTGATCGGGCGCAACGGCGCCGGCAAGACGACGCTGATGCGAAGCGTGATGGGGCTGCTGCGCAACCGCGGCGGATCGATCCTCTTCGACGGCCGCGAACTGAGCGCCCGTCCGCCGCACGAGCGGGTTCGCCTGGGCATCGGCTACATCCCCGAGGATCGACGGTTGATCCCGACGCTCACCGTGCAGGAGAACCTGATGGTTCCGGCGTGGGCCATGCGTGCGCCGGACGCTTCGTCGCGACTCGAAAAGGTCTATCGCATCATCCCCGAGACCTTCGCGTTCCGCGATCGCAAGGGCCAGCAGTTGTCGGGCGGCCAGCAGAAGCTCGCCGCATTGGCGCGCGCGCTGATGTGCGGCACGCGACTGTTGCTGCTCGACGAACCCTTCGAAGGCGTCGCGCCGGTGCTTCGGCAGCGACTCGTCGAGGTCATTGCCCAATTGCGCGGCGAAGGGGTATCGATCGTGCTCTCGGACTCGAATCTCTCTCATGCAGGAGAGCTGCTCGATCGCATCTACCGAATCGACCGCGGCGAAGTGCACGAGAATGACTGAAGGGGAAGCCGATGACCACTGCCGCCCGCATGCCTGCCGCCTTCATCGGACACGGCAGTCCGATGAACACGCTCGAGATCAACCGCTTCACGTCGGCATGGCGAAACCTGGGCCGAAAGCTTCCGCGCCCGCGCGCGGTACTCGCGATCTCGGCGCACTGGTTCATCCACAGCACGGCGCTCACCGCGATGGCGAAGCCGCGCGTCATCCATGATTTCTACGGCTTTCCGCGCGAGCTGTTCGACTACGACTACCCCGCCCCGGGTGCACCGGAGATCGCCGAGGAGATCGTCGACGTAGTGAAGCCCGGATACGTGGGCCTCGAACGCGAAAGCTGGGGGCTCGACCACGGAACCTGGTCGGTGCTCGCGCACGTCTTTCCCGATGCGGACGTGCCGGTGCTGCAACTGTCGCTGCACGGCGGAGAGCCGCCCGACTATCACTTCGAACTGGGTCGGCGGCTGGCGCCGCTGCGCGAACGCGGCATCTTCATTGTCGGCAGCGGCAACGTCGTGCACAACCTGCGACGCGTGGACTGGGCTCTCGGAGACGTCGCCTACGACTGGGCCGAGCGCTTCGACGCCGAAGTGCGGTCGATCATGGCTTCCGAGCCCGCCCGGCTTGCGTCGGTCCTCTCGCACCGCGACTACGCGCCGTCGGTTCCGACGCCCGAGCATTTCCTGCCGCTCTTCTACCTGGCGGGGCTGTGCGACGAGGCGAAACAGCCCGCACGCACCTTCGTCGAAGGCGGTTCGATGGGCTCGCTCACGATGACGTCCTTCCTGCTCGGCGATCTCGCGCTGCCGCGCACGCAGGCGACGGCGAGCGGCGGCGAGGTTCCCGATCCGGCGTCGGTTCCCCCCGAGCAGACGAACCTCTGAAATCGTCTCGCCGATCACCTCGTCCCGAATCAGCCCCGTGCCGGAATTCGCCGATTTCCTCGAGGCGAAGTTCGACCTCGACGAGCGCAGCCTCGCGGTCGACGTGCGCCGCGCCTGCATCGATTCGATCGCGCACCGGGACCGGCTTCGCTGCGTCGACATCGGAACGGGCACCGGGGCGATGGTTCGGCGCCTTCTCGATGCGCGCATCGGCGCCCGCGCGATCGACATCGTCGCAATCGACCGCGACGAGCGGCTGATTGACCGCGCGCGCGAAAGGATTGCAGTGCACCTGCGGCAGCGAGGCTTCGAGTTGCCAGGCCAGGCGGACGAGTCGCGCATCCAGGCCAGCGACGCGCATCGCTTCGTCACGTTGCGTCTCGCGCATGGCGAGGCGGCAGGATTCGAGCCGCGCGCCGGCGAGCGTTTCGATCTCGTGACCGCGCACGCGTTCATGGACCTCGTTCCGATGCGCCCGCTGCTGCTGCGCATCGCCGACTGGCTCGCTCCCGGCGGTCTCTTCTATGCGACGCTGAACTACGACGGGGACACCGCGTTCTTCCCGACGTACTGCGACGCGGCCTTCGAGACCGCGCTGCTGCAGCGCTACGACGCGTCGATGGAGGAGCGCCGGATCGACGGCCAGCCGACCGGTGGCGCGCGTTCCGGGCGCCGCCTGCACGCGCTGCTGCCCGACGCCGGCTTCGAGGTTCTCGCCTGGGGTAGTTCCGACTGGAACATCGTCCCGCGCGACGGCCGCCTTCGCCCGGGAGACGCAGTCGTCCTGTCGGTGCTGCTCGACGCGTTGCGGCGCGAGAACGAAGCGCACTGCGATGTGCGCCGCCTCGACGCCTGGCATCGCGATCGGCGCGCGCTGCTTGCCGCCGGACGACTCGGCGCCATCGTTCACCAGATCGACGTGCTTGCCGTTCGCTCGGCGCCCGCCGGCGCATCGGCGATCGATGGCGCCTGCGGAGACTTGACGGCCTTCACGTAGCAGCCGCCGCGAAGGGCATTCACGCGCAGCGCGGCACCGACGCGGTCGAGCGCGAGCATGGTGCGCGCCGCCCAGGGCGGCATGTCTCCGACCGGCACGAAGCGCCAGAACCCGATCGCCTCCGGCTGCAGCCCCGCAGCGGCAAGAAGCAGCGGCCACCGACTCGGAGAAACGAAACGATCGGTGCTCAGGTGTCGGGTGTCGAAACCCAGCCACGGCGCCAGGCGCGTGTACCAGAGAAAGTCTGCGTTCGGCGACAGGCAGACGAAAACGCCGCCCGGTCGCAGTACGCGGCCCGCTTCGGCAAGGACACCCGGCTGGTCGGTCATGTGCTCGAAGGCGCCCACGCAAAGCACGGCGTCGGCCGCTGCGTCGCCGACGCTCGAGAGGTTCTCGGCGCGTTCGACGGCGAAGCGCACGCGCGCTGCGGCGTCGTGCCGGACACGCCGCGCTTCGGCGGCGGCGATCATCTTCGCCGATCCGTCGACGCCTATGGAGGCGTCGAACAGCGGTGCCAGCGCGAACAGGTGGATCGCATTGCCGCAGCCGATCTCGATCAATACGCCACGGCGCGCGGGCAGCAGCCGGCGGATCAGCGCCAGCCGCCGCTGCAACGAACGTTCGGCGTCGCCGTGGCAGTCGCGATATTCGGGGGCCAGCGCGTCGAAGAAGTCGAACACGTCCTCCGGCTGCCGTACGCGGCGCGTCCTCAGGTGCACCGGATCGCGCCGGCGGGGACGCTCGCGCGCAGGGCGATACAGTTGCACCAGCGCCGCGGCGAACGACGCGACGAGCAGTACCGTCATCGACGCCATTGCGGGTTCGTAGAGCGCGCGAAACGGCGTGAACGACGCGACCAGCGCGATCATGGTGCCGAAGAAGATCCACCGGCCCCAGTCGCTGCGCCGTTCCTTCGCCGCCGGCGGGCGCGCGAGCATCAGGAACACGACGAAGCCGTAGCGCAGCAGCCCGGGCAACAGGATCCACGCGCCGAAGCGCCCTGCCTGGTGCAGCAGCAGGCACAGCACGAGCATCAGCAGCGCGTCGGTCTCCTTGTCGAAGTACTCGCCGAATTCGGAAGCCGTGCCGGTCCGGCGCGCGAGCCAGCCGTCGATGCCGTCGAGCGCGAAGACAACCGCCGCGCAGGCCGCGATCGCCAAGGGTGCGGCCGGAGCCAGCGCGGGGAGCGCGAGCGTGCCGACGAGCCGCGTGCTGGTGACCCAGTTCGCGCTGCCGAACGACGCCGACGGCGAGCGAAGCTTCTGCTCGTCGCGCAGCAGCCCGGCGAAAGAGGCGGCGGCGAAGGCCGACACCCACCACGCCGACGACAACGCGAGCGCGGGCACGGTCGCCGCGGCGACGACGAGCGCATGACGCCGGTTCCAGTCGACGAGCCGCTCGGAGCGGCCGGGGAGCGCTGGTGCTGCGGAATCCACGCCGGGCTGCCGGGCGCCGTACGCCGAGCGGGTCAGCGACGCCCGCCGGAGGGCGCGTCACGCGGCTGCGTTCGACTTGTCGGCATCGCCACCATCACCGGCTGTCCCGGCGCGCTGCAACCGGCGTCGCAGCACCGAGCCGGCTGCTTGTTGCGGCCGAGGGGCCGGCGCGGGTCATCGAGCACGCCGCGCTCGAGCAGCCGCTCGACGAGCTCGACTTTGCTGCCCACCGGATAGTTGCGCCAGATCTCCTGCTTCATCGCCGCCGGCGAGCCGCCGCCGTGCAGGCTGATCAGCGAATACCAGCCGCCCTGGTACGACGCGGTGAGATCCTCGAGCAAGCGCGCCGTCTGGACACGCTTGTCGTAAGACACGTTCGGATTGGCGCGCAGCACCTCGGCGAGCGTCGCCGCCGTCTCCGGGTTGTGATCCTCGTCGGGACCAGGCAGCGCAACGACGAGCCCGCCCGAGACCTCGTGCGCGAGCCGATGCATGTCGTAGATCTGCGTGGCGAGCAGCAGCTTGCCGATGTTCGCGAAGACCGGATCGGGGAGGAAGACCCCGCTGCGTTCGTCGCGCGTCGCGTAGACGCTGGCTGCGACGCCGCACGCGTAGAACCCCTCGACGATCTTGATCAGCTCGATCATCGGCTCGCGCAGGTTGCTCTTCGCACCGGGGTCGTCGAAACCGTTCGCCTCGCACATCAGCGCGCCCGCGCCGATCAACAGGTCGCCGAAGCCGGCACGCGCGGCGATGCAGGTGTGCCGGTGATGTGTTGCGTAGCTGTAGGTGAGCACGTGGCTGTGCTCCCACTCGCCTTCGAAGAACACGCGATCCCACGGAACGAACACGCGGTCGAACACGACGACCGCGGTGGACTGTCCGTACTTGCGCGAGAAGAGCGCATCGCCGTGCTCGAGCTTCTCGCCGGGCCGGCCGGCCGGGCGCGCGACGATCGTCACGCCTGCGGCGTCTATCGGAACCGCGCAGCAGACGGCGAAGTCCGCGTCTTCGCGCCCCATGTTGCGACTGGGCATTACGAGCAGCTCGTGCACGTAGGGCGCGCCGGTAACGATCGCCTTCGTGCCGCTGATCAGGATTCCCTTCGCAGTGCGCTCGACGATGTGAACGTAGGTGTCGGGATTTGCCTGCTGGTGCGGCTTGCGGCTGCGATCGCCCTTGGCATCCGTCATCGCGATGCCGATCGACAGGTCGTCGTCCTGGGCGCGGTCGCGGTACGCATCGAAGCGCTCGCGATGCTCGGTCGAGCCGCGCGCGTCGTCGATCGCCGCCACTGCCTGCGCCAGTCCGCTCAATGCGTCGTGCGCCAGGTAGCGCTGCGCGCAGCCCGTTTCCTGGCACAGCAGCCGCACCGCCTCGAGCTTGTTCAGCAGGTCGCCGGCCGACTCGTCGACGTGCAGCATCCGGTTGACGATCCGGTTTCGCTTCGACTGGTTCGCCAGCGCGACCGGCGCACGCGCGGCGTCGAGCGCGAAATCGTAGGTGTAGGCGAGCGCGTTCACGCCGGGACGCAGCATCGGTTCGTCGGCGACGCTGTCGACGCGCCGCCCGTCGACGTAGACGACCGGGTGCAGGCGGCGCAGCGATTCCCGGTATTCGTCCCCGGTCATCAGGTTCGCGCGGGTGGGCGCGGCGTCGACGGCGTTCATCGATGGTTCTCCGGTCGGTTCGCGAGAAGGCGCGGCGTGCCAAAGATGACCGCTGTCCTGCCCGCGGGTCAACGTCTACACTCGATCCGGGGTTCCGGGTTCTGCGACCGGACGCGACGAGAGGAAATGAAATGGACACGATCGATGCGGCGCGTTGCGCCCTGGTGCTCGTCGACTTCCAGGCACGGCTGATGCCGGCGATCCTCGGCGGCGACGACGTCGTGCGCTGCGCGGTGCAGCTCGCGTCGGCCGCCCGCGCGCTCGGCGTTCCGGTCGTCGGTACCGAGCAGAACCCCCAGGGACTCGGGCCGAACGTCGCCGCGGTGAGCGCGCTTTGCGACGCAACGGTGTCGAAGCGGCATTTCGATGCCTGCGAGGACGCGCTGGGCGTCGCCCTCGACGCGCTCGCGCCGCGTGCGCGCCAGCTGGTCGTCGCCGGTTGCGAGGCGCACGTCTGCCTGCTGCAGACGGCGCTCGGCCTGCTGCGCCAGGAGCGCCGCGTATGGGTGGTCGAACCGGCCTGCGGGTCGCGGCGCGCCGCCGACCATCGGCTCGCGATGCAGCGCCTGCAGCAGGCCGGCGCGACGATCGTCTCGCCGGAGATGGTGCTGTTCGAGTGGGTGCGCTCGAGCGAGCATCCGCATTTCCGGCAGGTACAGGAGATCGTCAAGCAGGTGCCGGTCGACCGGCACTGACCGGGCCGTGCCCTCGCCCATCCGGGCGCGCGGGCATCGGCGCCGGCATGCCGAACCGGCGGTACGATCGGGCACCGCATTGCCGCGAACGAGGCCCGCCGTGCACGCGCTGCCCCGCTTCGACGAACGTTTCGCGATGCCCGACGAACTGGCCTTTCTGCGTCCGCTCGCCAGTCGGCTCGTCGCGCACCGGCGCTGGATGCGCGAGCGGCCGTTCGTCACGCTGAGCTGGTCGCAGAGCATCGACGGCAGCGTCTCGGTGTCGCGCTCGCGACCGTACGCGCTCAGCTGCAGGAAGGCGCTCGAGATGACGCACCGGCTGCGCGCGTTGCACGACGCGCTGCTGGTCGGCGTGAACACCGTCCTCAGCGACGATCCGCAGCTCACCGTGCGTCACTGCCTCGGCGACGACCCGCAGCCGGTGATCCTCGACAGCGGCCTGCGCTTTCCGGAGACCGCGCGGCTGCTGGATCATCCGACGCATCGGCCGATCGTCGTCACCACCGACCGCGCGCCGCAGTCGAAGGTCGCGCGGCTGACGGCGCTGGGCGCCGTCGTGCAGCGCGTCGCACGGTCTTCCGACGGGCGGGTCGACCTGGATGCGGCGCTCGATCGCCTCGGCTCGCTCGGGCTGCGTTCGGTGATGGTCGAGGGCGGCGCTACGGTGATCCAGTCGATCCTCGCCGCGCAACTCGTCGATTACTGCATCGTGACGATCGCCCCGACACTGCTGGGCGGAGTGAAGGCGCTCGAGCAGCCGTGCCGGGCGCACACCGACACGCCGCTGTCGATCCTCGACTGCCGCTACCAGACGCTGGGCTCGGATCTCGTCGCGTACGGACCGTTGGGATCATGACCACCGGCGGCACGTTCCGACGCCCGAGCAGATGATGAAGGCGCGCGCGATCCATCACGTCGCGAAGAGGAAGGTGGCGGTCGGGCACGCGAGCCTGCCCGCACTCGGGGCCGGCGAGGTGCTCGTGCGCACCCTCTACTCGGCAATCAGCCCGGGCACCGAGTCGCTGGTCTTCGAAGGGCGCGTCCCGCCGGGCATGCCGCTCGATGCGCGTATCGCAAGCCTGAGCGCGGGCGCCTCCTACCCCTTTGCCTACGGCTACGCGCTGGTCGGCGAGATCGTCGACGCCGGCGCGAACGTCGATCGCGCCTGGCTGCAGCGACGGGTGTTCGCGTTCCATCCGCACCAGGATTACTCGGTCGTGCCGCTGCGCGAGGTCGTCGCGATTCCCGCGGAGATCGAGCCTTTGGCCGCGCTCTTCCTGCCGAACGTCGAGTCGGCGACGAGCTTCGTGCACGACGCCGAGCCGCGGCTCGGCGAGCGCGCACTCGTGCTCGGTCAGGGTGTCGTCGGATTGCTGGCGGTGGCGCTGCTGGCCGAATTTCCGATCGAACTGCTGGCGAGCGCCGATCCGATCGCGAACCGGCGCGAACGCTCGCTCGCGCTCGGCGCGCACTGCTCGATCGACCCGCAGGACGCGGCGCAGTGCGCGACGCTGCGCGAGCGGCTCTTCGCCGGGCGCGACGACGACGGGCTGGACTTCGTGATCGAGCTCTCGGGCAACGCGCAGGCGCTGAACCAGGCGATCGAACTGGCCGGCTTCGACGCGCGCGTGATCGTCGCGTCGTGGTACGGGACGTCGCCCGCGGCGATCGACCTCGGCGGGCACTTCCATCGGCGCCGTCTCGCACTCGTCTCGAGCCAGGTCAGCCGCATCGCCCCTCGCCTGTCCGGGCGATGGAACCGGCAGCGTCGACTCGACACCGCGTGGCGCGCCATTGCGCGGATCGGGCCGCAGCGCCTGGTCACGCACCATTTCCGCTTCGACGACTGCCAGCGCGCGTTCGAATGCGTCAGTGCGCGAGCCGACGGCGTGCTGCAGGCGGTCTTCGAGTATCGATGAAGGCAACCGGGGCTTCGATGTACCAGCTTTCGATACAGCGCGACTTCGTTGCACGACACCGTCTCGTCGGCGGCGACTGGGGCGCCGAGAATCGCACGCACAGCCACCGTTATCGGGCGCAGGTCGTCGTCGAGGGCGCCGAGCTCGACGAACACGGCTTCGTCGTCGACCTGGTCGCGCTGCGCAGCGCGGTCGACGAGATCGTCGCCCAGTTCGCCGAACAGGTGCTCAACGAACTCCCGGCCTTCGACGGACTGAACCCCAGCCTCGAAACCTTCGCGCGGATATTTCACGCGCAGCTCGCGCCGCGCATCGGCGAGCGCGCGCTCGCGCTCACCGTGCGTTTGTGGGAGAACGAGCTCGACTGGGCCGCATACCGGCGATAGGCACGATGCCATCCGCTGCGCCGCTCGAACTGCTGCATCCGCCGCTCGATCGCGCCTCGGGTGGCAATGTCTACGACCGGGGACTGCTCGACGCGGCAGCAAGCCGCGGATACCCGCTGGCCTCGGTCGTCGTCGGGTTCGACGACGTCGACGAGCAGCTTCGGGAGCGATCGTCGGCGTTCCGGATCTGGGACGCGTTGCTGCTCGAGCGAGTGGCAGAACGGCGTTCGCTCGAGCGCGCCGAGCGCGCCGTGCTGCTGCACTGGATGCCCTCGCTCGATCCCGCCATCGACGCAGCGCAACGCCGCCGTCGGGAATCGATCGAGCGCGCGATCGTCGATTGCGCCACGCTCGTCGTCGTCCCCGGGCAGGCGCTGCGCACGGCGCTGCAACGGCGCCACCCGCTGCAGCGGATCGTCTGCTGCGAGCCTGCGGTGCGCGAGCCGTTTCGCGCACCGAAATGCGAAAAACAGCCGCACCCGAGCGTCGAGCTGTTGACGGTCTGCAACCTGCTGCCGGCCAAACGTCTCGTCGAGTTGCTGCACGTGCTCGCGTCGCTGCGAGCATTCGACTGGCGCTGGCGCCTGGTCGGCGAGGTCGACGTCGATGCGACGTACGCGCGTCGCTTCGACCAAACGCTGCACGACCTGGGTCTGGCGCAGCGGGTCTTCGTGCACGGGCCCCTGGATGCGGCAGGCGTCGTCGAGCGCATGGATCGCGCAGACCTCTTCGTCTTTCCGAGCCGTTTCGAATCGTACGGAATCGTGCTGGCCGAAGCGGCAGCGCGCGCATTGCCGGTCATTGCCTCTCGCACCGGTGATGCCGGCAGGCTTTTCCACGACGGAGCCGATTCGCTGCTCGTGCCGCCGGGCGACGACGCGGCCTTGCGAAAAGCGCTATGGCGAATGATCACCGACCCCGCAGCGAGGGCGCGGTTTCGCGCACGGCTTGCGCGGCGCGAGGTGGCGCGCGGGTGGGAGCAGGCCTTCGCCGAATTCGCGCAGGCCGTTGGCGCTTCCGCTCTCGCCGCCAGCCTTCCGGTCGGGTCCTAGCGAGCGGCAGGCGCCTGCGTGGTGGCGAGTACGGGGAGGACCTTGCCGCGCTCGTGCCGGGCCGGCGCACGCGCGGCGGTCGCAGCCGGCATGGCGGACGCGGCAGCGCGCGCCGACGCATTCCTCACGCAGCCGTTCTCGTCGAGAAGGCACGCCAGCGCAGCGACGACGAACAGGTACGGCCCGGTGTCGGACGAGACCGGCTGAGCCTGCGAAACGAGCCGTGCCGCATCGACCCACTCGGTTCTCGCATCCGGGTAACGCACGAGAACCGTGCCGGTGCCGCGGCGGACGCGAACCGCCTGTGCGATCGCGACGTGCCCGCCGCTCACCGAGTAGTTCAGGCCGGCCACGACTCGATTGACGTCCTCGGCGGTCGCAGGGGCAGCTGCGAACGTCGCGACGAGGCACGACAGCGTCAGAGCGGCGGTTCTCATGCCGGGAGCTCCTTGCATCGAACGCCTCGGGGCGGGGATTGCAATTCCCTCCGGCGGCGCGCTCCCCGAGCAATCGGTGCTCCCGACTCGGAAGCGCCGGCTCCTCCAGCGACGAGCGGCGGTTATCTGCCGTTCGTGCCTCGCATTGCACCGAGCCCCGCAGCCCCGAGCACGAGCGCGGTGGGTGCGACGATGGCCAGCGCGGCAAGGGCCGACGTGAGCGCCGACGGCGACCGGCCGCGACGCGCACCCTGCAGTTCCGGCACATGTGCGGGCTCGTCGTGCACGGTGAGCAGGTTTTCGACGTCGGTAACGCCCGCAACGCCGCGCACTGCGTCGACCAGCGACGCGATGTCCTCTGCCAGGGCCGGACCGCGCAGCGTGATCCGGCCATCCTGTGCCTCGACGTCGATCGCACCCGGGTAGCTGATCGCGTGACCCAGCCTGGCGCGGACGCGCTCGAGCAACTGGTGATCATCGTGCGGCGGCTGCGCATGCCGGTGCGCGCGTCGCTCGGCGGCCATTCCTCTCATTCGGGCGAGCGCGCGACGGCTGCTTCGCCGCGCGACGTGCCCTGCGTCGTGCGACCAGGCGACGAGCTTGTCTCGCGCGGCGCTGCGTCGGCGGCGTCCGCCGTGCGGATCGAGGTAATACATCGTCGCCGCTCCGGCCGCCCACCCGGCGGCGAGCGCGAAAATCTCTCTCATGACGAACTCCCTGGCCAAATTCCGCCGGCCGCCGGAAGCGTCGGCGCAGCTTGTTCGATCCTAGCTCGCAACCGTTTGCGAGGAGGCGAATCGCACATCGCGAGCGTTGCGAAAGCCGGCCCCTGCGGCCCGGCGCACTAGGATCGAGACGTCATGCCCCGCACGATCTCCCTCCGGCGCGCCTACGAGGAACCGGCCGCCGACGACGGCTACCGCGTACTGGTCGACCGCATCTGGCCTCGCGGGCGACGCAAGGAGGACCTTGCGCTCGACCAATGGGCAAAGGAGCTGGCCCCCAGCACCGCCCTTCGCAAGTGGTTCGGGCACGACCCGGCACGGTGGGACGGTTTTCGCGAGCGCTACCGCGACGAGCTGGCCACGCCCGAAGCGCACGAGCGGCTGCGCGGCGTGATGGCGGCGGCCGGCCAACGCCCGATTACGCTGGTGTACTCGGCGAAGGACGAGCAGCACAACCAGGCGGTCGTGCTGCGCGAAGCGCTCGCCCGCTTGCGCCGCTAACCGGGTGCCGCGCCGGGTTTCCGGCCGACTTCGCCCGCGCGGATCAGCGCGAGCAGTTCCGCCGGTGACACCGGCTTGACGAGATGGCGGTCGAAGCCGGCGCGCAATGCCGCTTCGCGGTTGGTCGCCTGCCCCCAGCCGGTGAGCGCGATCAGCACGATCGGCGCCGGGATCTCCGCTCGAACCAGTCGGGCGACCTCGTAGCCGTTCATCCTCGGCATGCCGACATCGAGGATCGCGACGTCGGGAGGATCGGTCCGCATCGCCTGCAGCGCGTCGACGCCGTCGTGCACGACCCGCACCTGGTGGTGGGCCGACTCGAGCAGCACCGAGAGGCTCCAGGCGAAATCGACGTTGTCGTCGGCGACGAGGATGCGCAACGGCCGCCCGGGCGGCGGAGGAATCTGCGGCGCCTGCGCCTCGGACGTCGCGCCTGGCGGCTCGGCAGGCCGCGGCAGGCGCACCGTGAAGGTCGTGCCGTGCCCGATGCCTTCGCTGCGCAGGTGGATCTCCCCGCCGTGCAGCTCGACGATCTGGCGCGCCAGCGTCAGTCCGATGCCCAGGCCCGTGTTGCCTCGCTCGAGCGACTTGTCGGCCTGTTCGAACAAGTCGAACACCCGCTGCTGCATCTCGCGTGCGATGCCGATGCCGTTGTCTTCGACGTCGATCTCGAAGGACTCGGGCCGGCTCCGCAGCGCCAGTCGAACCCGCCCGCCCTGGGGCGTATAGCGCGCCGCGTTGCCGAGCAGGTTCGACAGCACCTGCAGCAGCCGCGCCGAGTCCCCGAGCACCACGCACCGCTGCGCAGGGACGTCGACGCGAAGCGCGAGCCCGCGCTCGACGCAGGCCGGCTCCGCCAGCTCTACTGCGGCGTGGATCACCTCGACGAGGTCGAGGTTCTCCACCTGCAATGAAAGTTTCCCGGTCGTGATCCGCGAGACGTCGAGCAGGTCGTCGATGAGTCGCACGATGTGCCGCAGTTGCCGCTCGAGAATCGCGACGCCTTTCTCGCGCATGCGCGCATCGCCCTGCGCGAGCCGGATCATCGTCGTTGCATTGCCCATCGGCGCCAGCGGGTTGCGCAACTCGTGCGCGAGGGTGGCAAGGAACTCGTCCTTGCGCCTGTCGGCGAGTTGCAGCCGCGCTTCGGCCTGGCGGCGCTCCATCGTCTCGTGCTCGAGTTCTCCGGTGGCCTTCTTCACCTCGTCGAGCATCGCGTTGAAGGCGTCGACGAGCGCCGCGATGTCGCGGTTTCGCGCCGGCGGCGCCCGCAGACTCCAGTCGCGGCGCGCCATCACGCGCTGCGCGACTTCCGAGACGCGTGCCAACGGATCGGTGACCACGCGCTGCAGCCTGCCGAACAGGAAGCTGGCGAGAAGCAGGCTCACGAAGCTCACCACGGCGAGGATCGCCGCGTAACCGAGGGTTCGATCGCCGATGTCGTGCTCGGCGCGAACGAAGACCGAGCCGATGCGCCGGTTGTCCTGCTCCACCGGGTAGACGACTTCCAGCGTCGTGGCCGCGAAGCGTTCGCGGGCACCGGCGCCGCCCGGATCGAGAGGCGGAATCGCCTGGCCCGGGTCGGCGCGGTATTCGGCGAACGGGGGGCCGCCGCTGCGGTAGATCGCCGCCGCGCGGATCCGGTGACGACTTCCGAGCAGCGCGAGGTTTTCGGTGGCCGCCTTGCGGTCGTCGAACACGATCGCCGGCGCCGTGGCGCGAGCGATCAGGTCGGCCTGCGCGTGCAGGTCCTCCACCCAGGTGCGCCGATAGGTGTTCAACTCGTAGCCGAGCAGCGCGCCCGCGGTCAGCAGCAGCGCGACGAAGGTCGTCGCCATCGAAGCAAACGTGAGCTGGCCGCGCAGCGTCGGGCCTTTCACGGCAGCCCCTTCAGCACGCGCTCGGCCACGCCGAGCAGGCGCGAGCTCAGCCGCAGCCCGGCGCCTTCGGCCGCAGCCGGCGCAGCCTCGAAGCGAAGCCGGTTGTCCACTTCGACGAAATTGAGCATCGCGCCGCTCTCCAGCCCGCCGGCGGTGTCGGCGACGACGACGACGGGTCGCCCCGCGTAGGCCGCCACCCAGCCGGGAAGCTCGCTCGATCGGTCACTGCCGACGAAGACCAGGTGGGTTACGGTCCCCGGCTCCGGATGCGGCAGTCGCAATACCTCGATCCGCCGTCCCTGCACCCGGTTCACGGGGGCGAGTTCGCGCAACTCGCCGTAGACGTCGTCGGCGCCGGAGACCGCGATGACGAAGGGAGCGGTCGCGTTCGAAAACGCGTGCGGAGGCCATTCGATGAAGTCGGGAAACTTCAGCAGGTAGGCTGCCTTGACCTGCTCGATCGTGGCTTGCGCCGCGCCGGCGCCCCGCAACCACGGCGACAGCCCCGCCACTGACGCTGCGGCGCACAGCGCTCGCAGCACCGTGCGACGCCGGCGCTGCGCGCGAGACGCCGCCTGGTTCACGACGGCTGCCAGGTCAACGAAAAAAGTACGCTGCGCGGGATCCTTCCCGTGAAGCGGCCCGAATCGAACTCGACGTGCCGCGCATCGAAGGCGTTACGCACGCCGAACGACAATCGCAGGTCGCGCCGGACGTTCCAGCCGAGTTGCAGGTCGGCCGCGGTGTAGGCGGGGACGTGCGGTTGCGGAAGGGCACCGACGCGGCGCAACGCAACCAACAGTTCGAGTTGCTCGCCGAGCGCATGCACCGAACGCATCGACCATTGCCAGCGGGGGTCGTTGCCGGTGTTGCTCGGACCTGCCGGGTCGTTGCTGCCGGGCGAAAGACGCAGATTCTTGTCGAGCACGAGGAATCCCGCGGACAGGCGCCACATCGGCGCCGGCTGCCAGTTGGCCCAGCCTTCCAGCCCGCGCACCTCGCCTTCGATGCGGTTGTCGATCAGCACCGCGCCCGAGACGATCTGGGCGCTGCGCAAGCGCTCGTAATCGTGCAGGAACGCCGTGATCGACCAGGACACGCCAGCGCCGACCTGGGCTCGATAGCCGATTTCGGCGACGTTGGCGACTTCCGAACGGAACGTCGGGCCACCGGCGACGAGGAACGGCGGGCTTGGCGGCGTGAAGATCTCGCGATCGAGTCGCGCAGGCGAGCGCACTGCCCGCGACAGTGCGCCCCAGGCCAGCGCCCGATCGGCGATCGCGTACGCGAGCCGAACACTCGGCAGGGATTCCCAACCCGTGTAGGGGTTGTGCTCGACGCGCAGGCCGAGCGTGAGCGCGAGCGAGCGAAACAGCGAGATCTCGTCCTGCGCGAACGCGCTGTACCAGTTCTGTGTCCGCTCGGGCGGCAGGAAGGCGAACACCAGCCCCGGGTCGGCGGTATCGCGCCCATGACGGTAGTTCACCCCGGCGAGCCAGCGATGACGACCGGCGACGTGCCGCACCTTGGCGTCGGCGTCGAGGAGCGTCGCATCGTCCTGCAGCAGCAAGAGATCCTCGCGCGAGGTCCGGTCGATGTAGCCGCGCACGTCGAGCTGGGTTGCGCTGGACAGGGGCCGTTGCCATCGCGCGAGCAGATGCGCGCCGGAGGCGCGCACCGGGCCGTAGAGCGGACGCGAATCGGTCTCGGTATCGTAGACGCCCCCGCTCAGGCGCCAGGTGCTCGCGCCCGCGATGCCGTCGGCGCGGAATCCTGCGGTCGCGCCGCGCATGGCATCGTCGAAGTCGCCGCCGCGCAGCAGCGGCGTCGATGCGCGCCGGAAAGTTCGCGCATGCACCCGGGCATAGGTGGTGGGGCCGGTGCGCCAGCCGTAACGCGCGATGGCGTTCTGCTCCTCGTTGCCCAGCGTAGTGGAGAACGACACGCCCTGCGTCTCCGCGGCGGACTTGGTCACGACATTGACGACGCCGTTCACCGCGTTCGTCCCCCACGCCGCACCGGCCGGTCCGGTGATCACTTCGATGCGCTCGACGTCCGCCGGGACGAAATCCTGCGTCTCCCAGAACACGCCCGCGAACAACGGCGAGTACACGGTTCGCCCGTCGATCATGACGAGCAGCTTGTTGGCGATGTTGCTGTTGA
The DNA here is from genome assembly GCA_023389055.1 of Pseudomonadota bacterium. Taxonomy (GTDB): domain Bacteria; phylum Pseudomonadota; class Gammaproteobacteria; order Burkholderiales; family Burkholderiaceae_E; genus Zeimonas. The sequence continues at coordinate 24,020 of JAEWFA010000062.1, read as the reverse complement.
AGCCGCGCGCGCTGATCGCGTACTGCCGGGCATCGAGCGCGGCCACCTGCAGCGTGGGCGCCAGGCGCAGCGCCTCGGGCAGCGTCGTCACCCCCATCCGGCGGATTTCCTCGCCGGGGATGACGTACACCGAGCTCGGCGTCTCGAGCAGCGACTGGCGGCGCCGCGAAACCGAGGCGACGACGACGTTGCGCAGTTCCTCGAGGCTGAGTTGCGCCAGGTTCCGAGCCGCCTCCGGCGCGGGCGCGGGTTCGGCGCTCGCGAGCGGCTGCGCGAAGAGCGCGCACACGCATGCCAGCGCGCTCGCCGCCCGGGTGGTCGAGCCGGTGCGAATCGTCATCACTTCAGGCAGGCAAAAGCGGTCACTGTACAAGCGCCACGCGCGCCGACGGCGCGAGCCGTGCGCCGCCGCGGGCGATGGCAGCAATCACTTGACCGCAGGCTCGCGCCCGTGTATCCGCCAGCCGGCGGAGGAATCCAGCGCCAGCGCATCCACCAGGTACGGCAGGCTCGAGCGCATCGACGCCTCGAGGCCGAACGGCGGATTCACGACGAAGACGCCGCTGCCGTACAGGCCGAAGCCGCCGGGCGACGGCCTGGACACCGAGAGCGCCACATCGAGCCAACGCAGTCCCGGCCAACGTTCGAGCTTGCTCACGAGTGCTGCTGCCTCGCGTCGTCGAACCTGCGGGTACCAGACCGCATAGCAGCCGGTGGCGAAGCGGCGCAGCGCCTCGCGCAGCGCTATGCAGACCCGCTCGTAGTCGTGCTTGTCCTCGTACGACGGATCGACGAGCACCAGCGCACGGCGCGACGCCGGCGGCAGCACCGCTTTCAGCCCGACGAAGCCGTCGACGCGCTCCATCCGTACCCGGCGGGCCGCGGAGCGATCGAGCTGTCCGAACTGCGCCTCGAGTACCCGATGCTCGGCGGGATGCAGTTCGAACAGGCGAAGGCGGTCCTGCTCGCGCAGCGCATCGAAGGCGAGCACCGGCGAGCCGGGATAGTGGCGCAGCGCGCCGTCCGGGTTGTGCCGCGCGACCGCCTCGAGCCAGGCGGCAACCGGCGCCGGAGCATCGCGGCGCCCCCACAGCCTTGCGACGCCGTCGCGGAACTCGGCACGCTGTGCCGCCCACCCTTCGTTCAACTCGTACATTCCGGCGCCCGCGTGGGTGTCGACGACGAGAAACGCCGCGTCCTTGCGTCGGAAATGCGCAAGCAGCGCAACGAGCACGACGTGCTTGAGGACGTCGGCGTGGTTGCCCGCGTGGAACGCGTGTCGGTAGCTGAACACGGGATGGATGATGACGCAGTGCGCCGGGCATTGCGGCAAAATCCCGCGCATGGCGATCGCAGACCCCCGTAGCGATTCCCGCAGCACCGTGGGCGTCGCGGCGTTGCTGTGGCTTCTCGTCTCGGCGCTGGTCGTGTCGCTGCTGTTGCACGAGCGTCGCGTGCAGCTCACCCGTGCCGAGGGGACGGCGCGGGCGCTCACGATGTTGATGCAGGCACATACCGAGAGCGTGTTCGATGCGGTCGACCTCGTGCTCGCCGGCGTGGTCGACACCTACGAGGCGCTCCAGCCGGGAGCGGACGATCCCCGTTTCCTCGCGATGATGCGGCAGCGACTGAGCGAGCTTCGCTCGGTACGCGCGATCTACATCGTCGGGCCCGACGGCCATATCCGCAACGACACCGATTCCCCCGACACCCCGCGCATGTCGCTGCTCGATCGGGACTACATCCGGCGATATCTCGACGATTCGACGCTGAAGCACGCGATCTCGCCGCCCGTGTACAGCCGCTCCGGGCTCGGCTGGTTCAATGCGGTGACGCGGCGCATCGTCATCGACGGCAGGTTTGCCGGCGTGGCGGTCGCGGCCGTGGTTCCCACGCATTTCGAGGCGCTGTACCGTGCGATGGAGCTCGGGCCCGGCCAGACCATCGAGCTCTTCTACGAAGACCGCACGCGCGTTACTCGATACCCTGCCGACGACTCGACGATCGGACGCCAGGCGACGCGCGCGGAGGTGTTCGGCGAGGCCGGCGAGAACGGCGCCTCGGGCACGATTGCGGTGCCCGCCGGACTGTTCCACGTCCGGATGACGAGCTATCGGCGCCTGGACGACGCTCCGTTCATCGTCACGCTCACGCAGGAACCGCCGTCGCTGCTCGCTCCCTGGCGCGTCGAGGTGCTCGGCGCCGCTCTGGCCATGGCCGCGCTCACCGGGCTGCTCGTCGCGCTCGTCGTGCAACTGCGCCGCAAGCGGCAGATCGCCGCAAGAGTGCACCAACGGATGGCGCAGTCGGAACGCATCGAGGCGGTAGGCCAGCTCACCGGCGGCATCGCGCACGACTTCGCCAATCTCCTCGGGATCGTGCGCACGAACCTCGCGATCATCGAACGACTGCATCCGCCCGACCTTCGCGTGCGAAAGGCGCTCGAGACGTCCGAACGCGCCGTTGCCAACGCGCGGCGGCTGATCGACCAGCTGCTGCTGTTCGCGCGACGCGGTGCGCTCGACGTGCATGCGATCGAACCGAACGAGACGCTGCAGCGCCACGTCGAGCTGCTGCGCCAGGCGGCCGGACGACAGGCACGCGTCGAACTCGTGCTGGACGAAAAGATGCCTCCCTGCCTGGCCGACGAGTCGCAATTCGTCGCCGCGATGGTGAATCTCGTCGCGAATGCGCGCGATGCGATCGACGATTCGCGCGGCCGCGGGAGCATCACCGTACAGACCGGCCGCGTCACGCCGACCCAGGCAGCCGAATGGGCGCTCGAAGATGCACGCAGTCTCGTTCGCGTGAGCGTCGTCGACTCCGGCGTCGGCATGGACGAGAAGGTGCTCGCGCACGTCTTCGAGCCGTTCTTCACGACCAAGGGCAACGAAGGCACCGGGCTGGGGCTCGCGCAGGTCTACGGCTTCGTCAACCAGCTCGGCGGCGAGATCAGGGTCGAGTCGGTGATCGGACGAGGCACCGCGGTGCACCTCTTCTTCCCGGCGGCGGAAGCCGACGCAGTTCCGGTTCAGTCCGCCGTGGCGACCACGCCCTCGGAAACGAGCGCGTCGATCTCGGAATCCGGATAGCCGAACTCGCGCAGCACCTCGCGCGTGTGCTCGCCGAGCATCGGAGCGGCGCGCGTTCCGCATTCGGCCGGCGTTCGGTCGAACTTCACGGGAAAGCCGAGCGCCCGGGTGCGGCCGGCGCGCGGATGCTCCACCTCGACGACCATCCGACGCGCGAGCACCTGCTCGTGCGTCAGTGCCTCGCCGATCGAATGAACGGGCCCGGCCGGCACCCCGGCTGCGTCGAATGCGGCGATCCAGTGCGCTCGATCGTGGGTGGCGAGCACGCCCTCCATCGCTTCGACGAGCGCTTGCCGGTTGCGCATCCGGTCGTCGTTGGTCGCGAAACGGGGGTCGCGCACCCAGTCGGGATGTCCGAGGACCTGCGCGATCCGTTCCCAGTTCGCCTGGTTTGCGCCGCCGATGTTCACGTAGCCGTCCGCGGTGCGAAACGCCTGGTACGGCGCCGTGAGCACGTGCCCGGAGCCGAGGGCGCCGGGCGAGCGGGCGGTGGCGAAGAAGATGGCCGCGTGCCAGTACGTCTGCTGCAGCGCCGCTTCCATCAGCGAGGTCTCGACGCATTGCCCCTCGCCGGTCTTCAGCTTGTGCACGTACGCGGCGAGAATGCCGAGCGCCGCGAGGATCCCCGCGTTGATGTCTGCGATCGGCGTACCCGACTTGGCGGGCGTGCCGCCCGGTTCGCCGGTGATCGACATCAGGCCCGCGAAGCCCTGCGCGATCAGGTCGAAGCCGCCCTTGTCCGCCCACGGACCGGTACGCCCGTAACCCGATACCGCGCAGTAGATCAGCCCCGGGTTGATCGAGCGCAGATGCTCGTAGCCCAGGCCGAGCCGCTCGAGCGTTCCCAGACGGTAGTTCTCGGTGAGGACGTCGGCGTCGGCGACGAGTCGCTCGAGCACCGCCTTTCCCTTCGGATGCTTCAGGTCCAGTGCCACGCCGCGCTTGCCGCGGTTCAGGATCAGGTACGGCGCGGACTCGCCGTTCACCCGCGGCTCGCGATAGCCGCGCGAGTCGTCTCCGCCCGGCAGCTTCTCGATCTTGATGACGTCGGCGCCGAGGTCGGCGAGCATCATTCCGCAGGTCGGGCCCGCCATGATCTGCGCGAGCTCGAGCACTTTCACGCCGGCCAGCGGGCCCGGGGGGTCGCCGTGCGTCATCGCGCTGCCCTCATCGACCGGCGAACGCCGGCTTCGTCTTCGCCAGGAACGCGCGATAGCCGGTGCGGAAATCATCGGTCTCGAAGCAGTCGAAGGCCTCGAGCCGCTCGGCTTCCGACAGCGGCGCGCCCTGCAGGAGGCGGCGCGCGAACTTCTTGTGCCAGCGCGCGACCAGCGGCGCGCCGTCGACGATGCGTCGTGCCGTCTCGCGGCATTCGTCGGCGACGCGATCGTCCGGGACGACGCGGTTCACCAGGCCCTTCTCGTAGGCCTCGCGCGCGTCGAGAATGCGTCCCTCGTAGAGCAGTTCGAGCGCCACCGAGCGGCCGGCGAGCTCGATCAACGGAGCGATCTCGGGATAGGCCATCACGAGGCCCAGGTTCTTGATCGGCGCGCCGAAGCGGCTGCCCTGCCCGCAGATGCGCAGGTCGCACAGCGCGGCGATCTCCAGCCCGCCGCCGACGCAGATGCCGTGGATCTGCGCCAGCGTCGGATGGCGGCATTCGGCGATCGCCTGCGCAGTGGAATGCATCACCGCGCCGTAGTCGATCGCCTGCTCGCGGTTCGAGCGCATCGTCTCGAACTCGCCGATGTCGTTGCCGGGCGAGAACGACTTCTCGCCGGCGCCGCGCACGACGACGCAGCGAACGGAGTCGTCGTCGGAGAGCGCGCGCATCGTCTCGCCCAGGCGCTGCCACATGCCGCGTGTGAGCGCGTTGAGCTTGTGCGGACGGTTCAGCACGACGGTGGCGATCGTGTCGTCGCGCTCGACGAGAATCGTTTCGGACATCGGTTCTCCCGTTGCGACAGCCGCCGCGTGGGCGGGCCGCGATTTCAGCGGTAGAAATACTCGACCAGCCCCATCCCGGTGACCGGCACGTAGGTGACCATCAGCAACACCGCGACCAGCACGGCGATGAAGTACACGTTCGTGCGCGTGACCTCCCAGACGCCGGCCTTCGCGATCGAGCAGGCGACCATCAGCACGCTCGCCACCGGCGGCGTCTGCTGCCCGATGCCGAGGTTGATCGTGACGATCAGCCCGAAGTGCACCGGGTCGATGCCGGCCGCGTGCACCAACGGCATCACGACCGGAACGACGAGGATGATCGCCGCGGCCGAATGCAGGAACATTCCGAGCAGCAGGAACAGCACGTTGAGCAGCGCGAGCACGAGCCACTTGTTGGTCGTCAGCTCGGTGACGGCGCGCGCGAGTTCCTGCGGCGCGCGCGTCTCCGTGAGGTAAACGCCGAGCAGCGCCGAGGTGGCCACCAGCAGCATCACCACGGCGGTCTGGCTGCCGCCCTCGATGATCGCCGCTTTCAGGTGCGCGAGGTCGAGTTCGCGGTAGATGACCAGGCCGATGAACAGCGCGGCGACGACGGCGAGCGCCGCGCCTTCGGTGGCGGTGACGACACCGCCGAAGATGCCGCCGAGAATGATCATCGGCAGCGTGAACGCCCAGCTCGCCTCGCGCGCCGTGCGCCGCACTTCGGACCAGCGGAAATGCTGTTCGATCGGCAGGTCGTAGCGTCGCGCGAACCAGTACGCGACCCCCATCAGGCCGAGGCCGCCGATGATCCCCGGGACGATGCCGGCGACGAACAGCTGCACGACCGAGGTCTCGGCCATCACCGCGTACAGGATCATCGGGATCGACGGCGGGATGATCACCGCCAGCGTGGCCGACGACGACATCACGGCAGCGGCGAGCGCGCGCGGATAGCCCTTCTGCTTCATCGCCGGAATCGTGATCGACCCGAGCGCGGCGACGTCGGCTACCGCCGAGCCGGAGATCTCGGCGAAGAACAGCGACGCGCCGATCGATACCATCGCCAGGCCGCCGCGGATGAATCCGAGCACTGCGCTGGCGAAGGCGATCAGGCGCGTCGAGATCCCCGACGCGTTCATGATCGCGCCGGCCAGGATGAATAGCGGTATCGCCAGCAGCGGGAAGTTCGTCGCCGCGTTGTACAGCACGATGGGAAGGTTCGGCAGCGAGCCCGCGCCCTGCACCGTCCAGATCGCGGCGATCGCCACGACGCCGAGCGCGACGGCGATCGGCACGTTGACCAGCACGAGGGCGAGAACGCTGCCGAAGAGGAAGAGCATCTGCATGCGCGAGGATTCCTTCGCAGAGGGAGGTGCGACAGGGGACGCGGGGAGTGTCGGCCGGCTGGCGCGCGGCGTTCAGTGCGCCGCTTCGTGCACCGCCGACTCCGCGGTCGCTCCTTCGGCGTGTTCGGAGCGCGCCCAGGCGAGCGCCTCGGGCATCGTCAGCAGTTCGGCAATGATGATCAGCGCCGACGAGATCGGAATCGACGACTGTACCCACGAGACCGGAACCCACGGCAGGCTCACGAGCGTGTCGGTGGCGAGCACGTCCAGCACTTCCCAGCCGATCCAGCCGAGCAGCGCGAAGAAGCCGATGACGAGCGCCTCGACGGCGATCGTCACCGCCAGCCGCGGACCGGGCGGCATCATCGCGACGAGTTCGGGGCACGTGATGTGACTGCGCCTGGCCGCCGCGTAGGCCGACCCGTAGAAGGTCAGCCACGCGAGCAGGATCGACGCTACCTCGTCGTACCAGACGAGCGAAGCGCCCAGCGTGCGGAAGACGACGCCGACGGTGACCTCGACCGCCATCGCGACCATCAGCACGATGACGAGCCACTCGAGGATCTTCGCGTACGTCTTGCGAAATGCCGCCATCGTGCCGTCCCCGCTCCTGTCGTTCGTTCGCCTTTCGGCCGTTACGCCGTCAGGCGCCCAGCGCGATCGCGCGATCGATCATCGCGTCGGCGCCCTTCACCGCTTCGCCGAATTCGGCATAGACCGGTTTGCTCGCCGCGATGAACGACTGCTTGTCGACCTCGTTGACCTGCATCCCCTCGGCCTTCAGCTTGCCGAGCAGCTCGCCTTCCTGCTTCTGCGCGACCTCGTAGACGTAGGCCTGCGTTTCCTTCGCCGTGTCCTCCAGCGTCTTGCGCACGTCCTCCGGGAGCGTGTTCCACTTCTTGATGCCGACCGTTACATAAGCCGGCGTATAGACGTGCCCCGACAGCGACAGGAACTTCTGCACCTCCTGCAGCTTGGCGCTGTAGATCTGCGTCAGCGGATTCTCCTGGCCGTCCATCACACCGGTCTGCAGCGCGGTGAACAGCTCGGAGAACTTCATCGGGCTCGGGTTCGCGCCGTAGGCCTTGAACATCGCGACGCGCCACTTGCCCTCGGGCACTCGCAGCTTGATGCCCTGCAGGTCCTGCGGTGTCTGGATCGGCCCCCGATTGTTCGTGATGTGACGGTAGCCGTTCTCCCAGACGCCGATGATCTTCAGGCCCTTCTTCTCGGCGGCGGGCTCGATCCGCGGCCAGAAAATCTCCTTCTCGATGCGGCCCATGTGCGCGCGATCCTTGACCAGGTACGGCATCTCGAAGATGCCGAACAGGTCGACCTCGCTGCTCATCACGGTCGACGGAACCGCCATGTCGATCGTGCCCAGCTTGAGCTTCTGCAGCATCTCCTTGTCGCCGCCGAGCTGGCTGGAGCCGTAGGTGACGACCCTCGCCTTGCCCGCGAGCTTCACGTTCGCACGCCTGGCGAATTCGTCGGCCGACATCTGGAACAGCGATCCGGGCTCGCCGACGTGACCGAGCTTCAACTCGACCTCTTGCGCACGCACCGGCAGCGCGCGGCCCGTCAGGCCGACGGCGCCGACGGCGAGTGCAGCCCGCAGCAGGCGGCGCCGCTCGGTCGACCCCGATGCGCGATCCGTGATCGTCTGGCCTGCGGCGGGCTTCGTGGACTTCGCGTTCTCGTCGAACGATGTCATCGCGATCTCCTCCTCGATGGGGCGCTGTGCCCCGGTCCGTGAAACGAAAGCGGCCTTTCAGCTGTCCGTCGGCGCCGCGAGCGATTCCATTGCCGCCTGCACGCCACCGCGGCTGTGCGGCACGCCCGCCAGTCCGAGCGACATCTCGACCCCCGAAAGCGTTCCCATCAGCGTCAGGTCGTTGAAGTCGCCGAGGTGGCCGATCCGGAACACCTTGTCGGCGACCTTGCTCAGGCCCTGACCGAGCGACAGGTTGAAGCGCTCGAGCGCGACCTTGCGCAATGCATCGGCACTGTGCCCCTCGGGCATCAGTACGGCGGTGAGCGACGCGCTGTAGCGCTGCGGGTCGGCACACAGGATCTCGAGGCCCCAGGCGCGCACGGCGGCGCGCGTGGCTTGCGCGTGCCGGCGGTGGCGCGCGAAGACGTTCTCCAGGCCCTCCTCGAGCAGCATCGCGATCGCCTCGTGCAAACCGTACAGCAGATTCGTCGCCGGCGTATACGGGAAGTAGCCGCGTTCGTTCGACGCGAGTTGATCGTGCCAGTCCCAGTACGAGCGGGGCAGCTTCGCATGCTTCGACGCCGCGAGCGCCTTCTCGCTCACCGCGTTGAACGACAACCCCGGCGGCAGCATCAGGCCCTTCTGCGAACCGGCGACGGTGACGTCGACGCCCCATTCGTCGTGGCGATAGTCGATCGAGCCGAGCGACGAGATCGTGTCCACGAGCAACAACGCCGGGTGCCGCGCCGCATCGATCGCGCGACGGACTGCGGCAACGTCGGTCGTGACGCCGGTGGCGGTCTCGTTGTGCACCACGCAGACTGCGCGATACCGATGTTTCGCGTCGTCGGCGAGCATCCGCTCGATGGTCGCCGGGTCGGCGGCGTGGCGCCAGTCGCCGGGGACGAAGTCGACCACGAGTCCCAGGCGCTCGGCCATCTTCTTCCACAAGGTCGCGAAATGGCCGGTCTCGCACATCAGGACGGTATCGCCCGGGGACATCGTGTTGACGAGCGCTGCTTCCCACGCACCGGTGCCCGAGGCGGGATAAATGACCACCGGCGCACGCGTGCGAAAGATCTCCCGGATGCCGCTGAGCACCGCACGACCGAGCCGGCCGAACTCCGGGCCGCGATGGTCGATCGTCGGGTAGTCCATCGCCCGCAGGATCCGGTCGGGAACGTTCGTCGGACCGGGGATCTGCAGGAAATGCCGGCCTGCGGGGTGGCCGTTCAGCGCCAGGCCGTTCGACAGTTTCATGGGCCCTCGTAGAATGGAGGCGCAACGATGCGCGGTGCTATTTCGCATTTTGTATGCAAAACTGGCGCCAGCGCAACCGGGAAGAACCGTCGCCGGCTCGCACGATTCCGGATTTTGTATGCGAACACCTCCTGTCCTGAGTGATCCGATCGACCGTCGCCCGCTACACGAGGAGGCCGCCGACCGGCTGCGCGCGATGATCACCGAGGGGCAGTTGCCGGCCGGCGCCCGGTTGAACGAACGCGTGCTTTGCGAGCAGCTGCGCGTCTCGCGAACGCCGCTGCGCGAGGCGTTCAAGCGGCTCGCCGCCGAGCGACTGATCGAACTCACGCCGAACCGCGGCGCGCGCGTGCTCGCGCTGTCGCGCGCCGACGTCGAGGAACTGTTCGAACTGATGGGTGCGCTCGAAGGTTTGTCGGGCGAGCTCGCCGCGCAGCGGCGCACCGATGAAGAGCTCGCCGAGATCCGCGCGCTGCACTACGAGATGCTCGCCGCGCACGCGCGCCGCGACCTGCCCGCCTACTACGAGCTGAACCACCGGATCCACGATGCGCTGAACCGTTGCGCGCGCAACGCCGCGCTCACCGAGACCTACGACAGCGTGAACACGCGCATCCAGCATCTGCGCTTCCGCTCGAACTTCGACGCCGTGAAATGGGCCGTCGCGGTGCGCGAGCACCAGGCGATGCTCGATGCGCTCGACGCGCGCGACGGCACTCGCCTGCGCGGCGTGCTCGAGCAGCACCTGCGAACGAAGCGCGACGCGGTGCTCGCGCACTGGAACGACGGCAAGGCCCAATGAACGCGCCGAAGATCGAGCCGGCGCTGCGCGCCGCACCAGCCTCCGCGCGCTTCGAGCGCAGCCGCCTCGCGCAGCGCCTGCGCCGCGTGCTGCGCGGCGACGTGCTGTTCGATGCCGCCTCGCGCGCCCGCTATTCGACCGACGCATCGATCTACCAGGTCGACCCGGTCGGCGTCGTGGTCGCCGCGGACGAAACCGACGTCGCAGCGACGATCGACCTCGCCCGCGAGATGGGCGTGCCGCTGCTGCCGCGCGGCGCCGGAAGCAGCCAGTGCGGCCAGACGGTCGGCGAAGCACTCGTCATCGACCACAGCCGCCATCTGAACCGGATCGTCGATTTCGATCCGCAGGCGCGCACGGTCGAAGTGCAGCCCGGCGTGGTGCTCGATTCGCTCAATGCGTTCCTGAAGCCGCACGGGCTCTGGTTCCCGGTGGACGTATCGACATCCGCGCAGGCGACGATCGGCGGAATGACCGGCAACAACTCCTGCGGCTCGCGTTCGATTGCCTACGGCAACATGGTGCACAACGTCGTCGCGATCGACGCGCTTCTCGCCGACGGAACCGCCGAACGTTTCGGCCCCTTCGGCGTAGATGCGCAGCATCCGATGGCGAGCGCGCGCAGCGCCGAACTCGTCTCGCGCCTGTTCGCCATCGGCCGGCGCGAGCGCGATGAAATCGAGCGGATGTGGCCCAGGGTGCTGCGCCGCGTCGGCGGCTACAACCTCGATGTCTTCCATCCGCAGTCGCCGCGGCCGTATACGGCCGACGGTTCGGTGAACCTCGCGCACCTGCTGGTCGGCTCCGAGGGCACGCTCGCCTGGTTCCGCCGGATCGTGCTCGCGCTGGCGCCGCTGCCGAAGGCGCGCGTGCTCGGCGTGGTGAACTTCCCGACCTTTCGCGCGGCGATGGAAAGCGCCCAGCACATCGTCAAACTCGGCCCCAGCGCGGTGGAGCTCGTCGACCGCACGATGATCGAACTCGCGCGCAAGAACCCGGTATTCCGTCCGACGATCGAGCGCGCGCTGATCGCGCGCGACGCCGTACTGCCGGAGGCGCTGCTGCTGGTGGAGTTCGCCGGCGACGAACGCGAGCCGCTGCTGGGCAGGCTGTCAGGGCTCGTCGAGACGATGGGCGAGCTCGGCCTGCCCGACAGCGTCGTGGCGATGCCCGACGACGGTTCGCAGAAGGCGCTGTGGGAGGTGCGCAAGGCCGGGCTGAACATCATGATGTCGCTGCGCGGCGACGGAAAGCCGGTGTCGTTCATCGAGGACTGCGCGGTGCCGCTGGAGCACCTGGCCGACTACACCGAGGCGCTCACCGAGGTATTCGCGCGGCACGGAACGCGCGGCACCTGGTATGCGCACGCCTCCGTCGGTACGCTGCACGTGCGGCCGATTCTCGACCTGCGCGCCGGCGACGCCACCAAGATGCGGCGCATCGCCGAGGAAGCCGCGGCGATGGTGCGCCGCTACAAGGGCGCGTTCTCCGGCGAGCACGGCGACGGACTCGTTCGCAGCGAGTGGGTCGGCTGGCAGTTCGGCGAGCGGCTCGTTCGCGCCTTCGAGGAGATCAAGGACGCGTTCGATCCGACCGGCACGATGAACCCCGGCAAGATCGTCCGCAGCACGCGAATGGACGACGAGCGCCTGTTCCGCTATCCGCCGGGCCACGTCGCGCTCGGGCGCGAGACCGCGCTCGACTGGTCGGCGTGGAACGTGCAGAACGACCCGCGCACCGAGCAGGTGGGCACCCCCGGCTCCGGCGGCGATCCGTCCGGCGGTTTCGCCAAGGCCGCCGAGATGTGCAACAACAACGGCCATTGCCGGAAGTTCGACGCCGGCACGATGTGCCCGAGCTGGCGCGTCACGCGCGACGAACGCCACCTCACGCGCGGTCGCGCCAACACGCTGCGCCTGGCGCTTGCCGGAAAGCTCGGCGACGAGGAGCAGGCGTCGCGCGCCGTGCACGAAGCGCTCGAGTTGTGCGTGAGCTGCAAGGGATGTCGACGCGAGTGTCCCACCGGCGTGGACATGGCCCGGATGAAGATCGAGTTCCTCGACCGATGGAACCGCACCCATCGGCTCGCGTGGAAAGATCGCCTGGTCGCGTGGCTGCCGCGCTATGCGCATCATGCGTCGCGCCTGCGCTGGCTGCTCGCGCTTCGCGACCGCCTGCCCGGCGCGGCATGGATCACCGAGCGGATGCTCGGTTTGTCCGCGCGCCGTTCGCTCCCGCGCTGGCGGGGCGATCCGTTCACGCGAGACCCGCCGATACAGGACGCAGCCGAAGGAGCTCTGGAAGTCGTTCTTTGGGCCGACACCTTCGACAACTGGTTCGAGCCCGACAACCTGCGCGCAGCGCGCGCGGTGCTGCGCGCAGCCGGCTACCGCGTGCACGTCGCCCGAGCGCTGCCCGGCGATGCGCCGCAGCGGCCACTGTGTTGCGGGCGGACCTTCCTCTCCGGCGGACTCGTCGACGAGGCGCGTGTCGAGGCGCGTCGCACGCTCGCGGCGCTCGCGCCGTACGTCGAGCGCGGCATCGCCGTCGTCGGGCTCGAGCCCTCGTGCCTGCTGACGATGCGCGACGAATTCCTCGCGCTCGGCCTGGGCGAAGCGGCCGCGCGCCTGGCGCGACAAGCGCTGCTGTTCGAGGAGTTCCTGGTCCGCGAGCATGCGGCAGGTCGCCTCGCGCTGAAGCTTCATCCGATCGAGCAGACCGAAGCGCTGCTGCACGGACACTGCCACCAGAAATCCTTCGACGCGCTTCGCCCGGTGCAGGTGGTGCTCGGCTGGATCCCGAACCTGTCGGTGCGCACCGTCGAGACGAGCTGCTGCGGGATGGCGGGCAGTTTCGGCTACGAAGCGAAGCACTACGACGTATCGATGAAGATGGGCGAGCTCGCGTTGCTGCCCGCGGTACGTGCAGCGCAGGCAACGACGCTCGTCGTCGCCGACGGCACGAGCTGCCGTCACCAGATCGCCGACGGCGCGTCGCGCGAGGCCGTGCACGTGGCCGTCGTGCTCGAGCGCGCGCTTCATCCGGCCGGGAACGGGTCGTTCACCTGAGCCCGCGGGGCGCGTCGATCGGGCGCGGGCACCCGCCTTGCAACCTTTCCGGCATGTCGTCGGCGACCGCAATGCGGGCCGGAGGCACCCGCAACCTGTGGAGTACACCATGACCAGCGAAGCACTTACCTTCACGCGTCGGCATACATGGCTCGCGACGTTCGCAGCGGTGGCCTTTCTCGGCGCCGCCGGCGTCGCACACGCGCAGAGCACGAGTACCAGTCCCACGCAGACGAGCCCGACGGCCAGCGACTCGAATCGAGCCGCCTCGCAGGGCACGGCGTCGAGTACGGACGCGATGCGCAGCGCGCAGAGTTCCTCGACGACGACGCGCAGCGGCAGCTCGTCGATGGCACAAAGCGGTGCCACCGGCAGCCCGACGCAGGTGAATCCGGATTCGCAGGATTCGAACCGCCGGGCGTCGCAAGGCATGGCGCCGAACCCCGACCAGGACAATGCGCGTTCGCGCATCGAGGCGCGAGGCTCCGATCTGCGCAACGACCGCACGACGATGGCTCGCGCGCCGCGCGCCGATCGCAACTGAAGCTTCCCGCGGGACCGCCGGTCGCCGCGAGGCGCACCGGCGGTCTTTCATTCCGATCCCCGAGGCATCAACCGGCCGCGCGAGCGCGCGTTGCGCCGAGGCCGAACTGCTCCCGCCAGGGACGGGTTTCCGGCAGCACGTAGACGACGGCGCGGCCGGCGGCGAACGCCGGCACGACGTGACGATCGTAGAAGCGGGACGGCACGTTGATGCAACCGTACGAGATCCGGTTGTCTTCGATCGTCGACGTACGCAATCGCTCGAGTCGGCGCTCCTTCGGATTGGTCGCGCGCACGCGGTGCATCGAGACCGCCGCGTCGTAATCGATCCACATGATGTCCTCGCCATGCGCGTTGATCCCGCGCTCCGCCATGAAACGGCCGGCCGGCGTCGTGCGCTCGCCGCGACGGATCTGCGCCATCGGGCGTTCGCCGATGCCGGGCACGCTGTCGTCGCCACGCGCCAGTCCCAGCAGCACCGCGGACGAACCGGCGAGCTTGCCGTTCGCATCGAATACATAGAGCGTTGCAGCCCGCTTGTCGACGATCAGGAACGGCAGGCCTGCCGGGTCGCCCGAGGCGAGCGCCCAGTCCGCGACCTGGCGTGCGGCGCGCGAAAGGGACGCGTCGGTGAAGTCGGCGGTGCCCGCTCGCGCCTCGACGGACCGGGCCGTTGCGTGCTGACCCATTGCGCGCGCGGCTTCGGCGGCGACGGCTGTCCCGGCGAATACGGTCGATGCGGCGATCGCGCTGCAGGTGAAGACGGCGACTCGCAACGCGTTCGACGCGTGCGGCGCACGGGGCTTGCTGCGGATTCGGCGTGGCAAGGCGGTCGGGCTCCTCGAGCGAGCACGCACCGCCGTCCGGCGGGGCAGTGGCGCGCCCGCCCTGCCCATGCACGTCCGATGCCCGGCGGCGGCGGATCGTCAAACCGTCGGCATCGTGCCTTTCTCGAGTACCGCCTGCACGACCGCCCGGGCGTTGCCCGGCGTGCTCCAGTGGCGCCACGCCAGCGCTGCGAAGCGGTCGGGGTTCATCCCCAGCACGAAGAGATTCAGTCGACGGGCTTCGTCCCCGGCCTGCTGCGGAGCTGCGCGCAGCGCGCGCCTGCGAAGCGCCGCGGGCAGCGCGTCCAGCTGGCCGACGTAGGCGAGATATTCGTGGGCAACGACGTCGAGTCGCTCGGCGTGAAAGTGTTCGGCAATGATCGCGTGCACCGCTTCGTGCACGATCGCGCTGCGATATAGCGCGCGCGACATCGGGAGTCCGAACGGTGCCGCGTCGACCGGCCAGCGCTCGCGCCGCAGCACATACGCTCGTCGCTGGTCGCGCAGATAGACGCCGGTGCGCGTGGGCGTAGCAGCGATGTCGGGAAGCGCGTCGACCAGGTGCAGTTCGATCGGCCCGTGCAGGACGACCCCCAGTCGGGCGAGGAATGCCGCGGCCTGCGCGATCGCGCCGCAAGCCTCGCGCATCTCGTGAGGCGAACGCGCGACCACGGTGGCCACACCCTCCGCGCAGCTTCGCGCCCGTGCATCAGCCGCGCGCGCCTGCTGCGAACAAGACGCCGTCATCGCCAGCGCGAGCATCGCGGCGAACGCGAGGACGAACGTAACCGGTGGATTGACGCGCCGCATGACGCCCAGCATCACGCGTGCTCCGGACGTCCGCAATACGCCGGACACGGCACCGCGTCCGGGGTATTGACGCGCGTACGCTATGCGGCCACCGACTCGACCGGTTCGAACGCAGCGGGCGAGACAGGAACCCGACGCGCACGCTCGACGAAGCGACGCGCGAGCGGGCTGTCGGGGCGGCGCGCGGCGCGCTCGGCCGCCAGCGCCCGCGCCAGCGGTCGATTGCCGCTGCGCACCGCCGCCTCGAGCAGCGTGAGGTCGATGACGTCGCGCTGCGCGTGGCTGCCGCCAAAGCGATGCGAGTAGCTGCGGATCGGCCTGAGCAGGCGCACCACGTCGGCGTAGTCGCCGACACTGAAAGCGACGATGGCACGCGTAGCGGCGGCACCGATCTCCCGCACGAAGTTCGCATTGTCGCCCGACTTTTGCAGCGCCGCGTGCTGCGTCTCGAGCACGATTTCGCGGGCCTCGGGTCTATCGGCGCCGACAAAGGCCATCATCGCGTAGAGATCGTTGAAGGCGTAGTTCCCTGCGCCGGCGACCGGCTGCCAGCGATCGGCGACCGCCTCCCAGCGGTCGCCGACGTCGACGCCGCGAAGATGCAGGCGCCACAGCATCGCCGCGGCGTCGACCAGGTCGAACACGACACTCGATCGAGCGCCGAAGATCGGCCCGTCGAAGAGACGCAGCACCTCGTCGATCTCGTCGCGCTCGAGGCGAAACAGCGCGAGATGCCACCAGTTGTGCACCGCCAGAAAGCTGTCCTGCGACCAGTGCGCGGCGTTCGGCTCGAGCCACTCGATGCCGTCCTCGGGCCGGTTGCGCATCTCGTGCACGTGCGCCACCGCGTGCCATGCCCACGCATCGCGCGGCTGCAGCTCGATCGCGCGGCGTCCGTGGCCTTCGGCCTGCAGGTAGTCACCGGTTTCCTCGAGGCCGAACGCGTACATTCCGAGCAGCGCGTGATAACCGGGCATCGATTCCCGCCAGGCAGGCAGCGCGCGCGCGATACGGTCCCGCAGCATCCTCGAATCGCCACACAGGAAGTCGATCTGGTGGCCGGCCTGGAGCGCCAGCGCGTCGAGCGGCCAGCGCGCGCTCAGGTCCTCGAGCAGTCGACCGGCTTCGCGCCAGTGCCCCTGGCAGGCAGCGCGCATCGCTTCGGCGTGCGCCCGTTCGCGCGCCGTGGCGGCAAGGCGCATCGCCCGGCGCGCGCAGTCGCGCGCCACCGGAAGCGCCTGCGGTTCGGTACCGAGCAGGTGTGCCCATCCCTTGAGCACGTGCGCCATCGGCATCGCCGGACATTGCCCGATCGCGCGATCGACCGTGGCGACCGGATCGGAAATCATGCATCGGAACTCGTGCGCCGCCTGCTCGAAGGCCTCGATGCCGGCCGCCGTCGCGCCGCTGACCGCATAACCCGAGTAATCGCTTTTCATGTCCACTGCTCCATTGCTTGCCACATGCCGACGACCGACATGGCGACAGTCTGTCTGTCGCGCCGCGAAGCAGCTAAAGTCATTCGTGCAACAAATCGGACATCCGTGCCATGACCGATCCGACCCGTTCGCTCGCGGCCCCCGTACGCGTCGCGCTGCTCGCCGTCCCCGACACCACGGCGTCGACGCTGTACGGATTCCTCGACGCGCTCGCTGGCGTGCGCCGCGACTGGGAGACGGTGCACGGGCGTTGTGGCGAGTCGCCATTCCACCCGCAGGTCGTTTCGCGCGACGGCCTGCCCTTCGTCGCCGCCAACGGGGTACGGATCTCGCCCGACGCGAGCTTTGCCACCAGTCCCGTACCCGACATCGTGTGCATCACCGACCTGGCAGTGCCGCCCGGAGAGGACGTACAAGAGCGCTACGACGCCGAGGCGCAATGGGTCCGCGATCGACATGCGGCGGGCGCGCTGATCGCCTCGGCGTGCTCCGGGGCGATGCTCCTTGCCTGCACGGGGCTGCTCGACGGGCTCGACGCGACTTCGCACTGGGCCTACTGCGACGCGTTGCGCCGCCGGTATCCGGCCACCCGCTGGCACCCCGAACGCGCCCTCGTGCTCGCCGGCAGCGGACAACGCATCGTGATGGCGGGCAGCGGCGTCGCCTGGCATCAACTCGTGCTCGCGCTCGTCGCGCGGCATGCGGGGGCTCAGGCGGCAATGGAGTTGGCGCGCATCAACCTGCTCGACTGGAACCCGACGAGCCCGCTGGCCTATGCGTCGCTCACACACGGTTCGCAGGTCGCCGATCCGATCGT
This sequence comes from Pseudomonadota bacterium, assembly GCA_023389055.1. Taxonomy (GTDB): domain Bacteria; phylum Pseudomonadota; class Gammaproteobacteria; order Burkholderiales; family Burkholderiaceae_E; genus Zeimonas. The sequence goes on along the minus strand of JAEWFA010000062.1, from coordinate 6,373 downwards.
GCAGCGCTGCCAGCGATGGGCGGCGGATCACTATCAAGTCGAATCGCCGGTTCGGCAGATGGTGACGCTCGCCGGACTGCCCGAGCGTACGTTCAAGCGCCGCTTCGCGCAGGCGACGGGGATGAGCCCGCTGGAGTACGTGCATACGCTGCGCCTGGAAGAGGCGAAGCAGATGCTCGAAGCGGGAGACGAGCCGGTCGAGGCGATCGCGTGGGAAGTGGGCTACCAGGACGCGAGCTTCTTCGCACGGCTGTTCCGCCGTCGCGTGTCGCTCACGCCGGCGCAGTACCGACGACGGTTCAGCGGATTGAAGCGACGGATCGAGCAGGTCTCTGCGGCCGATGCGAAGGCGCGGGACGTGCAGGCGCCTGCGCCCCCCTCGCCGTAGTGGCCGTCAACCGCGCGGCGTCGGCGAAACGCGCGAGCAGTTGCGCCGGATCGCTCGATGGCTCGCTCCCCTCCCGCGCGCGCGCCCGCCCTGCGCCGCGATCAGCCGGCATCGCCCGTTCCCAACTCGCCGGCCAGGTAGCGACGACGGTAGACCTCGAAGGGCATCGTCTCGGTCGCTTCGATGCGCTTTTGCTCGACGAGCGAGCGCTCGACACTTCGCTCCTGCCGCGCGTGCGCGTTCGCATCGAGCGGGCGGACGAGCAACTCGTCGCGGTTGGACAGCGAGCGGGCGAGCGCGAAGGCGCGAAAGGAATCGTCGTAGCGTTCGTGCAGTTCGCGCAGCAAACGCGCCGATGGCGTGCGCGACGCATCGGCGAGCGCCGCGCGGGCCGCTTCGATCGCTTCGCGGTGCGGGCGCGCCGCCGGGGGCGGTCCGCCCTCGTTCGAGGCTTCGCGCCCGCTGGAGCCCCCGCCTGCCGCAGCGTGTGCGGCGTCGAGCGCTTCGGCGATCGGCGCGCACGCATCGAGCAGCGCGCCTCCCCATTCGCGCACCGAGCGTTCGTGCGCGCCGTCGTGCAGCATCAGTGCCGGGTCGCGGCCGTGCTGTGCCACGAGGTGCTGGTTATGCGAGATCGCCGCGATCTCCTGCGGCGTGTCCGGGGCGCTGTCGGCGAGCAGGCAGTGCAGCAGGAACGCGTCGAGAAAACGCATCGTCTGCGCGCCGATCCCGACGGCGTAGAACGGATCGATGTCGAGACAGCGCACCTCGATGTACTCGACGCCGCGATCGGCAATCGCGCGTAGCGGACGCTCGCCGGGTCGGATGCTGCGCTTCGGGCGGATCGTTCCGTAGAACTCGTTCTCGATCTGCAGCAGCGTCGTCGCCAGTTGGCGGTACAGGCCGTTGCCGTCGTGCACGCCGATGCTCTCGTAGGCCGGATACGGCTCGGACAATGCCTTCGACAGCGACGCGGCGTAGCTCTCGAGGCAGTTGAAGCTCACCGCCAGCGACGCCTGCGCATCGCTCTGGTAGCCGAGCGGCCCCATGCGCAACGAGGTGGCGTGCGGCAGGTACAGCGTTCCGGCGCCGAGCGGCTGCAGTGCGTGGGCATGCCCGGCGAGGAAGCTGCTGCACACGGCCGGCGAGGCACCGAACAGGTAGAGCAGCAGCCACGAATGCCGGCGGAAGTTGCGGATCAGCGCGAAATACGACGCGTCGCGATAGGCGCGCTCGCTCTCGCTCGATCCGTCGACGCGCTGCAGCGCCGACCATCCTTCGTCGGGCAGCGAAAAGTTGTAGTGGATTCCCGAGATCGTCTGCATGCGGCGCCCGTAGCGATGCGCCAGGCCCTGCCGGTAGACGGTCTTCGCGCGCCCGACGTTCGAGCTGCCGTAGCGCGCGAGCGGGATCGCGTCGTCCTCGGGCAGCCCGCACGGCATGCTCGCGCTCCAGAGGATCTCGTCGTCGAGTTGCCGATAGACGAACTGGTGCAGCTCGATCAATTCGGCGAGGCAGCCGTCGACGTCGGCGTGCACGCCGGTGATCAGTTCGAGCTGCGCTTCGCTGAAGTCGGTGGTGATGTGCGGGTGCGTCAGCGCCGAGCCGAGTACCGCCGGGTGCGGCGTCAGCGAGAGGCGCCCGTCCCGTCCGGTGCGCAGGCTCTCCTTCTCGATGCCGCGGCGCAAGTCGCGAAGCGCCTGCGGCGAGAGCGCGTCCAGGCGCCGGGACAGCGATGCGCCGCAGCGCACGGTCGAAGCAGGGCAATCGTCGGACGACGCATCCGGGGGCTTGAAGGGGGAAGGATTCGATGACATGGAATGAGTGCGCCCCGGGCGTCGGACTACCGGGCAAAGACCAATGGTGACAGAGCCGGCGAAAGCATGCTTCGTGCCTCGGGCGGGATTCAACCCGGGCCCGTGCCCAGGTACTCCGCTTCCAGGTCGACCGTCGAACGCCTGCCCACGTCGTCGTAATGATCGAGCAGCCAGCGATCGGCCTGCGCGCGGCCTGCGTCGTGCAATTCGAGCAGGAAACTCCAGTCGGTGTCGGCCTTGCTGGCGCGGCCCAGCCGCGCGAGGTGCTCGCCGCCGTCGAGTCGGTGCACGCGCAACTGGGCGATCTGCGCGAATGTCGCCTCGGCGCAGGCGGGCGCCTCCCGCCGGACGAGCCGCTGCAACATCGCCACCGTGCGCAGTTCCTTGATCAGGCTGCCCTGGAAGGTGATCTCTTCGATGCGGTCGAGGATACCGGCCGCATCCGCTGGCACGGTGTCGCGCCGGGAGGGGTTGATCTGCACGATCAGCAGGTCGTTGGACGGCGTCTCCTGGATCAGCGGGAACAGCGAAGGGTTGCCCACGTAGCCGCCGTCCCAGTACGCCTCGCCGTCGATCTCCACCGCGTGGAACAGGGTGGGCAGGCAGGCCGACGCCATCAGCGCGTCCAGCGAGAGCTCGTCGTTGCGGAAGATGCGAAGCCGCCCGGTGCTCACGTGGGTGGCGGCGACGAACAGCCGCGGCTGGCGGCTGGCGCGCACCGACTTGAAATCGACGATGCGCTCAGCCACGTCGCGCAGCGGATTGAAGTTCAGCGGATTGAACTGATACGGCGACAGCATCCGGCCGACGAGGTCGTAATACTGTCCCAGGCCCGACCACGCAGCGATCGGATTGCCGAGGAAGGCGCCGAACAGCCCGCGGTCGAATGCGCTCGCCCGACGCGCCGACGCGGCGACGTCGAACCAGAACTCGCGAAGCGCGGCGCGAGCGCCGTGCCGGCCGCCCTGCGCCCAGCCCGAGGCGAGCACCACGGCGTTCATCGCGCCGGCACTCGTCCCGCTGATTCCGGAAACGCCGATGCGCGAATCCTCGAGCAGCCGATCGAGCACGCCCCAGGTGAACGCGCCATGCGAGCCGCCGCCCTGAAGCGCGAGATCGAGCTCGCAGGTCGGCGATTCGTTCGATGGCGATGACGCGGTGGACGCAGCGTCGCGCGAGGATGGCCTGGACATGCTGGAGTACGGAAACCGACGAATATTAGCGCCACCCCGCCGCCGCTCGCGGCCATCGCCCGGCGGTGCACAATTCGCGGTTGAACCAGCACAAGGAGATCCGGCATGACAGGGCCACTCGATGGACGCGTCGCGCTCGTCACCGGGGCGGCATCCGGCATCGGCCGCGCCGTCGCGCTCGCCTACGCGAAAGCCGGCGCACGTGTCGTCGTATCGGACATCGCGGAGAGCGGCGCACGGGAGACGGTCTCTCGCATCGCCTCGGCCGGCGGCGAGGCCGTCTTCGTTCGAGCCGACACCTCGTCGCCACGGGACAGCGAACAACTCGTCGCGAAGACCGTCGAGCGTTTCGGCGCACTTCACGTCGCGTGCAACAACGCGGGTATCGGCGGCGAGGCGCACCTGGTCGGCGAGATGCCGCCCGACGAGTGGAACCGGGTCCTGTCGATCAATCTCTCGGGCGTCTTCTACGGCATGCGTTACCAGATTCCCGAGATGCTGCGCGCCGGCGGCGGCGCGATCGTGAACGTGGCGTCGATTCTCGCGCAGGTCGCGACGGCCGAGCACGCTCCGTACGTGGCGGCCAAGCACGGCGTCGTCGGTCTCACGCGCGCGGCGGCGCTCGAGTACGCCAAGCGCAACATCCGCATCAATGCGGTCGGGCCGGCGTACATCGACACGCCGCTGCTCGAGAACCTGCCGGCCGAAGCGCGCGACGCGCTGGTCGGCCTGCACCCGATCGGCCGGCTCGGACGCGACGCGGAGGTTGCCGAACTCGTCCTTTGGCTGAGCACCGACAAGGCATCGTTCGTCACGAGCAGCTACTACCCGATCGACGGGGGGTACCTGGCGCAATGAAGAAGACCGCGCAGATGAAGCTCTTCATCGGCAACAAGAACTACTCGTCATGGTCGATGCGTCCGTGGACGCTGATGCGGCACCTGCAGATTCCCTTCGACGAGGTGATGGTGCGATTCGACTCCTTCTCGCCGGAGTCGAACTTCAAGCGAACGCTTGCCGGGCTCAGCCCTACCGGCAAAGTGCCCGTGCTGCAGACCGAGATCGACGGGCGCATGCAGGCGATCTGGGACACGCTGGCGATCGCGGAGTTCCTCGCCGAGCTCCATCCCGACCGGCGCTTGTGGCCCGCGCAGCGCGCGGCGCGCACCCGCGCACGCTCGATCGTCGCCGAGATGCACTCGGGCTTCGTCGCGCTGCGAACGCACTTCCCGCTGAACATCGAGGCGCAACTGCCGGAGCTCGGGCCGCGCATCCTGCACGAACACGCTGCCGTGCGCGACGACGTCGCCCGCGTCGAGGAGATCTGGGCCGACTGCCTGGCCATCTCCGGCGGGCCTTTCCTGTTCGGGACCTTCGGCATCGCCGACGCGTTCTACGCGCCGGTGGCGTCGCGCTTTCGAACCTACGGCGTGCCGCTGGAGTCGGGCGCCGAAGGTTATGTCGCCCGCGTATTGCAGGCACGCGGCGTCGCGGAATGGATCGTGGGGGCGCTGGCCGAACGCGATTTCCTCGAGTCCGAGGAACCGTACCGGCGCAGGACGAGCGCAACGGGGACCGCTTCGCGCCGATGATCGGCGCCCCGTTCTCGAGGCGGCCGACGGCGCGATTTCACTGCGGCGAGCTGCGCGGGCCGGAAGGCCGTCTCGCTGGGCGCCCGGTCAGGTGGCGCTCGCGCGCGGCGCCGTGCTCGCGCTCGATCGCCGGCCGGGGCGATCCGTTCCAGGTGAAGCGCCACGCTTCGCCGCGTCGCACGTTTCCGACGACGGCGGGACGAAAACACGCCAGGTTGGTTCCCGCCTCTCGGCGCACGCTGGGATAGACGACGCCGATCGCGCCGTGCTCGAGCAGGCGCTCGGCAAGGCGTTGCGAGCTGACGTAGCTGGCCGGGTCGAGACAGCGGGCAAAACGCGGGTCGTCGCGAAGGTCGTGAAACTCGTGCGAAAAGTCGGCGAGGAACGCCTCGTAGGTGACACTGTCGTCGAAGCGACCGATTTCCTCGTATTCGATCGTCTTGTGGAAAGCGATCTCGGCGAGCGCCGTCTCGATCTCGAACGCGCAATACCATGCGCCTCGCTCGGCGCCGTTGAAGCGACTGCCTTCGGGACGCGCGTGCACGAACGCTGCATTGACGATCCGGTAGTTCGGCACGCCAAAGACGAGCTCGTCCACGCCGATCCCAGGCGCCAGGCCGCGCTCTGCGCGCAGTCGTTCGTTGGTGGCATTGTCGAGGTCGAAGAGCTGGGCCAGGTGCGCGTCGTCGTCGGCGATCGCCATGAGCACCGAGTCTTCGCGCAGCGCGAATCGCGACGGGATCAGCCGGACCGTGTCGAAGCGACGCACCAGCGTCGTTCGCGGAAGCGGCGCACTCACGCGCCTCCCCTTCTCGCGTCGAGCAACTTGCGCACCGTCTGCATCGCGAGCAGCCCGCCGGCGATCATGTACTCGAGCGGGCGTCGCCCGCGGAACACCGCGTTGCGATTCGGCAGCCGCACCCATTCGTCGGCCAGCTCGTCCCCGTAGAGGATGTGCAGCGCCTTGTAGATCCCGACCAGGTACGAGATGCGCGTGATTCGGTCCACTTCCAACAGGCGATCGGGTTTCTTCTTCCACTCGTAGTAGGCGCTGCTGGATACGCCGCCGAGCAACTCGCGTGCGTCGTCGTCGCGCAGCTTCCAGCGCTCGGCGATCGCGAAGAAGCCGCGCAATGCAGCACGCGACAGCCGCTCGCGCTCGCTGCGTGCGCTGAGGTCGACGAAGGCGGGCGGCTCGAATCGACTGCCTGGATAGCCGCCAGACGTCCTTCGCGCCCCGGATGCTGCCGTCATCATCTCTCCTTTTATGGAGAGTATAGGATCCAATTCCGGAGATCGCAAGGGTTCTCTCGGGCGTTGGTGACCGATCGGCGCGACTCGCCGACGGCCGGTCGCGATGCAGGCGCGCTTCCCGTCCGGGGG
>JAEWFA010000013.1 GCA_023389055.1 Pseudomonadota bacterium | reverse complement strand
CCCTCGCGGTCGCCGTAGCCGCCTCCGCCGCCGCCACCACTTCCGCCACCGCCGCCGCGACCGTAGCCGCCACCGCCGCCGCTGCCGCCGTAGCCGCCTCCACCGCCACCGTAGCCGCCGCCACCGCCGCCGCCGCCGTAGCCGCCCGGACGACGACCGCCGCCGCCGCCCTGCTCGCGTGCTTCGTTGACGACCAGGCTGCGGCCTTCGAGCGAGTAGCCGTTCAGCGCGCGGATGGCGGCCTGCGCCGCGTCGTCGGAAGTCATCGTGACGAAACCGAAACCGCGCGATCGTCCGGTTTCGCGGTCGGTGACGATCTTCGCATCCGTGACTTCACCGTGACTGCCGAACAGCTGCGACAACTGTGCATCGGTTGCGCGCCACGGCAGGTTGCCTACATAGATCTTCGTACCCATCGAGAGAGTTTCCTCGAACCGTTAGCCTCATTGCATTTCGAGGAACACCGATCCAGCAGACCGAGAAATGCAACTCCGCGAGCCGGATGGACCGGTCCGTTTTTCGACTTTGCCACAAACGCTCACGGATGCACAGACAGCCCGAACTGCGGAGTCGGAAACAGGCATGAGTGCCGAAGGCGCCATCGCGGAAATGCGCTCGGCAAACGAAGGGCCTGCTTGAGGAAGAGAAGGGAGAAGGCGTGAAGGGTGAAGGGGGCTGAGCCGGCTGCGGGGAATGGTGCAATCCGGGGGGAAAAGGTGTACTGTATGAAAATACAGTTTCAAAGAGCGAAGCATGAAGCGGGGGCTCGGCCCCTTCACCCTTCACCCTTCCCCCTTCACTTCTCAAAACATGCACGCCCTGACTCCCCGCCAGCAGCAGATCCTTTCGCTGATCCGCCAGCACATCGCCGATACGGGCTTTCCGCCAACCCGGGCGGAGATCGCTGCGCAGTTGGGCTTTCGCTCGGCCAATGCCGCCGAAGAGCACCTGAAGGCCCTGGCGCGCAAGGGCGTCATCGAACTCACGGCCGGCGCGTCGCGCGGCATCCGCCTGAAACGGGTGACCGATGCACCGAACAGGTCCTCGAGCGCGGTGCAGGTGGTGTCGAGCCTGCCCCTCGTCGGTCGCGTCGCCGCGGGAAGTCCCATCCTGGCGCAGGAGCACGTCGAGGCCAGCTATGCGGTCGATCCGAATCTGTTCTCCGAAGCGCCCGACTACCTGCTGCGCGTGCGCGGCATGAGCATGCGCGATGCGGGCATCCTCGACGGCGACCTGCTCGCCGTGCGCCAGGCGCACGAGGCGCGCAACGGGCAGATCGTCGTCGCGCGCGTCGGCGACGACGTCACCGTCAAGCGCTGGCGGCGCCGCGGCAACACGGTCGAGTTGCTGCCCGAGAATCCCGATTTCCAACCCATCGTCGTCGACTCGCGCACCGATGCCTTCTCGCTCGAGGGCATCGCCGTCGGGCTGCTGCGCAGCGGCAAGCTGTGAGGAAACGGCCATGTCCTCCCCCCTGCCCGCAGCGGTCTGGCAAGCCAGTCGCATCGGCCATGCCGCCGTGCAGGCATTGCCCAGCGGCTTTGCGGCGCTCGATGCCGAGTTGCCCGGCGCAGGCTGGCCCACCGGGATGCTCACCGAGCTGATCAGCCGCGAATCGGGCATCGGCGAGTTGCGGCTGCTCGTGCCGCTGTTGCGTCGACTCACCCGGGAACGCCGCTTCGTCGTCGTGCTCGGTCCGCCGCAGACCCCTTATGCGCCCGCATTGGCCGGTCACGGCATCGATCTCGATTACCTGCTGATCGTGCAGGCCGCCCAGGCGGCCGATCGGCTGTGGGCGGTGGAGCAGACGCTGAAGAGCAGCGGTTTCGGTGCGCTGCTCGCCTGGCTGCCGCAGCCGCGCACGCGCCCCGAGCATCTGCGCCGCATGCAACTGGCCGCACAAGGCACTCACGGCCCGGTGTTCCTGTTCCGTTCGCTCGAGGCACAGTTCGACGCGTCTCCTGCGCCGTTGCGCCTGCTGTTGCTGCCGCGTGCCGAGCAGCGCCTTTCGGTGCAGATCCTCAAGCGCCGAGGACCGGTCGTCGCCGATCCGATCCTCGTCGACCTGCCCCGGCCGCTGTCGTCCATCCGGCTGCGCTCGTACGCCGCTGCCGAAACGGCGGCACCGATGCCCCTGCACACCATCCATGGCGGAGCAGCCGAGGCTTCGTCGTACGAGACGCAGCATCCCCGTTCCGGCGAGCCGATCGCGCTGCGGGAAACGCGGTGAGGAGTGCCTCGTGTGGTGGCTGGGTCTGTTCTTCGAACGGCTGTCGCTCGACATCGTCGAACGCGGTACGGCCGTGCCCGACACGGCGCTCGCGTTGTGCAACCGGCTCTTCGTGCTCGACGCAACCGATGCCGCGCGCGCACAGGGCATCGCCCCCGGATTGAAGCGCGCTGCGGCGCAGGCGCTCGTACCTTCTCTGCCGTTGCTCGAACGCGACCTCGACGCCGAACGCAGGGCTCTCGAATCCGTCGCCGCCTGGATGCAGCAGTTCACTCCGTCGGTGAGCCTGCAATCCGACCTCGCTTTCGACGCGTTCGACGATGACCCGTCGTCGTGCGGGCTGCTCGCCGAAGTGGCGCCGAGCCTGCGCTATTTCGGCGGCTTCCGGGCATTGTTCGGGCGCGTGCGCGACGGCCTTCACTCGCTCGGGTATCGCGTCCGCATCGGCGCCGCACCCACGGCAAGCGCCGCGTGGCTCCTCGCGCGCCATTGCGACGCTTCGTTTGCCTCGACGGCGCACCTCGAACAGCGCATCGGTGCGCTGCCGGCACGCCTGCTCGCGCGCACGCGCGCGCAGCGCGAGCTGCTCGATTCGATCGACGTACGCCGCGTGTGCGATCTGCTTGCGCTGCCGCGCGCGGCGATCGCCCGTCGCCTGGGCGGCGCGTTGCTCGACGAGCTGGATCGCGCGCTCGGCCGCCTGCCCGAGCCGAGACGATGGTTCGAGGCTCCCCCCGAATTCGATCTGCGCATCGAGTTGCTTGCCCACGTCGAGCACGCCGAGGCGCTCGTGTTCGCCGCCCGGCGCCTGCTCGACCCGATGGCCGGCTGGCTCGGCGCGCGCCACGGCGCGATCCGCGCCTTCACGCTGCACGTCGAGCACGACGAGCACGACGACACGCTTATCGAAATCCGGCTCGCCGATCCCACGCGCGACTCCGAACGCCTGCTCGCACTGCTGCGAGAGAGGCTGTCCGTCACCCGTCTGCCGGAAGCGGCCCATACATTGCGATTGCGCTGCGCGGACATCGTCGTGCTGGGCGACAGCAGCGGCGAGTTGTTCCCCACGCCGGGGGCGGCGAGCGAGAACCTGCGTCGCCTCATCGAACGATTGCAGGCGCGCCTCGGACCGGCACGCGTCCAGCGACTGCGGCTCGCCGCCGACCACCGGCCCGAAGCCGCATACCGGATCGAGCCGATCGACGCATCCGGACTCGCGGTCGATCGGGCCCCGGCCATGTTGCGCCCGGAAACGTTGCGCCCGGAAACGTCCAAGCCGCAACGAACGCCCTCCCCGGACGCCTCGCCTCCGGCAGCGTCGCTGCCGCGCCCGCTATGGCTGCTCGATCGTCCGATCGCCCTGTCCGAGCGCAACAACCGCCCGTGGTGGCATTCGCCATTACGGCTGCTGGCCGGCCCCGAACGCATTGAAGGCGGCTGGTGGGACGACTCGCTGATGCAGCGCGACTACTTCATCGCCGAAGACGACGAGCACGCGCTGTACTGGATCTATCGGGAGCGATCGGCAACCGACGGCCGGCGCGGCTGGTTCGTGCAGGGAAGGTTCGGATGAGAGGACAGGAAGGGGAACCCTTCTCAGCCCTGGCCCGGAAAAGTTCGCTCGCGCTTTTCGGCGATTGCCTGGCAATCGACGCAGCGATGCGCAAGCGGCGCCGCGACCAGGCGATCGAAAGGAATCTCCACGCCGCACTCGGTGCACACGCCGTAGGTGCCTTCGTCGACGCGGCGCAACGATGCGCGCAACCCGCGCCATTCGTCTACGTCACGCCTGGCTTCGGAAAGATCGACCTCGGTTTCGGTGAGCATCGAACCCAGGTCGCCGGCATCGCCGGGCCCGCCGATGCTGGAGAAATTCCCGGCGCTCTCGCCCAGCTTGCGCGCGATATCCTCCTCGAGCACGGCGAGGCGGCTGCGAATCTGCGCGACGATCTGATCGAGTTGCTCTTGTGACAGGGACATTCGGGAACCTCCGCAGCCGCATCGTACGTCGGAACCCGACACCGGCGTTGATCGGGGTCAAGGGCAGCACTCGACGTGCCCGCACCCAGCGCGCCCTCAGCGCGCCGGCCCGATCCGATCGACCGCGTCGGTGATCAGCACGTCCAGCCCCGCGTCGAAGAGTTCGGCCGCTCGGGCCGGCTCGTTGACCGTATACGCGAGCACACGCAGCGAGGCATCGTGCGCCTGCGCGATGCGCGCGGCATCGAGCCGGGAGTGATCCGCATCCACCGCGACGCAACCGAGCGCCCTGCAGCGATCGAGCCAGTCGCCGGGCAGCTCGGCCAGCAGCAGCGCGCGCGGCAACTCGGGGGCGACCTCGCACGCCGCCTCGAGCGCCGTCGAGGAAAACGACGAGAGCAGCGGCGGCACTGCGGCGTCGCCCCATGCCTGCCGCGCATCGAGCGCGACTGCCGCGCCCGTCTCGCGCTCGCGGCCGGGCGACGGCTTGATCTCGATGTTGAGCATCGCGTCGTTGGCGAGAACCCAGCGCGCAACGCGCTCGAGCGTCGGAATGCCTTCGCCGGCGAAGCCCGCCGAATGCCAGCGGCCGGCGTCGAGCCGGGCGAGCGCGGAAAACGGCTGTGCGTCGACGCGCCCGCGTCCGTCGGTCGTGCGATCGAGCGTCGCGTCGTGCATCAGCAGCGCGACGCCGTCGCCCGACAGCTTCGCGTCGACCTCGAACATCCGATAGCCGAACGAATGACCGGTGCGCAGCGCCGCCAGTGTGTTCTCGGGCGCCAGGCGCCCGGCGCCGCGATGCGCGACGAAGGCCGGGTACGGCCAGTCGGAGAACGAAACGCGCGAATGCCGACGACGCGGCGCACTCACGACGTGCGCTCCCGAACGCCGTGCCGGCACGGGCTCATTTGTCCGACTCGACGAGGCCCTTGACGAACCATTTCTGCATCAGCACGACGACGAGCACCGGCGGCAGCATCGCGAGGATGGCGGTGGCCATCACGAGATGCCACTCGGTGGCCGCGTCGCCGCCGGCGATCATCCGCTTGATGCCGATCACCACCGGATACATCGACTCCTGCGTGGTGACCAGCAGTGGCCACAGGTACTGGTTCCAGCCATAGACGAACTGAATGACGAACAGCGCCGCGATGCTCGTGCGCGACAGCGGCAGCAACACATTCCAGAAGAAGCGCATGGGCCCCGCGCCGTCGATCTTCGCCGCCTCGGCGAGTTCGTCGGGAACCGTCATGAAGAACTGCCGGAACAGGAAGGTCGCCGTGGCCGACGCGATCAGCGGCAGCGTGAGCCCCGCATAGGTGTCGATCAGGTGCAGGTCGGCCATCACCTGGTAGGTGGGCATGATGCGCACCTCGACCGGCAGCATCAGCGTGACGAAGATCAACCAGAACGCGGTCCGCCGCAGCGGGAAGCGGAAGTAGATCAGCGCGAAGGCCGACAGCAGCGAGATCGCGATCTTGCCGATCGCGATGACCAGCGCCATCACCAGGCTGTTGCCCATCATCCGGGCAACCGGCGCAGTGGTGTTCCCCGCTCCGGAGGCGAGCACTTCGGCGTAGTTCCGCAGCAGTTGCGTGCCGGGCAGCAGCGACATCGGCACCGTTTGCACTTCGTCGAGCGTCTTGGTCGACGCGACGAAGGTCACCCAGACCGGAAACGCGACGACGAGCACGCCGAGCGCCAGCACGACGTAGGTGAGGATGCGGGCGGAAAGGCTGCGACCGGGCATGACGGGACGGAATGTGTTCTCAGTAGCGCACGCGCCGCTCGACGTAGCGGAACTGGACCACCGTCAGCGCGAGCACGATGATCATCAGGATCACCGACTGCGCCGCGGAACTGCCGATGTCGAGCGCCTTGAAGCCGTCGTTGAACACCTTGTAGACGAGGATCTCGGTGGCCTTTGCCGGCCCGCCGCCGGTGGCGGCGTCGACGATCGCGAACGTGTCGAAGAACGCGTAGACGACGTTGACGACGAGAAGAAAGAAGGTCGTCGGCGACAGCAGCGGGAAGATCACCGAGCGGAACGTGCGCCACGCACCTGCGCCGTCGATCGCAGCCGCCTCGAGCAGCGACTTCGGAATCGACTGCAGGCCTGCGAGGAAGAAGATGAAGTTGTAGCTGACCTGCTTCCAGACGGCGGCGATGACGATCAGGATCATCGCCTGGCCACCGTCGAGCACGTGGTTCCACTCGATGCCCGCACCGCGCAGCCAATGCGAGACGATGCCCAGCGTCGGATTGAACAGGAAAATCCACAGCACGCCGGCGATCGCCGGAGCAACCGCGTACGGCACGATCAGCAGCGTGCGAAAGGCATAGGCGCCGCGGATCGCGCGGTCGGCGAAATACGCGAGCGCCAGGCTCAGCGCGAGCCCGACCACGGTGACCGCGACCGAGAACACCGCCGTCACCTGGAACGAGTACAGGTACAGCTCGTCGGCGAACAGGTAGCGGAAATTCTCCAGGCCGACGAACTCGCGGCTCAGCCCGAAGGCGTCCTGCAGGAACACCGACTGGAACAGCGCCTGCGACGCCGGCCAGTAGAAGAAGACCAGGACGATCGCCAGTTGCGGCGCGAGCAGCGCGGCCGGGAGCCACCCGGCCGCGCCGAAGAGAACGCGCTTTTCCAGGGTGCGCTACTCCCGTGCCGTGCGCTCGAAGCGCACCAGTTGCTCGTCGCCGCGGCGCTTCATGTTCGCCAGCGCCGTCTTCGGATCCTGCTTGCCGGCGAGCATCGATTCCATCTCCTCGTGGATGATGTCGCGAATCTGGACCATGTTGCCCAGCCGCACGCCGCGCGACTTCTCGGTCGTCTTGACGATCATCTGCTGCACCGGCACGTCGGTGCCCGGGTTCTTCTCGTAGAAGCCGGACTTCCTGGTGAGCTCGTAGGCCGGGATCGTCAACGGCAGGTAGCCCGTGGCCTGGTGCCACTCGGCCTGGATTTCCGGCGACGACAGGAAGGTGAAGAACTTCGCGATGCCCTTGTACTCGTCGGCGGACTTGCCGCTCATCACCCACAGGCTCGCGCCGCCGATGACGGTGTTCTGCGGTGCGCCTTGCACGTCGGAGTAATACGGCAGCTTCGAGATGCCGAAGTCGAACTTCGCATTGCGCTTGACGTTGCCGTAGGTGGACGAGCTGCCGGTGAACATTGCGCACTCGCCGCTGTAGAACTTCGCGTCGCCCTCGGTGGTGCGCCCCGGATAGACGAACAGACCCTGCTTGGACCATTCGAGCAGGTTCTTCATGTGCCGCTCGAACAGCGGCGTATTCACCAGCAGGCGCGCCTTCAGGCCGCCGAAGCCGTTGTTCTCGCTGGCGAACAGCGTGTTGTGCCAGGCCGAGAAGCTCTCCATGTGCACCCAGCTCGCCCAGCTCGACGTGTACGGGCACGAGGAGGCTCCGGAAGCCTTGACCTTCGCCGCCGCGGCGGCGACCTCGCTCCACGTCTCGGGCACCTTGTCGACGCCGGCCTTCTTCAACGCGTCCTTGTTGTAGTAGAAGACCGTGGTGGAACTGTTGAACGGAAACGACAGCATCTCGCCCTTGCGCGTCGTGTAGAAGGCCGCCACCGCCGGCACGTACGCTGCGCGATCGAACTTCTCGCCGGCGTCCTTCATCAGCTTCTCGACCGGAACGATCGCACCCTTGGCCGCCATCATCGTCGCGGTGCCCACCTCGAACACCTGCACGATGTGCGGCGCATTGCCCGCACGAAGGGCTGCGATCGCCTGGGTCATCGATTCGGGATACGAGCCCTTGTAGACCGCCGTGACCTTGTAGTCGGACTGGCTCTTGCTGAACCGCTCGGCGAGGCTGTTGACGCGATCGTTGTTCGCGCCGGTCATCGAGTGCCACCACTGGATCTCGGTGACGGCCCCGGCCGACGTCCAGGCGAGCACCCCGCCCGCGAGCGTCATCGCCACCAACGATGCGCGCGCCCACACGGCGACGCCCCGACCTTGTCTTCGGTTCATCTGCACTCTCCTCGATTTCGTCAGGCGCCTCGCGCCGGTTCGCCCTTGCGGGCAGCCGAAATGATGCGGCGCCAATTTGACAGACCGATGAAGGCGGCGCAACAAGGGGCGTCCCGAATTGGCGCCTTCACGATCGCGCACCGGCCGCAGCGGCGCCCGCCGGGCGCCGCTGCGTCCATTCGTCGACGACCTCCCCGGCGTTGCGCAGGTCTTCCAGCCACTGCTCGTACGCCGGCTCTCGCTCCTCGCCGCGGATGCGCAGCAGCGCCGACGGATGCAACGCGACGAGCACGCGCAGATCGTCGTCGCGTCGCAACCATCGACCATGCTCGCGCGTGACGGCCACGGTCCGATGCATCAGCGAGCGCGCCGCGGTGGCGCCGAGCGCGATCGCCGCCCGCGGCGCGACGAGCGCGATCTCGTCCTCCAGCCAGTGCAGGCAGGCCGAAGCTTCGCGCTGCGAAGGCGTCTTGTGGATGCGCCGCTTGCCGCGCAGCTCGAACTTGAAGTGCTTGACGGCGTTCGTGACGAACAGCGCCTCGCGCGGCCAGCCCAGCGAGTCGATGGCGCGAAAGAGCAGCTTGCCGGCCGGGCCGACGAAAGGGTGACCCTGAAGATCCTCCTGGTCGCCGGGCACTTCGCCGACGAGCATCAGCGCGGGGCGCACCGACCCCTCGCCGGCGACGCCCTGCGTGGCGAGGTACCCGAGCGGGCATTCGCGGCAGCGCTGCAGTGCGCGGCGCAGCGCCGCGAGCGCCTCGCGCGGTTCGCGCGGTTCGCGCGGTTCTCGGTCGGGATCGGGCGCGGGCATGGCGGCCCATGCTACGCGCAGTTCCCGTCATGGTTGCGGTATAACGCCGCTCGTGACCGACTCCTCCACGCTGCCGCCGCGGGCCGTTGCCACGCAGATCGTCCTCTGCTCGATCTGGGGCCTCGGACAGGTGGCCACGAAGGTCGGCAACACCGGCATCTCGCCGGTATGGCAGGCGGCGCTGCGCTCGATCGGTGCGGCGCTGCTGCTGTCGGCGTGGATCTTCCGACGCGGCATTTCGTTGCGCGAGCACGGCGAGAGCCTCGCACCCGGCGTGCTCGTCGGAGTGCTGTTCGCCGCCGAGTTCGCGTGCCTGTTCGTCGGTCTCGTTTATACGACCGCCGTCCGAGCGGTGCTGCTTCTCTATGCCGCGCCCTTCTTCGTCGCGATCGGCGCGCACCGCTTCGTTCCGGGCGACCGCCTGAGCCGGCAAAAGGTTGCCGGGCTGGTCGCCGCCTTCGTCGGCCTGGTCGTCGCCTTCGGCGCGCGCCTGGGAACGTCGGAGCCGATCGCGCTGCTCGGCGACGCGCTGTGCCTGGCGGCCGCGTTGTTCTGGGCGGCGACGACGATCGTCATCAAGACGAGCGTGCTGCGCCGAACCGCGCCGGAGATCACGTTGCTGTATCAGCTCGGCATCTCGGCCGTCGTTCTCGTCGCGCTGTCGTACGCGTTCGGCGAGTCCGGCGTTTTCGCGGCTTCGCCGATCGTCTGGGCGTCGCTCGCATTCCAGACCGTCGTCATCGCCTGCGCGAGCTACCTCGCCTGGTTCTGGCTCGTGGCGCACTATCGCGCAACGACGCTGCACGCATTCACGTTCCTCACGCCGCTGTTCGGCGTGCTCGCCGGCGCGGCGCTGCTCGGCGAGCCGGTCGGCGCGTCGATCCTCGTCGCGCTCGCGCTGATCGCGGGGGGAATCGTGCTGGTCAATCGCGCCTGAACGCGGCAGCACGGCCAGGGGGCAACGGGACGTCGATCGGCGTTCGCGTTACTGTGGGTGTCGTCGCCGCGCGCGACCGTCCGCACCAGAGCAGGAAAATGGCCTACGCGCACACCATCGGCCGCCGCACGCACCGCTTCGAAGACCTGAAGTCGCTGATGGCGAAGGCGACGCCGCTGCGTTCGGGCGACCAGCTCGCGGGCATCGCCGCGCAATCGGCCGAGGAGCGGATGGCGGCGCGCTTCGCCCTGGCCGAGTTGCCGCTGTCGACGTTTCTCGACGAAGCGCTGATCCCGTACGAGGACGACGAGGTGACGCGGCTGATCGTCGACACGCATGACGCCGACGCGTTCGCGCCGGTGCGCCATTCGACAGTCGGCGACTTCCGCGACTGGCTGCTTTCCGACGCCGCGCACGAGACGTCGCTCGCCGCGCTCGCCCCCGGCCTTACGCCGGAAATGGTGGCGGCGGTCAGCAAGCTGATGCGCAACCAGGACCTGATCCTCGTCGCGCGCAAGTGCCGCGTGGTGACCCGTTTCCGCGACACGATCGGCCTGCCCGGACGGCTCTCGGTACGGCTGCAGCCGAACCATCCGATCGACGACCTTCGCGGCATCGCCGCGTCGATGCTCGACGGATTGCTGTACGGCTGCGGCGACGCCGTCATCGGCATCAACCCGGCCGGCGACGGCCTTCGGGCTCTGGTATCGCTGGTCGACATGCTCGCCGACGTCATCGACCGCCACCAGATCCCGACGCAGGGCTGCGTGCTGACGCACGTGACGAACACGTTGCGGATGATCGAGGCCGGCGCGCCGGTCGATCTGGTGTTCCAGTCGGTGGCCGGCACCGAGAAGGCCAATGCCGCGTTCGGCGTCGATCTCGCGCTGCTGCGCGAGGCGCACGACGCCGCACGGTCGCTCCAGCGCGGCACGATCGGCGACAACGTGATGTACTTCGAAACCGGCCAGGGCTCGGCGCTGTCTGCCGACGCGCATCACGGCGTCGACCAGCAGACCTGCGAAGCGCGGGCCTACGCGGTGGCGCGCGCGTTCTCGCCGTTGCTCGTGAACACGGTGGTCGGCTTCATCGGTCCCGAGTATCTGTACGACGGCAAGCAGATCGTGCGCGCCGGCCTCGAAGATCACTTCTGCGGCAAGCTGCTCGGGCTGCCGCTCGGCTGCGACGTCTGCCACACGAACCACGCCGAGGCAGACTTCGACGACATGGACACGCTGCTGACGCTGCTCGGCGCGGCGGGCGTCACCTACGTGATGGGTGTGCCGGGTGCCGACGACGTGATGCTGAACTACCAGAGCACGTCGTTCCACGACGCGCTGTACCTGCGCGCGTTGCTCGGGCTGCGCCGCGCCCCCGAGTTCGAAGCGTGGCTCGAGCGCATCGGGGTCACCGATTCGGCGGGCCGCTTGCTCCCCGTCTCCAGCGGCCATCGCCTGCTCGCCGGCATCGCTTCGAGTGCAACAGGGGATGCGCGGTGAGCGACCGGGGGCGGGCGGTAAGCGACGCTGTGCAAAGCGACCCGTGGACGGAACTGCGCCGGCACACCGCCGCGCGCCTCGCTCTGGGGCGATGCGGCGCGAGCCTGCCGAGCGTCGAAGTGCTGCGCCTGGGTCTTGCGCACGCGCAGGCGCGCGACGCGGTCCACGTGGCGTTCGACGCCGAGCGCGTGCGGGCGGAGCTCACCGTACACGGCTTCGACCTGCTCGAGGTCCGCAGCGCAGCGCCCGATCGCGCGACCTACCTGCATCGACCCGACCTCGGCAGGCGGTTGTCCGGCGGAGACCGAGCGATGCTCGACACGGCCGCCGGCGGCGGCTGCGATGTGTTGTGCGTCGTCGGCGACGGGTTGTCGGCCCCGGCGGTGCATCGTCACGCGAGCGCCCTGCTGATCGAGTTGCGCGCGCGCTTCGAGGCTCTCGGGCTGCGGCTCGGACCGGTCGTGCTCGCGCATCGGGCGCGCGTTGCGCTCGGCGACGAGATCGGCGAACGGCTGCGCGCCGGACTCGTCGTCGTCCTCGTCGGCGAGCGTCCGGGGCTCTCGTCGCCCGACAGCCTCGGTGCCTACCTGACGTGGCGACCGCGCGTCGGCCGTACCGACGCGGAGCGCAATTGCGTGTCGAACATTCGTCCGGAAGGGCTGGCCGCATCGGAAGCCGCGCGACGGATCGCATGGCTCGTCGACGCGGCGCGCAGGCTCGGAGCGACCGGCGTTCGGCTCAAGGACGGCAGCGACGCGACCGGCGAGATCGGCGTGGCGAAGAAGGGAGCCTGAACGAGGGAGCGTGAACCGGCGAGCCTGGCAGGCGGCCCGTGAGATACTGTATATCGGTACAGTACATCGCCGAGCAGTCCCGTGCTCCCCCGCTACGCCGAACTGCACTGCGTCTCGAACTTCTCGTTCCTGCGCGGCGCCTCGCACCCGGAAGAGCTCGTCGAGCGCGCGCAGGCGCTCGGCTACGCAGCGCTCGCCATCACCGACGAATGCTCGCTCGCCGGCGTCGTGCGAGCGCATCTGCGCGCGCGCGACACCGGGCTGCCGCTCGTCGTCGGCGCCGAATTCTCGTTGCGCGGCGCCTTCGATGACGATGCGCGGCTGGTGCTGCTCGCCACCACCCGCAACGGCTACGGCAACTTGTCGGAGCTGGTCACGCGCGCACGCATGCGCGCCGACAAGGGCACGTACCGGCTGCTCGCCGACGATCTCGATGCGGGCCTCGACGACTGCCTCGCGCTGCTGGTGCCCTCGCCTGCCGTCGCCGTCGACGGATCAGGCGCCGCGCCTGCCATCGAACGCCTGCAGCAGCAGGCGCGCTTCCTGCGCGAGCATTTCGACGGCCGCTGCTGGCTCGGCGTTCCGCTGCTCGTGCGCGGCCACGACGCAGCGCTGCTCGAGGCGACGCGGAGCATCGCCGGCACGGTCGGCCTGCCGCGCGTGGCGGTCGGCGACGTGCTCTTCCACCTGCGCTCGCGCAAGGCGCTGCAGGACACGCTCACCGCGATCCGGCTGAACACGCCGTTGAAGTCGCTGGGCTACGCGCTCGCCTCGAACGCCGAGCAACATCTGCGCAGCCGCCTGCGACTGGCACGGCTGTACCCGCCCGAACTGCTCGACGAGACGATCGCGATCGCCGCGCGCTGCCGCTTCTCGCTCGACGAACTGCGCTACGAGTATCCGGAAGAGATCGTTCCGTCCGGACACACCCCGGCAAGCTGGCTGCGCACGCTGGCCTTCGACGGATTGCCGTCGCGTTATCCCGGCGGCACGCCGCAGAAAGTGCTCGAGCAGGTCGAGCGCGAACTCGCGCTGATCGCCGAGCTGAAGTACGAACCGTATTTCCTCACCGTCGCCGACATCGTGCGCTTCGCACGCAGCCGCGGCATCCTGTGCCAGGGCCGCGGCTCGGCGGCGAACTCGGCGGTCTGCTATTGCCTGGGCATCACCGAAGTCGACCCGGCTCGCGCGAGCGTGCTCTTCGAGCGCTTCATCAGCCGCGAGCGCAACGAGCCGCCCGACATCGACGTCGACTTCGAGCACCAGCGCCGCGAGGAGGTCATCCAGTATCTCTACGCGAAGTACGGCCGGCACCGTGCGGCGCTCACCGCCACCGTCATCTGCTACCGCTCGCGTTCGGCGCTGCGCGACGTCGGGCGCGCGCTGGGTATCGACGCGCGCCGCATCGAGCAGCTCGCGCGCGGGCATTCGTGGTGGGAGGCCGGCGTGCAGCCGACACGATTGCGCGAAGCGGGCTTCGATCCCGAATCGCGCGTCGCGCGCCAATGGCTCGAGCTCGCTTCGACGCTGCGCGGTTTTCCGCGCCATCTGTCGCAGCACACCGGCGGCTTCGTCATCGCGCGCGATGCGCTCACGCGCCTCGTTCCGGTGGAGAACGCCGCGATGGCCGATCGCAGCGTCATCGAATGGGACAAGGACGACCTCGACGCGCTCGGCCTGCTGAAGGTCGACGTGCTCGCGCTCGGCATGCTCAGCGCGATCCGGCGCGCGCTCGCCTTCATCGGGCAGCGCCGCGGCTGCGCCTTCCGCATCCAGGACATCCCTGCCGAAGACCCGGCCACGTACGAGATGATCGCGCGCGCCGACACGGTGGGTGTGTTCCAGATCGAGTCGCGCGCACAGATGAGCATGCTGCCGAGATTGAATCCGCGCTGCTTCTACGACCTCGTCGTCGAGGTCGCGATCGTGCGCCCCGGCCCGATCCAGGGCGGCATGGTGCACCCCTACCTGCGTCGGCGACAGGGGCTCGAACCCGTCGTCTATCCGCGCGACGAGATCCGTCCCGCGCTCGAGCGCACGCTCGGCGTGCCGATCTTCCAGGAACAGGTGATGCAGATCGCGATGCTCGCCGCCGGCTTCTCGGGCGGCGAGGCCGACGCATTGCGCCGCGCGATGGCCGCGTGGCGGCGCCGCGGCGGGCTCGAACCCTTCGAGCAGCGCGTCGTCGACGGCATGATGGCGCGCGGCTACGACCGCGATTTCGCCGAGGCGATCTTCCGCCAGATCCAGGGCTTCGGCGAGTACGGCTTCCCCGAGAGCCACGCGGCGAGCTTCGCGCTGCTCGTCTACGTGTCGAGCTGGATCAAGCGACACGAGCCGGCCGCCTTCCTCGCCGCGCTGCTGAACAGCCAGCCCATGGGCTTCTACGCGCCGGCGCAACTCGTGCGCGACGCGCGCGAGCACGGCATCGAGGTGCGAGGCGTCGACGTGCTGCTGAGCGAGGTCGAGAGCACGCTCGAGGAGCGCACCGCCGACGATGACCTCCGCCTGCAACCCGCAGTGCGCCTCGGGCTGAACCGCGTGCGCGGGCTGCCCATCGTGGCTGCCGAACGCATCGTTGCCGCGCGCTCGATGCGACGCGAAGAACGAGGCGTCGACCGCTTCGCCTTCGACAGCGTCGAAGACCTCGCTCGCGAGGCCGGGCTGGACGCGCGCGCGCTACAGGCGCTCGCGCAGGCCGACGCCCTGCGCGCGCTCGCCGGCCATCGAGCACAGGCGCACTGGGAAGCGGCCGCGGTCCGGCCGATGCCGAAGTTGCTCGCCGAAGCGCGCTTCGACGAAATGCCGGCGCGCCTGCCCGCGCTGTCGGAAGCGCGCGAGATCGTCGCCGACTATCGCGCACTGGGCATCCCGATGGGTCGTCATCCGCTCGCGCTGCTGCGCGAGCGGCTCTCGCGTCATCGCGTGTCGACGTCCGAGGCGCTGCGCGCCTTCCCCGACGGACGCCTCGCGCGCGCCAGTGGTCTGGTCACGCACCGGCAGCGCCCCGACACCGCATCGGGGACGATCTTCGTCACGCTCGAAGACGAAACCGGCACGGTCAACGTCATCGTCTGGCCCGACGTGTTCGAACGCCATCGCAGCGCCGTGCTCGCGTCGAAGCTGATGACCGTCTACGGCCGCTGGCAGCGCGACGCGGAAACGAACGGAGAGGTTCGCCACCTGATCGCGCAGAAGGTCGTCGATCACTCGCAGTGGCTGGGGGAACTGGAGGTCTCGAGCCGCGATTTTCGGTGAAAGCCCTTGACCCTTCACCCTTCACCCTTCACATTCCCCTGCCCAGATCCTCGCAGACGTCCCCGGGGTCCTCCAGCCCCACGGCCACGCGCAACATGCCTTCGCCGATTCCCGTCTGGCGGCGGGCCTCGATCGGCATGCGTCCGTGCGTCGTGCTCGCCGGGTGCGTGATCGTCGACTTGACGTCGCCGAGATTCGCGGTGATCGACAGCAGGCGGCAGGCATCGACGATCCGCCACGCGCGTTCCTTGCGCTCGGCATCGTCGGCGCCGCGGACCTCGAAGGACAGCACGGCTCCTCCTGCGCGCTGCTGCGCGCGGGCCAACGCGTGCTGCGGATGCGATTCGAGCCACGGGTAGCGCACGCGCTCGACGGCCGGCCGCGACTCGAGCCAGCGCGCGACGGCGAGCGCGTTCTGCGCGTGCCGCTCCATGCGCAGCGAAAGCGTCTCCAGGCCCTTGGCCAGCACCCACGCGTTGAACGCCGACAGCGTGGGACCGCCGTAGCGCAGCACCGGCTGCAGCAGTTCGTCCATGTAGCGCTTCGAACCGAGCACCGCGCCGCCGATGACGCGACCCTGCCCGTCCAGGTACTTGGTGGCCGAGTGCACGACGACGTCCGCGCCCAATGCGAGCGGGCGC
Organism: Pseudomonadota bacterium; assembly: GCA_023389055.1. Classification (GTDB taxonomy): domain Bacteria; phylum Pseudomonadota; class Gammaproteobacteria; order Burkholderiales; family Burkholderiaceae_E; genus Zeimonas. The sequence goes on along the minus strand of JAEWFA010000013.1, from coordinate 59,211 downwards.
TGCAATGCCGGCGTGCAGAAGCAGTTGTCGACGACGAGCGCGACGCCGCGTTCGCGAGCGAGCGACGACAGCGCCCGCAGGTCGGCGACCTCGGTGAGCGGGTTCGACGGCGTCTCGACGAACAGCATCCGCGTGTTCGGCCGGATCGCTTTGCCCCACGCCTGCGGGTCGGCGAGCGGCACAAAGGTCGTCTCGATGTCGTAGCGCTGGAAAAGCGCGAACAGCTGCATCGTCGTGCCGAACACGCCCTGTGCGCAGACGACGTGGTCGCCCGCGCGCGTGAGGCTCACGAGCACGGCCTGGATCGCCGCCATTCCCGACGCGGTGGCGCGGCACTCCTCGGCCCCCTCGAGCGACGCGAGGCGCTGCTCGAACAGGCGCACCGTCGGATTGCCGAAGCGTGAATAGATGTAGCCGCCCGCCTCGCCGGCGAACTTGGCCGCGGCGTGCGCTGCGCTGTCGTGCACGAAGCTCGACGTGAGGAAGATCGGCTCGTCGTGCTCGCCGTACGACGTGCGCTCGAAACCGGCGCGTACCGCGCGCGTCTCGAAGGCCCAGCGCGAAGCGTCCGCTTCGCCGCCTTCGGGCGCCGGAGGTTCGCCGTCTTGTTGCTGCGGGCGATCGCTCATCGCGCGCACCTCACTCCTGCATCGCCTGGAAATGCAGGCTCATCTGGTTGCGAGGCAGGTCGTCGTCCACCGGGGCAACGCCCGCCAGGCGCTCGCGCTCGATGCGGTCGAGGTATTCCGGCGTGATGTCGCCGGTGACGTAATGCCCATCGAAGCACGAGGACTCGAACTCGGTCAGGTGCGGCGCGACGTCGGTGACCGACTGCTGCATCGCCTCGACGCTCTGGTAGATCAGCGCATCGGCGCCGATCGCCCGGCGGATCTCCTCGTCGCTGCGGCCGTACGCGATCAACTCGCCGCGCGTCGGCATGTCGATGCCGTAGACGTTCGGGAACCGCACGGGAGGCGCCGCCGACGCGAAGTAGACCTTGTTGGCGCCCGAATCTCGCGCCATCTGCACGATCTCGCGCGAGGTCGTGCCGCGCACGATGGAATCGTCGACGAGCAGGACGTTCTTGCCCTTGAACTCCACGCTCATCGCGTTGAGCTTCTGGCGCACCGACCTCCTGCGCACCGCCTGCCCGGGCATGATGAACGTGCGCCCGACGTAGCGATTCTTCAGGAAACCCTCGCGATAGGTGAGCCCGAGCTTCATCGCGAGTTGCATCGCCGACGGCCGCGAGGTGTCGGGAATCGGCATCACCACGTCGACGTCGCCGCGCCACAGCTCGTGCGCGAGGCGCTCGGCGAGGTGCTCGCCCATGCGCAGGCGCGCCGCATACACGCTCGCACCGTCCAGGATCGAATCGGGCCGCGCGAAGTAGACGTACTCGAACACGCACGGCACGAGCCGGGGATCGGGCGCGCATTGGCGCGCATGGAAGTTGCCGTCGAGGTCGATGAAGACGGCCTCGCCCGGCGCGACGTCGCGCACCAGGCGAAAACCCAGGCCCTCGAGCGCGACCGACTCGGAGGCGACCAGGTATTCGGTGCCGCGCTCGGTCTCCGAGACGCCGTAGCACAGCGGCCGGATGCCGAAGGGATCGCGGAACGCGAGAATGCCGTGCCCGGCGATCTCGGCCACGCATGCGTAGGCTCCGCGCACGCGCCGGTGCACCTCGACCACCGCATCGAAGATCGTGTCGGCGTCGAGCGATACGCCGCGCGCGCTCGCCTGCAGCGAGTTGGCGAGCACGTTGAGGAGCACTTCGGAATCGGAATCGGTGTTGACGTGTCGCCGGTCGCGGCGAAACATCTCGTCCTTCAGCTGCTCGGCATTCGTCAGGTTGCCGTTGTGCGCCAGCAGCAGCCCGAACGGCGCGTTGACGTAGAACGGCTGCGCCTCGGCCGAGTTGCCCGCCGAACCGGCCGTCGGATAGCGCACGTGCGCGATGCCCGTCGTTCCGGGCAGCGAGCGCATGTTGCGCGTGCGAAAGACGTCGCGAACCAGGCCGTTGCCCTTCTGCATCTGGAACGACTTTCCCTGCTCGGTCGCGATGCCGGCGGCGTCCTGGCCGCGATGCTGCAGCAGCAGCAGGCCGTCGTAGAGCAACTGGTTGACCGGAGAGCGCGCTACTACGCCCAGGATTCCGCACATGTCGCGCCTCGCTCGGTGGTTCGCACGGGTTGCCGCTGCACTTTACGCGTGGGGAGCCACGGATCGACCCACGACACGAGCACGTCGAGCAGCGGCCGGGACAGCGCCTGCTGCCAGGCGGCCTCGCGGTGGGCGCCCAGTTCCCGCCCGGCGATCGCGACGATCGTGATGACGACGAGCGCGCGCAGCACGCCGAGCGCCGAGCCGAGCGTGCGATCCGCAACGCCCAAACCCACGCGCGACAGCGCCCGAGCGAGCAACGAGCCGAGCAGGCGCACCGCCACGAGCAGCACGAAGAAGACGAGCACGCCGACGAACAGCGGCGGGAAGCTCCACCCGGTGAAGGCGATCAACGGCGGCGTGGCGAGCGGTGCGCCGAGCAGTGCGACGACCCACGCGGCGAGCGCGAAGACGGTTCGCACGAGTCCGCGCATCGCACCGAGCGCGATCGAGATCGCCAGCGTCGCCAGCACGAAGTAGTCCCAGCCGGTGAGTTGTTCGACAGTCACCTCGCGTCCACGACGGACGAATCGATTCCCGAGAGCTTGAGCGTCGCGCGCGCCTTCTCGGCCTCCTCGCGCGTCGCGAACGGGCCGACGCGCACCCGCGTACGGTCGCCCTGCGCAGTGCTGACCGTCTCGGTGTATCCGCGAAGCCCGGTGCGCCGAGCCTTGTCGAGTTGCGCCCGCGCGCTGCCGGCGTTGGCGAAGGCGCCCAGTTGCAGCGCGAAGCGCGAGCCGGCGGCAGAGGCCGATGCGCCGGATTTCGTCGACGTCGTTTTCGCGGCGCCCGATTCGCCGCGCACCGATGCGCCCGCGTCGGCCTGCGGTCTCGCGGTGGCGACTTTCGGTGCCTCGGTCTTCGCGCTGCTGCGTCGCTCGGGCGCAGCCGCCGCCTCGGTCCTTGCCTGCGCGGTGGGCTCGGAGCGCGACGGCTTGCCGTCTGCCTTCGCCGGCGCATCGGCCTTCGGGTCGGACCGCGCGGATGCCGCAGGATCGACCGGGGCGGGCGGCGGCACGACGGCATCGTCGGAGGCAGCCGCCGTCGAAGGGGCCGCAGCGGCTTCGGACTGCCCGGGCGCATCGAGCGCGGGCAGCGCCGCTTCCCGGGGAGGAATCTCGATTTCGACGTCGGTGATCGTCTGCCGCGGCTCGGAATCGAGCACGAGCGGGAGGACGGTAGCCGCGGCGACTCCCAGCACGAGCGCGCCGACGAGGCGCCGACGCGCGCGCTTCTTCTGCGTGAGTGCCGGGTCGAGTGCGGCGCCGTCGGCGGGGTTACGGCGCGCCATCTGCGGAACGGGGTGTCGCGGCTGCGAGCTGCGCTTCAGTGGGGCCGTCGCAACGACGGATCCGGCGAACTGGCACGAGTGGCAAGAATATCCGCGACAGTGAGGAAAGATCCGAAGACGATGATTCTATCATTTGGCTGCGCGACGGCGCGCGCAGCAGCAAGAGCGGCGCTCGGTGTTCGATGCGCTTCGATGCGCGCGTTTTCGGCGCCGGCCTTGTCGCCGTCGGGATCCGGCGCCCGCACGTCGCCCGCCTGCAGGCGCTCGACGATCCAGTCCGCGCTCGCAGCGCGCGCTCCCGGCAGGTCGGTGACGAACCACGCATCGAAGCGGTCCTTCACCGCGGCGACGATCGCGTCGACATCCTTGTCGCGCATCACGCCGAAAACCGCGTAATTTCGCCCGCCCCTGCCCATCGAGTCGAGGTTGCTCGCCAGATGCGCGACGGCGTGCGGATTGTGCGCGACATCCAGAACGATGGTGGGAACGCCCGGGAGCACCTGGAAGCGTCCGGGCAGTTCCACCTCGGCGAAGCCCTGGCGCACTGCCTGCTGGCTCACCGGAAGGCGCTCGCGCATTGCCTCGAGCGCCGCCAGCACGCCCGAGGCGTTCAGCAACTGGTTCGCGCCGCGCAACGCCGGATACGCGATCGAGCTGCGCCGCTGCGCCCGGCCCCGATACGACCACTGTTGCCGGTCGCCGACGTAATGGAAGTCGCGGCCGCACAGCCAGAGATCGGCGCCGATCGACTCGGCGTATTGCACGAGCGAAGCCGGCGGTATCGGATCGCTGCAGACGGCGGGACGGCCGCTGCGAAAGATGTGCGCCTTCTCCCAGCCGATGCGCTCGCGATCGCCGCCGAGGTACTCGACGTGGTCGACATCGATGCTGGTGACGATCGCGCAGTCGGCATCGACGACGTTGACCGCGTCGAGACGGCCGCCCAGGCCGACCTCGAGGATCACGACATCGAGCGGCTCGCGCGAGAACAGTCGCAACGCAGCGAGCGTGGAGAACTCGAAATACGTCAGCGACGTGTCGCCGCGGGCCGCCTGCACGGCTTCGAACTGCTCGACGATCGCCTCGTCGGAGACGGCGCGGCCGCCGACGCGGATCCGCTCGTTGAAGCGCACCAGATGCGGCGAGGTGTACAGGCCGACGCGATAGCCCGCGGCGAGCAGGATCGCCTCGAGCATCGCGCAGCTGGATCCCTTGCCGTTGGTGCCGCCCACGGTGAAGATCGTCGCCGACGGCGCCAGTTGCATTCGCTGCGCGACCTCGCGAACGCGCTCCAGGCCGAGGTCGATCGTCTTCGGATGAAGCGTCTCGAGCCGCGCGAGCCATTCGAGCAGCGAAGCGGGCATCAGGCGAGCGCCTCGCTCGGCTGGCGCGACAGCATCGCGAGCATTCGCGCGATCTCGTCGCGCAGCTGTCGGCGGTCGACGATGCGGTCGATGGCGCCCTTCTCGAGCAGGAACTCGGCGCGCTGGAAGCCTTCGGGCAGCTTCGTTCGAACGGTCTGCTCGATGACACGCGGCCCCGCGAAGCCGATCAGCGCGCGCGGCTCGGCGATCACCACGTCGCCGAGAAAACAGAAGCTCGCCGAAACGCCGCCCATCGTCGGATCGGTGAGCACCGAGACGTACGGCAGCTTCTTCTCCGACAGGCGGACGAGCATCGCCGTCGTCTTCGCCATCTGCATCAGCGACAACAGCCCTTCCTGCATCCGTGCGCCGCCCGAGGCGGCGATCGAGATGAAAGGCACGCGTTGCTCGATCGCCGCCTGCACGCCGCGTGCGAAACGTTCGCCCACCACCGAGCCCATCGAGCCGCCCATGAAGTCGAACTCGAAGCACGCCGCCACGACAGGAATGGTGCGGATCGAGCCGCCCTGCACGACGAGCGCGTCGGTCTCGCCGGTCTCGTCGATCGCCTCGCGCAATCGCTCGGGATACTTGCGGCTGTCCTTGAACTTCAGCGCATCGACGGGCAGCACCTCGTGGCCGATCTCGTAGCGGCCCTCCGCGTCGAGCAGCAGGTCGAGCCGCTTGCGCGCCGGCAGGCGCATGTGATGCGCGCACTTCGGACAGACGTTCAGGTTCGCCTCGAGGTCGGCCGAGTACAGGACGGCGTCGCAGGAGGGACACTTGACCCAGACTCCCTCCGGCACCTTCTTGCCGCCGGCGGGCGAACGCTTGATGCGCGGCGGGAGCAACTTGTCGAGCCAGGTCATCGGACGATTCCCGAAAGCGGTTCCGAGGCGGGCGCGACCGGCGTGGACGAAGCCTCGGGCGCGTCGAGCGCCGCGCGGATCGACGCGACGAATTCGCGCGCGCGCTGCGGCGCCTGCTCCGCGGGCCCGTCGCGCAGCACCTCGATCGTGCGCGTGCCGATGATCACCGCGTCGGCCGCGCGTGCGACCGCACGCGCAGTGGCCCCGTCGCGGATGCCGAAACCGACGCCCACCGGCAGCGGCGCGCGCGCGCGGATCGCTGCCACGCGCGTGACGACCTCATCGGCGTCGAGCGAGCCGCCCGTCGTGCCCTTCATCGACACGTAGTAGACGTAGCCGCTCGCCGCGCCGAGCACGCGCTCGATGCGCGCGTCGGTGGAGGTCGGCGCGAGCAGGAACACCGGATCGACGCCGCTGGCGCGTGCCGTGGCGGCGAAGTCTTCGCATTCTTCCGGCGGATAGTCGACGACCAGCACCCCGTCCACCCCGGCCCGGGCCGCATCCGCGAGGAACCGCTGCACGCCGTAGCGCTCGATCGGATTCGCATAGCCCATCAGCACGAGCGGCGTCTCGGCGTTGCCGCGGCGGAATTCGCGCGCGATCGCGAGCACCTCTCGCAGGCCGATGCCGAGCGCGATCGCCTGCTCGTTGGCGCGCTGGATCACCGGGCCGTCGGCCATCGGATCGGAGAACGGAACGCCGAGTTCGATCACGTCGGCGCCGCCTTCGACCAGCGCGCGCAGGATCGGCAGCGACAGTTCGGGCCGGGGGTAGCCGGCGGTAACGTACGGAACGAGCGCCTTCCGTCCGGCGCCCGCGAGACGGGCGAAGGTGGCTGCAAGTCGGGTCATTCGAGCGCGATGCCGCCGCGCACCGCGACGGTGTGCATGTCCTTGTCGCCGCGGCCCGACAGATTGACGAGGATCACGCGATCCGCCGGCATCGTCGGCGCGATCCGCGCCGCGTGCGCGAGCGCATGACTCGATTCGAGCGCGGGAATGATTCCCTCGATTCGGCAGCAATCGTGGAACGCGACAAGCGCCTCGTCATCGTCGACGACGACGTACTGGGCGCGCCCGCTATCCTTCAGCCACGCATGCTCGGGTCCCACGCCGGGATAGTCGAGGCCGGCCGACACCGAGTGCGTATCGAGGATCTGGCCGTTCTCGTCCTGCAGCAGGTACGTGCGATTTCCGTGCAGGACGCCGGGAAATCCGGCAGTGAGCGAAGCCGAATGCCGCCCGGTGGCGACGCCGTCGCCGCCCGCCTCGACGCCGACCAGTTGCACGCCGTCGACGTCGATGTAGGGATGGAAGATGCCGATCGCATTGGAGCCGCCGCCGACGCAGGCGACGACGACATCGGGCTGGCGTCCGGTCATCTCCGGCATCTGGCGCCTGCACTCCCTGCCGATCACCGACTGGAAGTCGCGCACCATCGCCGGGTACGGATGAGGGCCGGCCACCGTGCCGATGATGTAGAAGGTGTCCTCGACGTTGGCGACCCAGTCGCGCATCGCCTCGTTGAGCGCATCCTTCAGCGTTCGCGAGCCGCTGTCCACCGGCACCACCTCGGCGCCGAGCAGCCTCATCCGATAGACATTCTGCTTCTGCCGTGCGACGTCTTCGGCGCCCATGTAGACGACGCAGCGCATGCCGTTGCGCGCCGCGACGGTGGCCGTGGCAACGCCGTGTTGCCCGGCACCGGTCTCGGCGATCACGCGCGGCTTGCCCATGCGCGCCGCGAGCAGCGCCTGCCCTACGGTGTTGTTGATCTTGTGCGCGCCGGTGTGGTTCAGGTCCTCGCGCTTGAACCAGATCTGCGCCCCGCCGAGTCGTTCCGACCAGCGACGTGCGTGATAGACCGGTGAAGGCCGGCCGACGAAATGCGCCAGGTCGTACTCGAGTTCGGCGACGAAGTCGGGATCACGACGGTATCGCTCCCAGGCCTCGCACAACTCGTCCAGCGCGTGCACCAGGGTTTCGGCCACGAAACGTCCGCCGTACGGACCGAAGTGTCCGGTGGCATCGGGTAGGTCGTAGGGTTTCATCGAAGATTGCGTGCGGCGTCGGCGCGCAGAACCTCGGCCATGAATCGCTCCATGCGTTGCAACGACTTGCGCCGGGGATTGCCGCGCGGCGTTCCGTCGGCTGCGTCGTCCTGGATGCCGCTGGAGACGTCGACGCCGTCGGGCCGCACCTGCCGGATGGCGTCGGCCACGTTGTCCGGGGAGAGCCCGCCCGAGAGAACGATGGGCCGCGGCCGGTCGGCGGGAATCAACGACCAGTCGAAGACCGTGCCGCTGCCGCCGTACGCGGGGCTGAACGAATCGAGCAACAGGGCCTCGGCGCGCTCGAAGCAAACGAAGGATTCTAGCAAATCGAGCTTCGACCGCATTCGCACGGCGCGCCACCAGCGCGCGCCGGCAGGCGTCGACGCTTCGCATCGTTCGGCCGATTCGCTGCCGTGGAACTGCAGCACGTCGAGTCCGACGGCACCGGCCGTGCGCCGGACCTCGTCGGGCGTCGCATCGACGAACAAGCCGACCGCCGCGACGTACGACGGCAGCGAACGGCGAATCCCGGCTGCGTGGGCGAGATCGAGCGCGCGCGGGCTGCGCGGATAGAAAACGAGGCCGAGCGCGTCGACGCCCAGCGCGGCCGCGTCGCGCGCGTCGCGTGCATCGACGATTCCGCAGTATTTGACGCGCGTTCGCGCCACGGCGACGCCCGCCGACTCGGCGCTGCTCACCGCAAAGCCTCGAGCACCGCGTCGTCGCCTTCGCTCCACGACGGAACGGCATGGCGCTCGTCGTACTGCGCGCCGTCCAGGTAAAGGCCGTCCGGCGCGTAGGTCGCGGCTGCGAGCCTGCGATCCCGCCCCGCAAGGAGCTGGGCGATCCATTGCGCATCGCGGCGCCCTTCGCCTACGGCAAGCAGCGAGCCGACGACGTTGCGGATCATGTGGTGCAGGAACGCGTTCGCGACGAAAGTGAAAACGACGAAAGGGCCGCACTCGCGCAGCGACAACTCCTCGAGGCGGCGCACCGGCGAAGCAGCCTGGCACTGCGCCGAGCGAAACGCCGAGAAATCATGCTCGCCTACCAGCGCTACGGCCGCTGCCCGCATCCGATCGAGATCGACCGAACGAAAGCTCCACCCGACGCGCTGCGCGAGCAACGGGTGGCGCACTCCGGAGCGATACAGCACGTAGCGGTAACGCCTGCGCAGCGCGCCGTAGCGCGCGTGGAACGAATCGGGCACCGCCGTGGCGCTGCGCACGGCGAGCGCGGGGGGCAGATGCGCGTTGGCGCCACGCACCCATGCCGAAAGCGCGCGACGCGCGCCGGTATCGAAATGGACGACCTGGCGCAGCGCATGCACGCCGGCGTCGGTGCGCCCGGCGCAGACGGTACGGATCGACTCGCCCGCCACGGCCGACAGCGCCCGCTCCAGCGCATCCTGCGCGGCTTGCCCGCCCGGCTGCGTCTGCCAGCCCGAGAAGCGGCTTCCGTCGTAGGCGACGGTCAGCGCATAGCGCGACAGGACACCAGCCGTCAGCCGATTTTCCCGAGCATCGCGCGCGCCTTGTGCTGCTGCGAGGCGTCGCCGCCCTCGAGCACTTCCTGCAGCAGCTCGCGCGCGCCTTCCTTGTCGCCGATCTCCTCGTAGGCCGCAGCGAGATCGAGCTTGGTGGCCATCTCCTGCCAGCGCGACGAGGCAACCGCCGGCGCGACGGCCGTCTCGGCCGAAGCGAGCCCGACGTCGCCTTCGGACAGCTCGAGGTCGACCGACGAGAAGTCGAGATCGCCCAGCCCATCGGCACCTTCCAGGCCGGCCAGGTCGACCGCGGGCCGTTCGTCGCCGAACTCCGGGACGCGCGCATCGATCTCCTCGAGCGACGGCAGGTCGATCTTGAAGTCGCCGAGGTCGGCAAGCGCGGGGATCTCTTCGTCCGGCTGCGGCGTCCCGCTCCGGCGCGCGGCATGCTCGTCGCCTGCCGGCAACGGGGCATCGAGACCGAGGTCGAGCGACGGTAGCTCGAAGCGCCCGTCGACCGCCTGCTCGAGCGCGGAGTCGGTGTCGCGTGCGCCTAGCGCGCTGCCTGCGCGACCGACCGTCGTCTCGAGATCGAGATCGAAATCGAGTGCCGGAACCTCTTCCTCGATCTGCGGCTTGCCGTCTGCGGAAGCACCCTCGGCACCGTCCATCGGCACCGTCTCGGCGAACGAGGGGCCGAAGGCGCGCTTCGGCGAACCGGCCGGATCGAAGCCGGGCTCGCCGAAAACGGCCGCCGCCGCGTCGACTTCCCGGCCGAGATCGGCGGCGGCCGGCGCAACGCCCGGCGCCGCGGCAGACGCCTCGGCGGAACTGTCCGCGGTCGATGCCGCAGCACCCTGGCCGGTATACAGCGGGTTGGCCGGGTCGATCGCCAAACCGAGGGTGACGACCTTCGCCCACTCCTCGTTCAGCCCGCCGGCCTGGTCGTACATCTCCTGCGCGAGCGCCCCGAAGGCGATCGGATCCTTGCGTGCGGCCTGGATCTCTAGCAGCTTCAGACGGATCGCCTGGCGCTCGGGCTGGCGCTTCAGCGCCTCCTTCAGGATCTCCTCGGCCTGCGCTTCGCGACCGTAGGCAATGTAGACCTCGGCCTCGGCGATCGGATCTACTTCGGTGGAATGAACGTCGACACCGCTGTCGCGCGCGCTGGTGGCGAACAGGCTCGCATGCGTATCGACCGCCTGCCCGCCGGTAGCACCGAACAGCGAGTTCGCGGTAAATGCGTCTGCCGTGCTCAGGCCGTCGTCCAGTTCTTCGCCCTTCCTGCGTCTGCGCGCCGCGTAGACGCCGTAGCCGCCAAGCCCGAGCGCGATCGCGATCAGCGCCGGCAGCACGAGCGGGTTCTCCATCAGCGCACCGAGCACGCTCGGCTCGGCCGGGGAGACCGGGGCAGGCGCAGGCGTTGCCGCCGGCTTGTCCGGGGCCGAAGTGTCGGCTGCCGTGGCGGGGGGCACGCCTTCCGCCGGCTTCGTCTCGGCCGGAGAAACGGCATCACCGGCCACCGGCGAGGTAGACGACGCGTCGGAGGTGGCCGGCGCCATTGCAGGCGAAGCGGCCCCCTCGCTCGCCGCGGGGCTCGCGACGGACGTGGTGGCGGGTGCGCTGGCCGGCGCGGTCGCCGGCGCATCGGCCGTCGCAGAGGGCGCCGCGGCGGCCGTGGGCTCGGCAGGCGCAGCGACCGGTGCCGCATTCGACGTGGCCGAAGCGATCGTTCCGCTCGCGGTGGCGCCGGTCGATCGCGCCGCTTCGACCTGGCGCTGCAACTCGGCAAGCTGTCGGTTCTTCAACTCGACGAGTTGCTGCAGATCGGAGACGTTGCGCTCGAGTGCCGCGACGCGTTCGCGCTGCTCGCGCAGCGCGTTGTCCTGGGCGACCTGCATCTCGGCGTTCGACGCGGCCGAGGCGCCGGTGGCGGAACCGGCTGCCGCGGCCGCCCCGCCCGAGCGCGACAGCTTCAACTGATCGCCGCCGGCGACCGGAGCGCCCGACTCGTCGGATTTCGCCGCAACCGACCCTTGCGCCGTCTGCCCCGCCTTCGTCGGCTGCACCGAGCGAACGGAGGACGCCAGGCGTGCGCGATATTCGTTGAACTGGGCGGCCTGCGCGCGAATTTCGCGACGCGCGCCGGCGGCGTCGATCGCCTTCATTGCCTCGGCGTCGGGAATCTGCAGATCGGCGCCGGCGAACAGTTGATGGACCGTTCCGAAGAAAGCGCGCGGGTTGGCGCGATAGATGGCCATCACCGCCTGTTCGACGCTGACGTCGGCCGGCTTGACGCGAGCGGCGATCTTCGCGAGCGTATCGCCTGCCTCGACGCGAACGCTTCCCGAAGCATCGGCCGCACGCGCCGGCGCCGCAGCCGAAACAGGCTGCGACGGGGGTCTGGCCACTGCGCTCGACGAGGCGGCCGGCGACGCCGGAACCGGGCGGGCGATTGCTGCCGGCGCGGGGGCCGCCGTTGCGGGCACCGCAGCGGCAGACGCTGCGGCCTGGCGCGCCGCAGGCGCCGGCGTGGAAGTTGCCGCCCCGCCTGCGACGGCCGTGTCGCGGCCCATTCGCAACTCCGGCGGATCGAGCAGGAAGGTGTATTCGCGGACGAATTTGCCCGAGGCCCAGTTCAACTCGACGAGCAGGTCGACAAAGGGCTCGTTCACCGGCTGCGACGACGCCACGCGGACGACCGCGCCGCCGTTCGGACGCTGCTCGATCGCGAAGCGCAAGCCGCTCAGTGCCGGGTTGTATTCCAGCCCTGCCTGGCGAAACGCTTCGGGCGACGCGAGTCGGGCGGTGAGCGAGCCGATTTCCTCTCGCCCCAGCGCCGTGACTTCGACCTCCGCGCGCAGCGGCTGCCCGAGGGCCGATTGCACGGTGAGCCGGCCCAACCCTGCGGCATCGGCCGCCAGCGGCACCGTGCTCGACAACGCGGCAGCGATTGCCGCCGCGAGCAGTTTCGGTCTCCCCGCGAGGCGCCCCGAGATCGTTGTTTCTTCGCCTGCTGCCACGCTATTCCCCGGACGCTGGAAATGATTTTTTGAGGCTAACATCAGCCATTTACAGGTGCAAGATCGCGCGTTGGCTGAACTCGCGCCTGTGGCCGTCATGTGACGAACGGCATCTTTTGCGGGGCCTGGCGGCGTCCCGCAGTCTCGTTCGCGACACCGAGCAGCGCGCCGCGACCCCACGCGGGACGATCAACGCCCGCGCCGTCGCTCAGGCGGCGAGCAGCCGCAGCATCCGGCGCAACGGCTCGGCCGCGCCCCACAGCAACTGATCGCCGACCGTGAACGCGCCGATGTAACCCGGGCCGAAGGAAAGCTTGCGCAGCCGCCCGACCGGAACGTCGAGCCGGCCGTTCACCGCGGTAGGTGTCAGCGAGCGGATCGATTCCTCGCGCGTGTTCGGTACCAGCCGCACCCACTCGTTGCCCGACGCGACGAGCGACTCGATCTCCGACAGCGGCAGGTCGCGGCGCAGCTTGATCGTCATCGCCTGGCTGTGGCAGCGCATCGCACCGATGCGCACGCACAGGCTTTCGACCGGAATGCGACCGGGACCGGTTGCCGGCAGCCCGAGAATCTTGTTGAGCTCGGCGTCACCCTTCCACTCCTCGCGCGAAGTGCCGTTGCCGAGGTCCTTGTCGATCCACGGAATGAGACTGCCGGCGAGCGGAACCCCGAACTGCGTGGTGGGGAACGATGCGGCGCGCATCGCGGCGGAAACTTTCGCGTCGATCTCGAGGATCGCCGAGGCGGGGTCGGCCAGCAGCGTCGCGACCGCGCCGTGCGCCGCACCCATCTGCGCGAGCAACTCGCGCATGTTCTGCGCGCCCGCGCCGGAGGCGGCCTGGTACGTTGTCGCAGAAATCCATTCGACGAGGTTCTCGCGCAACAATCCGGCGAGCGCCATCATCATCAGGCTGACGGTGCAATTGCCGCCGATGAAGTTGCGCCCGCCGCGCTCGAGCCCGTCCCGGATGACGTGCACGTTCAGCGGATCGAGGACCACGATCGCGTCGTCCTTCATTCGCAGCGCCGAGGCCGCGTCGATCCAGTAGCCGTTCCAGCCGGCGGCCCGAAGCTTCGGAAAGATCTGATGGGTCCAGTCGCCGCCCTGGCAGGTGAGCACGACGTCCATCGCCTTCAGCCGCTCGATGTCGGATGCGTCGTGCAGCTGCTCGTCGGCGAGGTTCGGCACGGTCGGCGCCTTGCCGCCGGCGTTCGACGTGCTGAAAAACACCGTCTGGACGTGCGCGAAATCGTTCTCCTCGCGCATGCGCTGCATCAGCACGGAACCGACCATTCCGCGCCACCCGACCATCGCGACCTTCAACATGATTGCTCCATCCCTTGGCCGTCAGGCCATCGTGCGGTGCGCTTCGATCAAAGCGCGGCGAGCACCGCGTCGCCCATTTCCTTCGTGCCGACCGTGCGCTTGCCCGGCTCGGCGATGTCCGCCGTGCGGTACCCCTGCGCCAGCACCTTGCGCACTGCGCGCTCGATGCGATGCGCTCCCGCTTCGTGGCCGAAGCTGTGCCGCAGCAGCATCGCCGTCGACAGGATCGTGGCCAGCGGGTTGGCCGAGTCACGGCCGGCGATGTCGGGCGCCGAACCGTGGATCGGCTCGTACAGGCCGAATCCGCGCGCGTTCAGCGAAGCCGACGGCAACATGCCGATCGAACCGGTGAGCATCGACGCCTCGTCGGACAGGATGTCGCCGAACATGTTGCCGGTGACCATGACGTCGAACTGCTTGGGGTTGCGCACGAGCTGCATGGCCGCATTGTCCACGTACATGTGAACGAGCTCGACGTCGCGGTATTCGGTATGCACCTCGGTAACCACGTCGCGCCAGAACTGCGTGGTTTCGAGCACGTTCGCCTTGTCCACCGAGCAGACCCGTCGCCGGCGCTTGCGCGCCGCCTCGAAGGCGAGCACGGCAATGCGCCGGATCTCGCCCTCGGTGTAGCGCATCGTGTCGAAGCCCTCGCGCTCGCCGTTCTCGTTGACGCGAACGCCGCGCGGCTGGCCGAAATAGATGTCGCTCGTGAGTTCGCGCAGGATCAGCAGGTCGAGGCCGGCGACGACCTCGTCCTTCAGCGTGGAGGCGTGCGCGAGCTCGGGGTAGACGACGGCCGGACGCAGGTTGGCGAACAGGTCGAAGTGCTTGCGCAGCCGCAGCAAGCCTTGCTCGGGACGCTTCGCACGCGGCAGCGAGTCGTATTTCGGCCCGCCCACCGCGCCGAACAGGATGGCGTCGGCACGCTCGGCCACCTTCAGCGTCGCCTCGGGCAGCGGATCGCCCGCCGAGTCGTAGCCCGCGCCGCCCACCGGAGCGTGCTCGATGTTCAGCGCCAGCCCCTCGCGCCCGAGCGCCTCGAGCACTCGCACCGCCTGCGCGGTGATCTCGGGCCCGATTCCGTCTCCTGCCAGAACTGCAATTCGCATCCGGATTCCTCGATGTCCCTGCGCAAACCTTCGAGTGCGCGATGTTCGTTCCCGCCGCCCTCAAACGAAGCGGCCCGGCTTGCCTGCCAAGCCGGGCCGCGGTCTGCTGCGGGGGCTGGCCAACTTCGGGCGTTCAGCCGGCCAACGTCTTCGCGAGCCAGGGCTGATCGGAGAGGCGCTTTCGCTCGTACTCCCGAATGAGGTCGGCGCGCTTCAACGTGAGTCCGATCTCGTCGAGCCCGTGGATCAGGCATTCCTTGCGGAATGCGTCGACATCGAACGCGAAGGCGCGCGATCCGTCGACGGTGCGCACCTGTTGCTCCGGCAGGTCGACGACGAGCTCGAAGCCGGGAAAGGCATTTACCTGGTCGAACAGCCAGTCGACCTCCGACTCCGACAGCCGCAGCGGCAACAGCCCGTTCTTGAAGCAGTTGTTGTAGAAGATGTCGGCGAACGAAGGCGCGACGATCACGCGGAAACCGTAGTCTTCCAGCGCCCACGGCGCGTGTTCGCGCGACGAGCCGCAGCCGAAGTTCTTGCGCGCGAGCAGGATCGACGCTCCGCGGTAGCGCGCCTGGTTCAACGCGAAATCGGGATTCAGCGGCCGGCGACTGTTGTCCATCCCCGGCTCGCCGGCGTCGAGGTAGCGCCACGCATCGAACAGGTTCGGGCCGAAGCCGCTGCGCCGGATCGACTTCAGGAACTGCTTGGGGATGATCGCGTCGGTGTCGACATTGGCGCGGTCGAGCGGCGCGACGACGCCGCGGTGCACGGTGAGGCTTTTCATGGCTATCGGCGCAGCGAGCGAACGTCGACGAAATGGCCCGCGAGCGCGGCGGCAGCGGCCATCGCGGGGCTGACGAGGTGCGTGCGGCCGCCCGTACCCTGGCGACCTTCGAAGTTGCGGTTCGACGTGGACGCGCAGCGCTCGCCCGGCTCGAGGCGGTCGGCGTTCATCGCCAGGCACATCGAGCAGCCCGGCTCGCGCCACTCGAAACCTGCGTCGCGGAAGATCCGGTCGAGCCCTTCCTGCTCGGCCTGCGCCTTCACCAGGCCCGAACCCGGAACGACCATCGCGAGCCGGACGTTCGCTGCCTTGTGCTTGCCGCGAACGACGGCCGCCGCCTCCCGCAGGTCTTCGATGCGCGAGTTGGTGCACGAACCGATGAAGACCTTGTCGATGCGGATGTCGACGATCGGCGTATTCGGTTTCAGCCCCATGTACTGCAGCGCACGCTCGTAACCCTCGCGGCGCACCGGATCTTTTTCCTTGTCGGGGTCGGGCACGCGCGAATCGACGGTCGTGACCATCTCCGGCGAGGTGCCCCAACTGACGTACGGCGAGAGCTTCGTGGCGTCGATCTCGACGACCCGATCGAAGCGCGCCTGCGGGTCGGAATGCAGCGTGCGCCAGTGCTCGACGGCACGGTCCCAGTCGTCGCCGCTCGGCGCCATCGGCCGGCCCTTCAGGTAGCGCAACGTCGTCTCGTCGGCGGCGACCATGCCCGAACGCGCGCCGGCCTCGATCGCCATGTTGCAGATCGTCATCCGGCCTTCCATCGACAGCGCGCGAATCGTCGAACCGGCGAATTCGACCGCGTAACCGGTGCCGCCCGCCGTTCCGATGCGCCCGATGATCGCGAGGACGACGTCCTTCGCGGTGACTCCGTGCGCCAGCGCCCCCTCGACGCGCACCAGCATGTTCTTCATCTTGCGCGCCACGAGCGTCTGCGTGGCAAGCACATGCTCGACGTCCGAGGTGCCGATGCCGAAGGCCAGGCAGGCGAAGGCGCCGTGGGTGCTGGTGTGCGAATCGCCGCAGACGACCGTCATGCCGGGCAGCGTCGCGCCCTGCTCCGGGCCGACCACGTGGACGATGCCCTGGCGGCGATCGAGCAGGTCGAAATACGGAATGCCGTGCTCGCGCGCGTTCGCGTCGAGCGTTTCGACCTGCAATCGGGAGATGGGATCGGCGATGCCGCGAGAGCGGTCGGTGGTGGGCACGTTGTGGTCGACCACCGCGAGGTTCGCCGATACGCGCCACGGCTTGCGGCCCGCCAGTCGCAGCCCCTCGAAGGCCTGCGGGCTCGTTACTTCGTGCACCAGATGGCGATCGATGTAGATGAGGGCGGTGCCGTCGTCTTCCCGGTGGACGACGTGAGCGTCCCACAGCTTGTCGTAGAGCGTGCGAGCGGCGAGCGGCATGGCGATCGGATCGGGGCCGGCGGCCGCGCGGAAAAACGGCGGGCCGCGGCGGGTTGCGGCAGTCGTCCGATTATGCCACGCGGCACCGGTTTGCCGCAGTGCGTCAAAGAGTAACGGCGTCGCGCCCGCAGGCGCTGGACGCGCTCGTCGCTCGCTGCGCTGCAGCGACAGCGGTCGAAACCTAGCGACTGGCCTGCTGGTACAGCGGCATCACGCGTTGCGCGTAGACCTGGAGATCCTTCAGGCGATTTTCCGCCGACGGGTGCGTGCTGAGGAACTCGGGGCCGCCGCCGCCCCCGGCCTTCTGCGCCATCTTCTGCCACAGCGTGACCGCCGCTCGGGGATCGTAGCCGGCGCGCGCGGCGATCTCCACGCCGATGCGATCGGCCTCGGTTTCCTGCAGTCGGCTGTGCGGCAGGCCGAAGAAAGTCTTGTAGAAGACGTTGCCGAGATCGGTGGCCGCGTCGCCGGCGCCGAGCAGCACCGCCGCGCCGCTGATCAGCACCTGCGCCCCCACCTGCTCGGAAGCGCGCTCGCGCGCGTGCTCGCGCAGCGCATGCGAGATCTCGTGCCCCAGAACCGCGGCGATCTCGTCGTCGGTGAGGTTCAGCTTCTTCACCAGGCCGCTGTAGACGCCGATCTTGCCGCCCGGCATCACCCAGGCGTTGATCTCCGGCGTATCGAACACGTTGACTTCCCAATTCCACGAGCGCGCGTCGGGTCGGAACGCGGCGCTGGCCGGTATCAGGCGCGACGCGATCGCGCGCACGCGCCCGGTGAGCGCCGGATCGTCGTTCAGCGTCCCCTTCTGGCGCTGCTGCTGGACGATCTGCGCGTAGGCCTGCGTCGCCTCCTGGCGCATCTGCGCCTCGGAAACGAGCGACGACATGCGCTGCTCGCGGCTGACACCGACTGCGCCGGGATTCGTCGTCTGCACCGACTGACAGGCGGCGAGCAACAGGACCAGCGCGGCGGAACCCGCGGCAAGGAGACGCTTCGTCATAGGGCAATCCGGTCTGTTCGGAAAACGCATTCCGGCCGAGTCAAGCAAGCAACGAGCCTGCCGAGCCGGCTCCGCTCGCGCTCGACCCCGCATCGCGCTACGCGCCGGCGGTCCTGGGCGCGCCGCCGATGCGCGGCGTAGCGACGGAAACGTCGCCATTCTGCCCGCGATCGCGCAGCGCATGGTCGATGAGCACCAGTGCGAGCATCGCCTCGGCGATCGGCGTCGCCCGGATGCCGACACAGGGATCGTGCCGGCCGTGGGTCTCGACGACCGTCGGCTCGCCATCGAGGTCGATCGAGCGGCGCGGCAGGCGGATGCTGGACGTCGGCTTGATCGCAAGCTCGACGACGATCGGCTGCCCGGTGGAAATGCCGCCGAGCACGCCACCCGCGTTGTTGCTCGCAAAACCCTGCGGCGTCAACTCGTCGCCGTGCTCGCTGCCCTTCTGCTCGACGCAACGAAAACCGGCGCCTATCTCGACGCCCTTCACCGCGTTGATGCCCATCATCGCGTACGCGATGTCGGCGTCGAGCTTGTCGTACAGCGGCTCGCCGAGTCCGACCGGAACACCCTCGGCGACGACTCGAACACGCGCACCGCAGGAATCGCCCGCCTTGCGCAGCGCGTCCATGTAGCGTTCGAGTTCGGGAACGACGGCCGCATCGGCCGCGAAGAACGCGTTGTTCGGCACTTCGCGCCAGTCGGTGACGGGGATGACCACTTCGCCCAATTGCGTCATGCACCCGCGTATGCGCGTGCCGTAGCGTTCGTGAAGCCACTTCCTGGCGATGGCGGCGGCGGCGACTGCAGGCGCCGTGAGCCGCGCCGACGACCGGCCACCGCCGCGCGGATCGCGCGTACCGTACTTCTGCCAGTAAGCGTAGTCGGCGTGCCCCGGACGGAAAGTGCGCGCGATCGCGGCGTAGTCGCCGCTGCGCGCGTCCTCGTTGCGGATGAGCAGCGCGATCGGCGTTCCGGTCGTGCGACCTTCGTAGGTCCCCGACAGGATCTCGACGCGATCGGGCTCGCGGCGTTGGGTGACGTGACGCGAGGTGCCGGGACGGCGCCGGTCGAGCTCGGGCTGGATGTCGGTCTCCGACAACCCGAGCCCCGGAGGGCAGCCGTCGACGATGCAGCCGATCGCCGGGCCATGCGATTCGCCGAAGGTGGTGACGCGAAAGACGTGGCCGAAAGTGCTGCCGGACAAGGTCGGATCCCCTTTGCGTTCAATCCGCCCGCAATCGCGCGAGCACCGCTTCGCGCGGCATCGCGGCGAGCATCGCATCGACCGACGGAGTCTGCGCGACGCCGAACACGAGCAGGCGCACCGGAACCGCGAGCTGCGGCATCTTCATGCCGTGCTCGCCGAGCGTCGATTTCAGGGCCGCGGCGATCGCTTCTCGATTCCATTGCGTGGAATCGAGCCGCGCCGCGAAACCCTCGATCGCCGCTTTCAATCCGGTCGGAGCCGCGTCCAGGTAGCGCGCGCGATCGTCGTCGGAGATGGCAGGCTCCGCATAGAACATGCGGGCCTGGTCGGCCAGTTCATTCAACGTCTGCGCGCGCTCCTTCAGCAGGCCGCACGCGACGGCGAGATCCGCCGCGTTCGCTCCGATCGTCACGCCTGCGGCTTCGAGTCGCGGGCGCACACGCGAGGCGAGCGCGTCGTCGGGCATCGCCTTCAGGTAGTGGGCGTTCAGCCAGCGCAACTTGTCGAAGTCGAAACGCGACGGCGAGCGGCTCACGTGCGAGCCGTCGAACCACTGTACGAGTTGCTCGCGCGAAAAGATCTCCTCGTCGCCGTGGCTCCAACCCAGCCGCGCCAGGTAGTTGACGACCGCGTCGGGCAGGTAGCCGTCGTCGTCGTACTGCATCACGGAAACGGCGCCGTGTCGCTTCGAGAGCTTCTGGCCGTCAGGCCCGTGGATCATCGGCAGGTGCCCGTACTCGGGCACCGGCGCGCCGAGTGCGCGCAGGATGTTGATCTGCCGCGGCGTGTTGTTCACGTGGTCGTCGCCACGCAGCACGTGCGTGATCCGCATGTCGCGGTCGTCGACGACGACGCAGAAATTGTAGGTGGGCGTGCCGTCGGCGCGCGCGATGATGAGATCGTCAAGTTCGGCGTTGTCGAAAGCGATCGGGCCCTTGACCAGGTCGTTCCAGCCGGTAGCGCCGTCCGTGGGATTGCGAAACCGCACGACCGGATCGACGCCTGCCGGCGGCGCGGGCAGCACGCGCCCCGGCTCGGGCCGCCACGTTCCGTCGTAGCGCGGCTTGAGCCCCTTCGCCTCCTGCGCCGCGCGCATCGCGTCGAGCTCCTCGCGCGTGCACCAGCAGCGATAGGCGGTGCCGTTCTCGAGCATCCCCGCAATGACCTCGCGATAACGATCCATCCGCTGCGTCTGGTAGTACGGCCCTTCGTCGGCATCGAGGCCGAGCCAGCGCATGCCGTCGAGGATCGCCTGCGTCGCCTCGGGCGTGGAGCGCTCGAGGTCGGTGTCCTCGATGCGCAGGACGAAGGTTCCGCCGTAGTGACGCGCGTAGGCCCAGGCGAAGAGCGCGGTACGCGCGCCGCCGATGTGCAGGAAGCCGGTGGGGCTGGGAGCGAAACGCGTGCGGACCATCGAGCGGGCGGGGAGCGGGGAGACGACCGATTCTACGTGAGCGATCGAGCGCGCATCGACCGCGCGGCGCGTCGCGGCACGCGTCCGCGCCGAGCCCCGTGCCCGGCTTTCAGTATCGTTCGCAGATGGACAAACCTTTCTCGCTCGCGTGCGAGCGCAATCGCGAGCCGATTCTCGCCGTGCTGCGGCAGTATTTCGGCGACCGCAGCCGGGTGCTCGAAGTGGGCAGCGGAACCGGCCAGCACGCCGTGCACTTCGCCGACGCCTTGGCGCACCTGGAATGGCAGGCAACCGACGTCGAGCAGAACCTGCCGGGCATCCGCGCATGGCTCGACGAGTTCGGGCTGCCGAATACGCCCTCGCCGCTCGCGTGGAACGTTCGAGACGCACCGCCCGCGACGGGCTTCGATGCGGTCTTCACGGCGAACACGCTGCACATCATGGGCTGGGACGAAGTCGAGCGCCTGTTCGAGGTCCTCCCCGCGATCGTCACCGACGACGCGCGACTGGCCGTCTACGGGCCGTTCAATTACGACGGCCAGGCGACCAGCGACAGCAACGCGCAGTTCGACCGCTGGCTGCGCAGCGAGGACCCGAAGCGCGGCCTGCGCGACTTCGAGAAGGTCGACGCCCTCGCCCGCGCGGCGGGGTTCTCGCTGCTGGAGGATCGCGCAATGCCGGCGAACAACCGGTGCATCGTCTGGGAGCGCGGGGCGTAGTGCCCCCGGGGACCGGGATCGGCGAGCGGTTTGGCGCCCGCAGGCGATGCGCTTACAATCTCGCTCCTCTGCCGGGCGGTTAACTCAGCGGTAGAGTGCCACCTTCACACGGTGGAAGTCACTGGTTCGATCCCAGTACCGCCCACCAGAATCCTCCACGAAATCAGCAGCTGCGCGAACATCGGGTGCCGAGCCGTGCGCGTCGACGCGTGCCCCCTCGACGTTCGATGCGAACCATGACGGATTGCGCAGAACCGGTGTCGCAGATCGCTGATGATCGCTCTCGCGCGCCTGGGGTCGATGTGCTGGCGCGCGCAATTTCCGTCGTGCGAGGAGTCGCCCAATGAGCATCGGAGATCTGTGGTACGAGACGTCGCCGTACATCTACACGCCGCTGGGCGCCGTGGTTCTGCTCGGCTCCGAAGGAGCGCTGGCGAAGGCTAGCGGCGCGTTGCTGCTGGTCGCTGCCGCGACGATCCTGCGCATGCGCTGGGCCTACCGGCAGCGAAGGGCGAACGCGCAGCGGCAGCGGGCCGGTCGTTCCTCGCAGCAACCGCGGCGCACCGAAACCTCCCACCGCGCCTGAGGCTGCCTGGACAGCGGGTTCTACCCGCCTTGAAAGTACATCAACGTGCTCTTCGGCGCATGGCGATCGTATTCATCCTCGCGCCGTGGGAACTCGGCATCGACCAGCAGATCGGCGGCCGGTGGAGCCACGCGCACTGACGCGTCGCTCCCCGCTTCGCGCCGCACGAGCGACGGCCTGCACGCCAGGCCGTCGCCCGCGTCGCGGGGCGGCCTACAAGATCTGATCGGCGAGGACGCTCGGAGGAGCTGCGCGCCGATTCACGGCCGCTCCGCGTGCCGAGCCACGGCAACCGCTCCGCAGGCGCGGCCTTGCGCGTCGTGCAGCACGCCGAAGCTCATCGACACATACGACTTCTCGCCGCTCTTCGGAACGGCACGCGTCGTCAACGGCTTGCCGGCGTGCTTCGTCGCACCGGCCGCCATCGCTGCCTCGAAGCCTCTCCAGTGCGCCTCGCGCAGTCGCTCGGGGATGATGAGGTCGAGCGACTGGCCGATCGCATCCTTCGCTTCGTGGCCGAACAGCAGCGCAGCAGCCGCGTTCCAGACGTCGATGACGCCGTCGCGGTCGCAGGCGATCACCGCGTCGGGCAGTTGTTCGAGCAATGCAGCCGCGTCCATGCGAGTCGTCCTCCCTTTCGTCGAAGGACGATGATCCTCGCATTTGACGGAACGCGACTGCGCCGCCGTCGTCAGGCGTTCGGCCCGTACAGCGCGCTCTGCGCCCGACGCTCGCGATCGCCGACGGTGGCGGCCTCGTGCTGCACCTGTTCGCGCGTCTTCATCGAAGGCGCGAGTTCGATCGGTGCTTCGAACTCGTAGCTTTGCGCGAGTTCGTCGCTGCGCTGCGCGCGGCGGAGATCCGCGATCACGCCGGCGCGCGTGAGCGTTCCCGGCGACGCGACGACTTCGTAGCCGATCTCGTTGTTGACGAAACGCACCTCGTCGGCAACGGCGGGCGCGACGACGGCGGCGAGTGAAAGGGTGGCGACGATGGTGGCAACACGACGCATGACAAGACTCCTGATGGTTGACGGTAACAAGGCGCGCTGGCTTCGCGGGCCGGAGGACCGGCAACGACCGGTCTTGCTGATTGGAACGATCGGATACGCAAAATGTTCCCGAGTGCGCCGCGCGGCAACCGCGGCCAGAATCGGCGCGCCTCGAGGCACGCCGGGTCTGCGGGAACTCCGCTTGCGCTTGCTGACGCACCGTATACTCGTCGCAGCCCCGGACACCGGGCGCTCGTGGCAGGGAGATCCGCATGGCTGCGCGCTCGATCGCTTCACTCTCGCTGTCCTTCGGCCTCGTCTCGATCCCGGTGAAGCTGTACACGGCCACCGAGAGTTCGGCGACGATCCGCTTCAACCTGCTTTCGAAAGACGGGGAGCGCGTCAGGCAGCAATACGTCTCCGCGCGGGACGAGCACGTCCTCGATCGCTCCGAGATGATCAAGGGCTACGAGTTCGAGAAGGACCGCTTCGTCACCTTTACGTCCGACGAGTTGAAGGCGCTGCAGGAAAGCCCCAGCCATACGATCGACATCGTCGCGTTCATTCCCGAAAAGGCGATCGATCCGATCTACTACGACAAGGCGTATTTCCTGGCACCCGACAAGCGCGGCGCGAAGCCCTATAACCTGCTGGTGAAGGCGATGCGCGAGAGCGGGCGCTGCGCGCTGGCGAAATGGGCGTGGAAGGGCAAGCAGTACGTCGTGCAGGTCCGCCCCTCGGAAGACGGCATGGTCCTGCAGCAGTTGCTCTACGCCGACGAGGTGCGCTCGCTGAAGGATCTCGACATCGAGAAGGTGCCGGTCACCGACGCCGAATTGAAGCTTGCGCTGCAACTGATCGAACAGATCTCCACCGACCGGTACGATCCGAAGGAGTTCGAGGACGAGGAGAAGAAGCGCATCCTCGCAGCCATCGACGAGAAGATCGCCGGCAAGCGGATCGTCGTGCACGAAGAGGCCGCGCCGACCACCGGCGCGCAAGTGATCGACCTGATGGAAGCGCTGCGCGCGAGTCTCGGCGCGAAGCCGGCGCCCGGGGCGAAGGCCACGGCGCAACGCGACGAAGCCGAGCCCGCGCCGGCTGCGCGCGCCCGAAAGGCGCCGCGTCGGGCCGCGGCGCAGGAGGAACCGGCCGCGCGCACGCGAGCGCGATCGAAGAAGTGACGAAACGGTCGGACGAGACTCCCTACACCCTCCGGAGCATCGAGACGATGCTCGGCATTTCGCCGGGCATCGCGCGCGCGCTCGTTCGCGCCGGTTTCGTCACCCCGGTGCGCGGCGCGCGCAACGAATTTCGCTTCTCCTTCCAGGACGTGGTGCTGCTGCGAACGGCGCACGCACTGCGCGCTGCGAAAGTCGCTCCGCGCACGATCCTGCGATCGCTGCGCGAACTGCGCCGCTCGCTGCCGGCGCAGCTTCCGCTCACCGGCCTGCGCGTCACCGCCGTCGGCAACACCGTCGCGGTGCGCGACGGCGACGTGCAATGGGAACCCGAATCCGGGCAGCTCCTGATCGACTTCGACGTCATCGCAGCGAAAGGCAGCGTGTCCATTCTCGAGCGAGGCACGCGAGCCGGCGGATCTGCGCCGAGGGCCGACGCGCAGTTCGGCCTTGCGCAACGTCTCGAAAGCGAAGGTCGCACCGACGATGCCGAGGCTGCCTATCGCGCGACGCTCGCGCTTGCGCCGGCTCACGCGGACGCGAGCCTGAACCTGGGCGCGCTGCTGTGCGACCTGGGGCGTAGTGCGGACGCGGTCGACGTCTACACCGAAAGCCTGCGACATTCACCGGAGGTCGGCTCGCTGCACTTCAACCTCGCCGTCGCGCTCGAGGATCTCGGCGAGCGCGAGGCCGCGCTCGAGAGCTACCGGCGCTGCCTGGAGCTGGAACCGCGCTCGGCGGACGCGCACTTCAACGCCGCGCGCCTGCACGACCAGCTCGGGCACACGCAGCAGGCGGTCCGGCACTTCAACGCCTACCGGCGGCTGCAACGCAGCTAGGGCCCGGCCGGCCGGGCCGGCTCGCTGCAGTCGTCCCTATTGCCGCTTCGCGATCGCGCGGGCGAGCTCCTTCTTGTTCATCTTCGAGCGACCCTCGATACCCATCGAGCGCGCGCGTTCGTACAGCTCGCTGCGCGTGCTGCCGTTGTAATCCAGTCCACCGAAGCTCTCGCCCTTGCCCTCGCGGGCCGACTTGCCGCGTTTCTCGGCGCGGGGATCGGACGGACCCGGGTGGTCCTTGCGAACCCAGTGGTCGCCCTGCTTCTCGAACGAGTGCTTCAGCGCGGCGAAGGCGACGCGGTGCGCGCGACCGCCTTCGCCATACTCGCGCACGGCGCTGTCGTGTGCCTTCGCCCACGTGCGTTGTGCCTTGGGCGGAGAACGCTTCAGCGTGTCGGGAAGTCTTTCACGTCCGGGCATGGCGCTCCTCCTCTTGCAGGATGCGACACATCGGCCATACAAGCTACGTGCCCGCGAAGGCGCGCGGCGCGCGTCCGTGGCTGCGCCCGGCCCGCAATCCCCTTCACGCCATGCGAACCAGCGGCTTGACGAGCGCGCGGACGTCCACGCGTGCGCCGATGTGGGCGAGCAGGAAGAACGACCCGATCAGCTTGCGATGCAGGAACATCGTCTGCGCGGGCGGTACGCGCAGCAGCCCCTGCCGGATGCCGATGTCGAATCCGAGCGCCCGCGCCCTCGACGGGAGGTCGGACGCCGCGAAATCGTAGCGCCCCCGATGTCGCAGCGGTTCGCAGACGAGCAGGATCACGTCCACGGTGGCGTCGACCCGCGGCGCCGGATCGTCGACGTCGAGATAGCCGATCTCGATTGCGCAGTCGGCAACCGCGTCGCGGTCGCCGGCCATCGCGGCACGCGTGATGCGCGCGTACGCCGCGACCAATGCCGCGTCGAAATCCGTCGTCGAGCCGAAATCGAGCAGCACGACCTGTCCGGAGTCGGGCTGCCAGAGATAGTTCGCGAAGTTCGGATCGGTCTGCATCGTGCCGAACTCGAATAACTCGCGGAAGGCGAGCCGTTCGAGCAGCGCCCCCACGCCGTCGCGCGTCGCCTGCGAAACGTCCGGCGCGCAGAGCGCATCGAGCGGCTGGCCGTCGAGGAAGTCCATCGCGAGGATGCGCGCGGTGGTGAGATCGGCGTGCGCGCGCGGCACCCGCAGGCGCGGCTCGTCGGCGACGAGCGCTCCGAAGCGCTCGAGCGACGCGGCCTCGGCGAGATAATCCGCCTCCAGCGACAACTGGCGCGCAGCCTCGACGGCAAGTTCATCGATGTCGGCCTGCGCGGGCACCATCCTCAGCAGTCGAAGCACGGCGACGACGTTGTCGATGTCGCTACGAATCGAACGGGCTACGCCCGGATACTGGATTTTCAGCGCGAGCTCGCGCCCGTCGAGCGCGCGCGCGCGATGCACCTGCCCGATCGACGCTGCAGCGATCGGCTCCTCGTCGAAACGCTCGAAGCGAAGACGCCAGCCCTTGCCGTATTCGCGGCCGAGAACGCCGTGCAGCTGGGAAGCGGGCATCGGCGCAGCCTGTGCGCGCAGGATCGCCAGCGCCTGCGCGAACTCCGGCGGCAGCAGGTCCGGTCCCTGCATCGACATCATCTGGCCGAGCTTCATCGCCCCGCCGCGCAGGCGCGCAAGCCGTGCAGCCAACCGCCGGGCGTTGTCGACCGACACCCACGCTCCGCCCGCCGGCACGACTGCCCCCTTGTCGGCCAGCAACCGGCGCACGCCCTCGCCGACTCCGGCCAGCGCAAGCTCGCCGGCGGCGAGCGCGACGTTCGCCAGTCGGGCAATCCTCGTCTGCGGCACGCGTGCAGCCGGTACCGAAGCCCCGCGCCCCGCGCCCTTGCCGCCCCGCGAAGCGCCCGGCCCGCGGGTCATCGATCGACCCGCATGCGCCGGCCAATGCCCCTGTGGATCGCATACCCCATCGTCATTCCCTTTCCGAGCGCCTCTATGATGCAGGCGTCGTCCGGTTTCAGCATCCGGAACGACGCCCGCGTCATTCTGGGCGAGCAACCTGCAGTACCGCGGGACAACCGGCCGTCTGGACGAGGAGACGATCATGCCGACGCCCGTGTTCAAGCGCCTGTCGCTCGCGCAGTTCTCGCAGTTGCTCGCGCGCTTCCCGTTCACGCGACGCGTCAACGCGGTGCACATGCACCACACGTGGCGGCCGCAGCGCAGCGACTTCCGCGGCCACGAGACGATCGTCGCGATGTGGCGCTTCCACACGCAGGAGAAAGGCTGGCGCGACATCGCGCAGCACCTGACGATCGATCCGGAAGGCTGGGTCTGGCTCGGTCGCAACTGGAACCTGCCGCCGGTGAGCGCTTCCGGGCACAACGGCAACGCGCAATTCGGGCCGTTCATGTTCGAGATGATCGGCAACTTCGACCGCGGCTGCGACGCCTTCGATGGCGCGCAGCGAGAGACGGCGCTCGAGGTCGTTGCGCAGGTGCAGGCGAAGTTCGGGCTGCCGGTCGATTCGCTGGTCTTTCACAACGCGATGTCGACGAAGACCTGTCCGGGCACGTCGCTGGACTTCGCGCAGATCCTGGCCGAGGTCGAGCATCTGTCGGCCACGCGCGGTCGGGCGACGGCGCGCGCGCCGGAGCCGCGCGGCCCGTTCCCGGACGAGTCCGATCGCGTCGTGCGCGAAGCGATCGACGCGCTGCGACGATCGCCCCCCGGCCCGCCCGAGCCGGGCGACGCGGAGTTGTCGGACGACGAAGGCTCGGGGCTGGACGAACGCCGCGTCCCCGGCGTCGCGCCGGTGGGCGCCGACGCCGGCCGGGTGCAGGCCGACCGATCGCGCGGCGCGCCGATCGACGCGGCGCTGCTCGCCTCGCTGCGCCCGCATTTGGTCCACCTGCGCCTCGGGCGGTTCGCCGCGCGCGGCGAGATTTCGACGACGCCCGCCGATGTCGATACGATCTTCGAGCAGTCGTTGCCGCGCGCGCTGGCGTCGGCGAAGGCGCAGGACCGCAGGCTGCGGTTGCTGTTCTACGCGCACGGCGGACTCGTCTCGGAGTCGAGCGGCCTGCAGATCGCCGCCCGACAGGTCAACTGGTGGAAACGAAACGACGTCTATCCGATCCACTTCGTCTGGGAAACGGGGCTTCTCGAGACGATCGCGCAACTGCTCACGCGCGCACAGCAGGGAGCGATGCGCGGCATCCCGCGCGATTTCTGGGACCACACCCTCGATCCGCTGATCGAAGTCGGCGCACGCGCGCTGCAGGGCGCGCGGATCTGGGCGGGAATGAAGGCGAGCGCCGAGCACGCAGTCGACGAACCGGGAGCCGGCGACCCGGTCGGCGGCGGCGCGCGCTACGTCGCCGCGAAACTGAAGGCCTTCTGCGACGCGCATCCGGGCGACGTCGACCTGCACGCCGCCGGACACAGCGCCGGGTCGATTTTCCATTCGCATTTCCTCGCCTGCGCGCACGAACTCGGCGTGCCGACCTTCGAATCGGCATTGTTCCTCGCGCCGGCGGTGCACATCGAGACCTTCCGCGACCGGCTCGCGGCGCGCATCGGCGACGACGGCGCCGTGCGCCGCGTCACGCTGTTCACGATGCAGCGCGACTACGAGCGCGACGACGACTGCGCGGGCATCTACCACAAGTCGCTGCTGTATCTGGTGTCGAACGCGCTCGAGCGCGAACGCGGCGCACCGATCCTCGGCCTGGAAGAGAGCCTGCGCGCCGATGCACAGATGAAGGACCTGTTCGGACTGGGCGACCTGCCGTCCGCGACGGGCAACGTCGTCTGGTCGGTGAGCGAGAGCGACAGCGGCGCCTCGGCGAGCACCGCGCGCGCGCACGCCGCCTTCGACGACGACGTACCGACGATGAACAGCGTTGCGCGCCGCGTGCTGGGACGCTCGGATGCGGACGCGATCGTCGACTACGCCAGCGTCGCGCGCCAGCTGCCCGTGCCTCGCTCGTGGATCGACGAGATCGACTGGCCGTCGAGCGCGCTGTACGAGTGGCCGTCGGTCGCCACGTCGACCTGGGAGCCGCCCGCCGCGGCGCAACCCGCGGCGGCGCAACCCGCGGTGCCGCAGCCGCAGCCGTCGCAGGCGGCCGCGCCGGACGCGCTGTCAGGGGCGCCCGCCGCGATGCCGGCCCCACTCGCGGCCGCGGAGCCGATCGTGGCCGCACCGAACGGACCGGTCCCGCCGCCCCTCTCGTCCAACCTCCCGCCTTCACCCGTTGCCGCCGCGAACACGCGGCGCACAGCGCTGTGCATCGGCATCGACGCCTATCCGAATCCGAAGCATCGCCTGGCCGGATGCGTGGCCGACGCGCGAATGTGGTCCGCCGCGCTCGAGCGCGTGGGGTTCGGGACGGCCTTGCTTGTCGATGCCGAGGCGACGCGCGAGGCGATCGACCGCGAGCTTCGGCGGCTGGTCGCGGACAGTCGCGCGGGCGACGTCATCGTCTTGCAGTATTCGGGACACGGCACGCACCTGCCCGACCTGGACAACGACGAGGACGATCGCGAGGACGAGGCGATCTGCCCCTTCGACTTCGCCACCGGCGCCCTGTACATCGACGACGACATCGCCCGCGTGCTCGAGCAGCTCCCCGACGGCGTGAACCTGACCTGCTTCATGGACTGCTGCCATTCGGGAACGAACTCGCGCTTTGCCGTGGGCGCCCCCGACGCGCGAACACGCGCGTCCGGGGACGAACGCAAGCGCTTCGTCGTTCCAACGGCCGAACTGATCGATGCGCATCGGCGCTTTCGACAACAGTCGCGATTCGTGGCGCGCTCCGTCGCGCCGGCAGGCACCGGCGGTCGAAGCCGAATGCGCGACGTGAAGTTCTCCGCCTGCCTCGACAGCGAGGTCGCGTGGGAGAGCGACGGGCACGGCGAATTCACGCTGCGCGCCACGCGCGTGCTCGCCGACGAAATCGACGCGATGACGAACGAGCAGTTCGCGCAACGGGTCACCGACGCCTTCGGCGCCGACGCGCGACAGCACCCGCTGCTCGACTGCACGCGCGAGGCCTTGGGCCGCGGACTCTTGCAGCCGCTGCCCGAGGCAGTGGGCGCGCCGCAGGCCGTCCAACCGATACCCGTTCGCTCGGAGCCCCCCGCCATCGTACAAAGGCCGAACGGTCCGCAAGGCGACGCGCTGCTGCTGCAGTCGACGCTGAGCGCGTTGCAGCAGCTCGTCACGCAACTGTCGGCGCGCTAGGCCGGCGTTCAGGCCCTCACATGTGAGCCGGCAGGAAGGTCGCAATCACGGGGAACGCCACCAGCACGACGAGCCTGACGATGTCGGTGACGACGAAGGGCGCCACGCCGAGGAAGATCGTCGACAGCTTCACGTCGCGCACGACGCTCTTGATGACGAACACGTTCATCCCCACCGGAGGATGGATGAGCCCCAGCTCGACGGTGACGACGATGATGACGCCGAACCAGATCGGGTCGAAGCCGAGCTGCATGATCAGCGGGAACACGATCGGCACGGTGAGGATGATCATCGCCATCGCGTCCATGATGCAGCCGAGCAGCAGGTACATCAGCAGGATCAGCGCGAGGACTTCGTAGCGGCCGAAGCCCAGCCCGGTGAGCCACGAGGTGAGCGCCTGCGGCGTCTGCGTGATGGTGAGGAAGTAGCCGAACAGCAGCGCGCCGATCAGGATCGTGAACACGGCCGCCGTCGTTCGCAACGACTCGATCAGGCATTGCATGAACTGCTCGCGCGAGAGCTTGCGCCGCAGCACGCCGATGATGAACGCGCCTGCGGCGCCCATCCCTCCGGCCTCGGTGGCGGTGAACAGCCCCCCGTACAGCCCGCCGATGATGAACAAGAACAGCAGCGCGACCGCCCAGATGTCGCGCAGCGACGCGAGCCGTTGCGCCATCGTGTGTCGCTCTCCCGCGGGCAGGAACCCCGGGCGCACCATGCCGATCAGGTTGATCGTGAAGACGTACATCGAGACGGCGAGGATCCCGGGCAGGATGCCCGCGATGAACAGCTTGCCGATGTCCTGCTCGGTGATCAGCCCGTAGACGGCGAGCACCGTCGACGGCGGGATCATGATGCCGAGCGACCCGCCGGCGGCGATGACGCCCGTGGAGAAGCTCTGCGGATAGCCGTAGCGGCGCATCTCCGGATAGGCCACCGACGAGAACGTCGCCGCCGTTGCCACCGAAGAGCCGCAAATGGCCGCGAAGCCGCCGCAGGCGGCGATCGTCGCGATCCCCAGGCCGCCCTTGAAGTGTCCGACGAAGGCGTTGGAGGCGCGGAACAGTTCGCGGCTCATCCCGCTGGCCGACGCGAAGGCGCCCATCAGCAGGAACAGCGGGATCACGGCGAACTGCACGTCGGCCACCGTGCGGATCGGCGATTGCGCCAGCAGGCTCATCGCCGAGGCCCAATCCTGGTTCAGGTAGCCGAAACCGACGATGCCCACCAGGCCCATCGCGATGCCCACGGGCACCCGCAGCAGCATCAGCACGAAAAGAACGACGAAGCCGGTGACGGCTACCGCGTGCTCGTTCATCGAATCATTCGGTGGTGACGGAGGAACGCGCCCCGATTTCGAGCGCAAGCGGATGCAGCAACAGGCGATACAGCCGGATCAGCAGCAGCAGCACCGCGGCGGCCAGGCCGATCCACGCGAGCGCGTAGTAGATCCAGACCGGCTGGCGAAGGTCGAAGGTGAGCACGTTCTCGGCGCGCGTGTCGAGCACCTTGCTGCCCATCATGATCGCGAACGCGGTCATCGCGACGAGCGTCAGGACGGTGGCGAAGACGTCAACCGCCCGTTGCCAGCGCGGCCCCAGCGCCCCCCAGATCAGGTCGACCGTGATGTGCTCGCCGCGGTAGCCGGTGCCCGCCATGCCCCAGAAGATCAGGATGGCGAGCAGCAACCGGCTGAAGTCGTAGGTGTCCGGAATCTGCCAGGCGAAGAAATAGCGCAGGATCACCGACACGAAGGTGAGCGCCGTCACGACGGCGAGGAACCACGCCGCCGTCACCTCGATCGCGTGGATGAGCCGGTCGAGCCCCGGGTGCGCGACGACGGCGCCGCCCGCGCTCGGCGAAGCGGCGCCTTCCTCGGGCGGCGAACCTGCGCCGCGACTCACTGGGCCGCTGCGCCGTATTTCTCGAGCAGCGCCTCGAACTCCTTCATCGCCGCGTCGGGATCGACGCCGACCTTGCGCACGCTTTCGGCCCAGGTCTTGTGCAGCGGCTGCGCGGCCTTCTTCCAGGCTGCCGTCTGCTCGGGCGAGATCTTGTAGACCTCGTGACCCTCCTCGGCGGCGAGCTTGGCGATGCCGCCGTGCTCGAAGTCGGCCCAGGGCGACGCGACGCGCACGGCCCATTCGTTCGTGCAGTGGTCGTCGATCACCTTCTTCTGCGCAGCCGACATCCGGTTGTACTTGGACTTGTTGAAGACCATCGCGAAGGTGGTCGCGTACAGCGGCGCGTTCATGTGGTACTTCGTGACCTTGTCGATGCCGAACAGGATCACCGAGCCCCACGGGAACGTGACCGCATCGGCAACGCCTTTCTCGATGACGTCGCGCACCTCGGGCGCCGACGCCTGCACGTTGGTGCCGCCGAGCATCGTCACGAAAGTGGCCATCGTCGCGTGCGCGGGGCGGATCTTCATCCCGGAAACGTCCTCGGGTGCCATGATCTTCTTGTTGCGCGAATGGAAGCTGCCCGGGTCGTGCACGAAGGCGAAGCAGAATTTCACGTCCTTCATCTCGCGCTCGGCGTACTTGCGATACCACTCGTCGATCGCCTGCGTGCCGCCCTTCGCGTTCGAGAGCAGGAACGGCAGCTCGCCGGCGCCGATGATCGGAAAGCGCCCCGGCTGGTAGCCGGGATTGACGTAGGTCATGTCGGCGATTCCGTCGCGCGCCATGTCGTAGTGGTCGAAGGCCTTGCCGAGCTGTTGCGACGGATAGACCTTGGAACGGATCGTCCCGTTCGAGGCCTTCTCCACCGAGGCGCCCCAATCCTCGAGCGCCTTCTGCAGCGGATGCGACGGCGGCACCCAGTGGGAGATCTTCAGGTCGAAGGTCTGCTCCTGCGCGTGCAGCGCGGGGGCGGTTGCGACGAGCACTGCGGCAGCGGCGAACGCCGCGACACAGCCGTTCAGTCGACTTGCGCGGGCACTCTGGCGATACGGTTGCATCGGATGTCTCCTCCTGACGGGATCGGGTCTTGCGACCTCACTTGTTGGCAACCAGCGAACACTTCCCTTCGCTCATCGGTCGGAAGGCCTGGTCGGCCGGCACCGAGGCGAGCGTCTTGAAGTAGTCCCATTCCTCCTTCGATTCGTCGGGCGACTTCACCTGCAGAAGATACATCGGATGCAGCTTGCGCCCGTCCTCGCGGATGCGACCCTTGCCGAACAGCGGATCGTCGGTGGGCATCGCCTTCATCGCCGCGACGATCGCCTTGCCATCCTCGGCGTTGCCGACCTTGTCGACCGCCTTCAGGTAATGGAGCACGCCGGCGTAGACGCCCGCCTGCATGTCGTTGGGCATCGCGTGGTTGTGCGCGCGCTTCCTGAACTCGCGCGACCACTTGCGCGTGTCGTCGTTCATGTCCCAGTAGAACGGGTTCACCAGCAACGCGCCCTTGGCGGCGGCAAGGCCGAGCGCCGGAACGTTGTTGATGCCGAAGATCAGCGGTGCGATCGTCTGCTTCGCCGGCAGGCCGAATTCGGCGGCCTGTTTCATCGACGTCGTCGTGTCGCCGCCGGCAACCGCCAGGCCGACGACGTCGGCGCCCGACGACTGCGCGCTGATCAGGAAAGACGAGTAATCCATCGTGCCGATCGGCGCGCGCACGGCGCCGAGCACCTTGCCGCCGCCCGCCCTCACCTCTTCGGAGGCCTGCTTCTCGAGGTCGTGCCCGAACGCGTAATCGGCGGTGACGAAGAACCAGTTCTTGCCGCCGCGCTGCATCACCGCCTTGGCCAGCGAATGCCCGTACGACCAGGTGTCATAGGTCCAGTGCACGGTGTTCGGGGAGCACTTCGAGCCGGTGAGCTCGGCCGAGCCTGCCCCCGAGCCGATCATCACCTTGTTCTTGTCGCGAACGACGTCGCTGACGGCGAAGGCCACCGCCGAATTCGGCAGGTCGGCGATCATGTTCACGCCATCCTCGTCGATCCAGCGGCGCGCGATCGCGCTGCCGACGTCGGGCTTGTTCTGGTGGTCGGCCGACACGACCTCGATCGTGCGGCCGGCCGCCTTGCCGCCGTAGTCCTCGACCGCCATCTTCGCGGCCAGCACGGAGCCCGGCCCCTGGAAGTCGGCGTAGACACTCGACTGGTCGTTCATGACGCCGATGCGGATCGGCTTGCTTTGGGCCAAGGCGCCGGCGGTGGCGAGCGAAGCGGCGGCGGCGACTGCAGTGGCGAGAACGGTTCGGCGCATTGCGATCATGGGAGTCTCCTCGTCGAGCGATGCGCGAGCTTAACGCGCCGAACCTGCCGCGCGAATAGGGGTCGTGCCGGATCGCGGGGGATGGAACGTTGCGCGCGCGCGGCGCAGTCAGCGCGAATCGAGCTGCGCCACGAGCGACTGGACCGTATCGAGCTCGACCGGCTTGACCAGGTGATGGTCGAAGCCGGCCTGCTCGGAGGCCACCCGGTCGGCCTGCTGGCCCCAGCCGGTGACCGCGATCATCAGCACGTCACGGCCCCAGTCGGTTTCGCGAATGCGCTGCGCGGCGACGTATCCGTTCATGCCGGGCATGCCGAGGTCCATCAGGATGACCTCGGGCCGTACCCGCTCGGCCAGTCGCAACGCCTGCTGTCCATCGTAAGCGACGTCGACCACGTGGCCGAGCAGTCCGAGCATCGTCGCCATCGCCTGCGCCGCGTCGGCGTTGTCGTCGACGACCAGCATGCGGCGCGAACGAACGCCTGCCTCGGTCAGCAGCGGCGCGTCGAGCTCGCGCTGCGGCGTCGCGGACAGCGGCAGGCTCATGACGAACTCGCTGCCGCGGCCGGGGCCTTCGCTGTGCGCCTCGACGTGCCCGCCGTGCAGCTCCACGAGCTGGCGCACGATCGTCAACCCGATGCCCAGCCCGCCCTGGCGGCGGTCGATCGCGCTGTCGACCTGCGCGAACAGGTCGAATACCTTCTCGAGCATCGCCGGCGGGATGCCGACGCCGGTGTCCTTCACGTGCACGAACGCCGCGCCATCGTTGCGCGCGAGCGTGACGAAGATGTGGCCGTTGGGTTCCGTATACTTCGCGGCGTTGGTGAGCAGGTTGCCGATCGCCTGCGTGAGCCGGTGCAGGTCTCCGTCCACCCACACTGCCTCGGCCGGCAGCGTGAGGCTCACTTCGTGTCGCTTGGTGCGGATGATCGGGTCCGACGCCTCCAGCGCGCTGCGGATGACGGTGGCGAGCTCGACCGGATGGCGATCGAGCTCGATGCGACCGCTGCTGATGCGACTGACGTCCATAAGGTCGTCCACGAGGGCGACCATGTGGTCGACCTGCCGGCCCATCATCTCGCGCACGCGCTCGCCGCGTTCGGGGTCGATCCGTCCCATGCGCATGATCTCGATCCCGGTGCGCAGCGGCGCAAGCGGGTTGCGAAGCTCGTGCGCGAGAATCGCCAGGAATTCGTCCTTGCGCCGATCGGCGTCCCGCAGCGCTTCCTCGGCGCTGCGCCGTTCGGTGATGTCGACGTTCATGCCGACCCACTTGCGCACCGTCCCGTCGCTGCCGAGCAGCGGCGCCGCGTGGTCATTGCTCCAGTGCACGCTGCCGTCGGCCGCGACGATGCGGTATTCGAGTTCGAAGGGCGCGTGCCGCGCGATTCCGTCGAACCATTGCCGACGCGTCGCTTCGCGGTCGTCGGGATGCACCGCATCGAACCAGCCTTCGTTGCGCCACTGGGTGATCCGCTGCCCGGTGAGCGCATGCCACGACGCGGAGTACGACTGCACTTCCCCGGCAGCATCGGCTTCCCAGACCGCCTGCGCCATCGCCTCGACGAGCACCCGAAAGCGTTCCTCGCTGTCGCGCAACGCGTCGTCGATCTGCCGGCGCGCCGTGACGTCGCGAAACAGCAGCGCGACCCGGTTCGTCGACCGATGATCGGGGCGGAAGGCGTAGACGTCGAACCAGCGGACGAGCGCCGACGAATAGTGCTCGAGGCTCGCCGACTCGCCCGTGCGCGCAACGCGGCCGTAGCTCTCCAGCCAGTACGGATCGATCTGCGGAGTCAGCTCGCGCGCCCTGTGACCGACCGCATCCGCGAGGCCGGTCTGCGAAGCGAAGGCCTCGTTGACCTCGAGGTAGCGGAAGTCGACCGGCGTGTCGCGCTCGTCGAAAAGCATCTCGATCACGCAATAGCCCTGGTCGATCGAATCGATCAGCGTGTGGTACTGCCGCTCGCTCTCGCCGAGCGCCTTGCGCGTGAGGCGTCCTCGCGTGACGTCGTGGAAGTACAGTGCCCATCCCCAGGCCTTCGGGTGCACCGAACCCCGAAACCAGCGTCCGGCCGAGGTGCTGAAATACTCTCGCTCGATCGACCGGCCGGTCTGCGCGGCATCGCGCAACGTGGCCGCGTCGAGACCGCCCGGTGCGGCGAGCTCGGGGTAGACGTCGTAGAGGCGTTGCCCGAGCAACTCGTCGCGGGAGCGGGCAAGCTGGCGCTCGGCCGATCCGTTCACGTAGACGAAGCGGAACTCGGTATCGCAGGCGAGAAAGCCGTCCGAGACGCTCTCGAGTACTTCGATCGCGCCGATCTCGAGAGCCGCCGTGACGGGAGCCGACGCCATGGTCCAGCGATTCTCGCTGCAGCGCGCAGGCGACGCAATAGCGTACGCATGAAATCGTCGAGCTTCAGTTCAGCGCCAGGCGCGCGCGGATCGTTCCCGTTTCGCGGTCGGGCTCGAGCGCGAAACCGAGCCGGCTTGCCAGCCGGAGCATGCCGTCGTTCTCGCCGAGGATCTCGCCGACGATCTCGCGCGTGCCCTGGCGGCGACAGTATTCGATGATCTTCGACATCAGCAGCCGACCGAGCCCCTGCCCCTTCAGGTCGGAGCGCACGAGGACCGCGAACTCGGCGGCGAGGTTGTCAGGGTCGGTGACGGTGCGCACGACGCCGAGCGTCTCGGTCTTGCCGTCGTCTCCGTGCGCGGCGGCGATGAATGCCATCTCGCGGTCGTAGTCGATCTGTGTGAGCCGCGCCATCTGCGAGTGCCCGAGCTGGCGCACCGAGTCGAAGAAACGGAATCGCAGGTCCTCGGGCGTCATGTGGGTGAGCAGCGTCTGGTGCGCGGGCTCGTCCTCCGGCCGGATCGGGCGCAGAAGGATCTCGCGCCCGCTGCGCAACCGCGCCTTCTCCTCGAGGTTCTTCGGGTACGGACGGATCGCCAGCCGTCCCGGGCGACGCGCGGCTGCATCGACGCGCATGTGCGCATCGACGCAGACGACGCCCTGGTCGCCGGCGAACAGCGGATTGATGTCGATTTCGACGATCTCGGGAAGATCGACGACGAGCTGCGAGACTTTCACGAGGGTCAGGCAGATTGCATCGACGTCTGCCGCCGGCCGGTCGCGATACGCGCCGAGCAGCTTGTCGATGCGAGTGCGCGCGATGAGCTCGCGCGCGAGCGGCAGGTTCAGCGGCGGCAGCCCGATCGCATGGTCGCGGATCACCTCGACCGCCCGGCCGCCTTCGCCGAAGAGGATCACCGGGCCGAACAACGGATCGGTGGTGACGCCGACGATCAGCTGGCGCGCGTTTCGCCGCGGCACCATCGGCTGCAGCGTGAACCCGGTGATCCGCGCGCTCGGCATGCGCTCGGAGACGCGCCGGGTCATGCCGAGCGCGGCGGTACGCACGGCGTCTGCACTCTCCAGATTCAGCGCCACGCCGCCGACGTCCCACTTGCGCGCGATGTCCGGCGACAGCACGGTGAGCGCGAGCGGATAACCGATGCTGTCGGCCACCTGCGCCGCATGCTCGAGCGACTCGGCGATGCGCGTCGGAACCACCGGAATGCCGTAGGCGGCGAGCACCGCCTTGGCGTCGGGCTCGGAAAGCAGCGAGCCGCCGGCCGCCAGCGCACGCTCCACCACGGTGCGCGCGGCATCGACGTCGGGCCGGAACTCGCTCGGCAGCGACGGCGGCGTCTGCATCAGCATTTCCTGGTTGCGGTGGAAATTCACCACGTGCAGGAACGCTTTCACGGCACTCGACGGCGTCTCGTAGGTAGGCAGCCCGGCGTCGGCGAACAACCGCCGCGGCACCGTCGCCGCATCGGCGCCCACCCAGCAGGTGAGGATTCGCGCCGCGCGCAACTCGCGGGCCACGCCGATCACCGCCTGCGCGGCCTCGTCGCCCCGCGTGGTCGCCGTAGGGGCATGCATCACCAGCGCGGCATTGACCTCCCGGTCGGCCAGCACCGCCTTCAGGCACTCGGCATAGCGCCGACCCGGCGCGTTGACGCCGACGTCCACCGGATTGCTCGGCGACGACGCGGCCGGCAACAGCTCGGCCAGGCGCCGCGTCGTTTCATCGCCCAGGCGCGCGCAGGTGCCGCCGCCGAGCAGCAGTTCGTCGAGCGCCATCAGGCCGGCGCCGCCGCCGTTGTGGATGATCGCCAGGCGCTCGCCGCGGAACGCCTTCGCCCGGCTGAGCGTCTCCACGGCCGCGAAGAGTTCGTCGATGTCGTAGACGCGCAGGATGCCGGCCCGCCGCAGCGCCGCATCGAAGACGTCGTCGGGCCGTGCGAGCGCGCCCGAGAGCGTCGCCGGGGACTCGAGATCGCCGTTGTCGAGCGCGACGCGTCCGGCCTTCACGGCGAGCACCGGCTTGTTGCGTGCAGCAGCGCGCGCCGCCGCCATGAAATTGCGACGCTCGCGAATCCGCTCGATGTACAGCAGGATCGCATCGGTGTCCGGATCGCTTCCCAGGTAATCGAGCACGTCGCCGAAATCGATGTCGTCGCAGTCACCGAGTGCGACGAAATGCGAGAAGCCGATGCCCTTGGCGCGCGCCCAGTCGAGCACCGCCGTGCACAGCGCACCCGACTGCGAGACGAAGGCGAGCTTGCCCGGCAAGGCCGGAACGTGGCTCAGGCTCGCGTTCAGGCCTACCCGCGGCACGAGCACGCCCAGGCTGCCCGCGCCCAGCACGCGCATCGAATGGCGTCGCGCAGCGGCGAGCATCGCCTCGCGTACCCATTGGCCGCCGGCGTCCCGCCGTCCGAGCAGGTCGTCGTGCACGACGATCGCCACCCGCGTTCCTCGCCGGCCCAGCGCGTCGATCGACTCGGCGATCGTCGTCGCCGGACTGCAGACGACGGCGAGTTCCGGCGCCTGCGGCAGGCTGGCGACGTCCGGGTAGGTGAGCACGCCGGCGACCGAGCGATAGTGCGGGTTCACCGGCATCACCGGCGCGTCGATGCCGCCCTCGAGCAGATTGCGCATCAGCACGTTGCCGACGTGGCGCGGCTTGTTCGATGCGCCGATCACCGCGACCGAGCGCGGCTCGAACAGGTGCACGAGGCTGCGGACGCTCATCGGTCGGCGCTCGGGCGCCAGGCCGAGACGACGCGCTGTCCGGCGTTCACGGCAGCGAGCACGGTCGCGCCGGCGACGACGCCGAGCAACGCGTTGAACAGCATCGGACCGAGCGCCTCGACGACGTTGCCGAACACCGGCGAGTCGTCGATCGGGTCGAGCAGCCGATGCAGCCACGATTCGAAACCGGGGAGGCCATGCGCGAGAATTCCACCGCCGACGAGGAACATCGCCGCCGTGCCGGCGATCGACAGCGTCTTCATCAGCCACGGCGTCGCGCGGACGATCCCGGCGCCGAGCAGGCGCCGCAGGCGGTCGAGGAAACCGGCGCCGCTGTGCCCGAGCAGGTGCAGCCCCAGGTCGTCGAGCTTGACGATGCCGGCGACGAGCCCGTAGACGCCCACCGTCATCAGCACGGCGACGGCGACGAGCACGCCGACCTTCACGCCGAAGGTCCCGGCGGCCACCGCACCGAGCGAGATCGTGATGATCTCGGCCGACAGGATGAAATCGGTGCGCACCGCGCCTTCGATCTTCTTCTTCTCCATCGCCTCGAGCTCTCCGGCGGGCATCGGATCGCCCATCACCGGCGCGGTCGGGCCGCGCGACTCGTGTTGGCTGCCGTGGAACAGGCGGTGCGCGATCTTCTCGAAGCCTTCGTAGCACAGATAGGCCCCGCCGAGCATCAGCAGCGGCGTGATCGCCCACGGTGCGAAGGCGCTGATGGCCAGCGCCGCGGGCACGAGGATCGCCTTGTTGCGCAGCGAGCCCTTGGCCACTGCCCAGACGACGGGCAGCTCGCGGTCGGCGTGCACGCCGGAAACCTGCTGCGCGTTGAGCGCGAGATCGTCGCCGAGCACCCCGGCGGTCTTCTTCGTGGCCACCTTCGTCATTGCCGACACGTCGTCCAGCACGCTGGCGATGTCGTCGAGCAATGCGAGCAGCGTCGTCGCCATGCTCAGCGCGCCGCCAGCCCGCAGACGTCCTGCGGACAGGCGAAGTGGTAGTAGCGCTCGTTCAGGTATTTCGCCACCGCGTCGATTTCGCCCTGCTGCCATGCACCGCCCAGATAGCGGTCCCATCGCCAGACGTAGGCGCGGATCTGGTCGAAGCTGCCGGCGCGCCGCGGGCTTCGCGAGTGCACGCTGCGCTCGTGGCACGCCGTGCAGCGCGTTTCGTAGAGCGCTGCGCCGAGCGCCTCGTCGCTCGGGCCTTGCGCGGCGCGCAGCGCGCCGGGCGCGGCGCCCGCGCCGACCAGCGCGACTGCGGCCAACGCAGGTGCGATGCAACGCCACCGCATCGCCGCCGCCTCGTGCGGGATTCGCTCCATCGGGTTCTCCGGGAAACCGTTTTCGACGGGTTCCAATGTACGCGAGAACGCGTCCAGGCCGGCACCGGAGATCCGGTGCGGCGCCCGCGGCTGCGCCTAAGAGGAGTCCTTCACGAGCGCAAGGCGGATCTGCTCGATCGCGTGCGAGGGGCTCAGCCCCTTCGGGCA
The DNA here is from genome assembly GCA_023389055.1 of Pseudomonadota bacterium. Lineage (GTDB taxonomy): Bacteria > Pseudomonadota > Gammaproteobacteria > Burkholderiales > Burkholderiaceae_E > Zeimonas. Next base: position 18,301 of record JAEWFA010000013.1, on the reverse strand, counting down.
CACCTCGGTGCAGTTCATGATCGTGCGGCAACGGTACAAGCGATAGACGTCATCGAGGTAGGCCAGGCGCTCGCTGCGTGCCGTGTCCCGGCTGTCGGTGATGAAGCGCCAGGCCTGCAGCAGCCCTGCCGGGCCGATGAACTTGTCGGGGTTCCACCAATACGACGGGCAGAACGAGCTGCAGCATGCGCACAGGATGCACTCGTACAACCCGTTCAGCCGCTCGCGCTCCTCGGGCGACTGCAGTCGCTCGCGCTCCGGCATCGGACGGTCGTCGACGACGTAGGGGCGGATGGAGTGGTAGTGAGAGAAGAACTGCGTCATGTCGACGACGAGGTCGCGCACGACGGGAAAGCCCGGCAGCGGGCGCAGCACGACCGGTTCCTTCAGTTCGGACACCGGATGGATGCACGCCAGTCCGTTGCTCCCGTTGATGTTCATCGCATCGGATCCGCAGACGCCCTCCCGGCACGAGCGACGGAACGAAAGGCTGTCGTCGATCTCCTTGAGCCGCAGCAGCACGTCGAGCAGCATCCGGTCGGTGTGGCGCAACTCGACGTCGTAGTCCTGCATGCGCGGACGCGCGTCGACGTCCGGGTCGAAGCGGTAGATGCTCACCTTCATGGCTGCCCCAGCAGGATCATCGCGACGCGGATCTGGATCGCGACCAGGAGGAACGCGACGACCGCGAGCAGCGGCAGGCGAACCGCCGGCGCATGCACGTAGTCGAGCACGACGTCGCGAACGCCGATCCAGCCGTGCAGTCCCATCGAGACGAAGAAGGCGAGGATCAGCACCGCACCGTGCGTGCTGGTGGCCAGCGCATGCCAGCGCTCGTACGCGGAACCGCCGGACAGGGCCAGCCGCACGATGCCCAGCACGAGGAGGACGAGGATGGCGAGCGCGGTGAATCGTTGCAGCAGCCACGCGCGCTGCCCGGAGAAGACTCTCATCGCAGTCCCCAGGCAACCACCCACAAGACGGCCGCGACGATGCCGGCGGCGATCGAGACGAAGGCGCTCGTGCGCGCCTGCGGCAGCCGGTGTCCGATTCCCGCATCCATCAGCAGGTGGCGCACCCCGGCGAAGATGTGATGCACGAGCGCCCAGGCGCCGATGAACAGCAACGGCGCAAACCACGAACGGGTGGCGCCATGGACGACGGAGGCGAAGCCCTCGGGGCTGCGCAGCGAATCGGCGAGCGCGCTCGCCAGCAAGGGCAGCGAGAGGGCGAGCACGACGCCCGAGACACGATGCAGGATCGATGCGATCGCGCCGACCGGAAAGCGGATCTGCGCAAGGTTCAGGAACTTCGGCAGCGGCCTGGCCGCGCCGCCTGCTGCCGTCTGCCGTTGCATGCGATCCCTCCGTCGCTTGCGCGCGCTAGAACATCCCCATCTCGAGCCGCGCCGCTTCGCTCATCATGTAGCGTGTCCACGGCGGGTCGAACACCAGTTCGACTTTCGCCTGGTCGACGTTGGGAATCTTCAGCAGCTTCTCGCGCGCTTCGTCGCACATCAGCGTGCCCATCCCGCAGCCGGGCGCAGTCACCGTCATCTGCACGTCCAGCCGAAAGCTGCCGTGGTCGATGTTACTGCAGACGCAGCTGTACACGAGCCCCAGATTGACGATGTCCATCGGTATCTCGGGGTCGTAGCAGGTGCCGAGCACCTTCCAGGCCGCCTGCTCGATCAGTTCCGGCGTGGGCGCCTTGTCGACGAACAGATCGGCCACTTCCGGAAGAACCAGCGGCTCCAGGCCGAGGGCGTCGGCATACTGCTCCTCGACGCGGTACAGGTTGCCTTCGACCATCACGGTGATCGTTCCGCCCAGGCGCTGCGTCACCTGCCCGGGCTTGCCCGCCATCAGGTTCACCGACGTCCCCCAAGGCACCTCGACCGCAGGGCACGATTGCTCGATCGTGAACTCCTGCGCCTGTCCATGTCTGCTGCCCATCACTCGGCCCTCACTCCGTTTTCGCCTGCTCGCCGTGGCCGGCGAGCGCATTGTGCAAGGTGTGCCAGGCGAGCGTCGCGCACTTCACTCGCACCGGAAATTCGCGTACGCCCGACAGCGCGATCAGCTTGCCGAAGTCGCGCCCGGGCGGCTGCGCATCGGTGAGCAGCGCGTGCACGTCGCGGAACAGCGCCTCGATCTCGTCGATCGACCGCCCCTTCACCGCCTCGGTCATCAGCGACGCCGACGCGGTGGAAATCGCGCAGCCGTGTCCGACGAAGCTCACATCGTCCACGCGTGAACCGCTCACGCGCAGGTAGACGGTGAGCTGGTCGCCGCAAAGCGGGTTGTGCCCGTCGGCACTGTGATTGGCCTCGGGCATTTCATGGAAATTCCGCGGCTTGCGGTTGTGATCGAAGATCACTTCCTGGTACAGCTCGCGAAGATCGCCGCGCGAACTCATCGTCGTCAATTGCCTTCAAACAGGTCCTGCGCGCGACGAATGGCCGCCGCCAGGACGTCGATGTCGGACTCGTCGTTGTACAACGCCAGCGAGGCGCGCGCCGTCCCCGGAATGCCGAAGCGCCGCATCAGCGGCATCGTGCAGTGGTGGCCGGCACGGATCGCGACGCCTTCGGTGTCGAGTATCGTGCCGAGGTCGTGCGGGTGGATGCCCTGCACCGTGAACGACAGGATGCCGGCCTTGCCGGGAGCGGTTCCGATCAACCGCAGCCCCGGGATGGTCTCGAGCGCACGCGTGCCGTACTCGAGCAGTGCATGCTCGTGCGCGGCGACGCGATCGAGGCCGATCGAGCGCAGGTAGTCGATCGCGGCGCCGAGCCCGACGACACCGGCGATGTTCGGCGTTCCCGCCTCGAAACGCTGCGGAGCGTCTGCCCAGGTGCTCTTCTCGAAGCTCACCGTGCGGATCATGTCGCCGCCCCCCTGCCACGGAGGCATCGCCTGGAGCAGTTCGTAGCGACCGTACAGTGCGCCGATGCCGGTCGGCCCGTAGATCTTGTGCCCGGAGAACGCGTAGAAGTCGCAGCCGATCGCCTGCACGTCGACGGCCGTGTGCGCGACGGCCTGCGCGCCATCGACCAGCACGACGGCGCCGGCGGCTTTCGCGCGCTGCACGAGGCGCGCCACCGGGTTGACGGTGCCGAGGGCGTTCGAGACGTGCACGACGGAGACGAACCGCGTGCGCGGGCCGAGCAGCGCATCGAAGGCATCGAGATCGAGCGCGCCGTCGTCGTCGATCGGCGCAACGCGCAGCACCGCTCCCGTCTGCTCGCAGACGAGCTGCCACGGGACGATGTTGGAGTGATGCTCCATCGTCGTGACGAGGATCTCGTCGCCCGCCTTCAGGTTGGCGCGGCCCCAGCTGTACGCGACCAGGTTGATCGCCTCGGTGGTGCCGCGCGTGAAGACGATCTCCTCCCCGCGCGCCGCGTTCAGCAGCGCGCGCACGCGCTCGCGTGCTTCCTCGTACAGGTCGGTGGAATGCTGCGACAGCCAGTGCACGCCGCGATGGATGTTGGCGTTCGACTCGCGGTAATAGCGCGACTCGGCCTCGATCACCGATTCGGGCTTCTGCGTCGTCGCGGCGTTGTCGAGATAGACGAGCGGCTTGCCGCGCACGTGGCGCGCGAGGATCGGAAAATCCGCCTTGCGCGCAGCCACAGTTGCGCGCGGCGCCGCCTCGCCGCGCGCGCTCGCACGCACGCCGTGCACCGCCGCGTTCATTGCAGTTCCTCCAACGCCCGAACGAGCGCCGCGCCTCCCGGCAGTCGGACCAGCAACGCCGCGCGCGCCCGACGCTCGAGCGACGCGATGCCGATGCGAGACAGCGACTGCGCGGCAAAAGCCCAGGTGAGCAGGTTCCGGGCACGCTCCTCGTCGATGGCGCGCGAGCGCAGGTAGAACAGCGCCGATTCGTCGATTCGCCCGACGGTTGCGCCGTGGGCGCACTTGACGTCGTCGGCGTAGATCTCGAGTTCCGGCCGCGCATCGGCCTCGGCCTGCCGTGACAGCAGCAGGTTGTCGGTGCGCTGCACGGCGTCGGTGCGCAACGCGCCGGGCGCAACCACGATGCGACCGGCGAACACGCCGCGGCCGGCGTCGTCGATAATCCCGCGGTAGAACTCGCGACTCGTGCCGTGCGGCTGCGCGTGGTCGATGACCGTGTGGTGGTCGACGTGACGCTTGCCGTCGACGTGGTACAGGCCGTTCAGCAGCGCCTCGCATCCGGTGCCCTCGAAGCGCGTGACGATGTCGTTGCGCGCCAGCCGCGCGCCGAAGGACAGCGAATGCGATGCGAACATCGAGCCGCGCGCCTGCCGGGCCTCGATGCGCGCGAGATGCACCGCCCGCTCGGAATCCTGTTGCAGCTTCAGATGCGTGATGCGCGCGTCGTCGGCGCAGTCGATGCGCGTGACGACGCTCGACAGCAGCGCCTCGTCGTGCACCTTGACGTGGTGCTCGACGACGGTCGCCTGGGCGCCGGCTTCGGCGACGACGAGGTTGCGCACGTGCAGTGCGGCGTGCGCGGTCACACCGACGAACACCAGGTGGATCGGCTCGTCGACGACGACTCCGCGCCGCAGGTGCACGAAGGCGCCGTCGGCGGCGAAGGCGGTATTCAACGCCGTGGGGCTGTAGCCGTCCTCGGCAGCGCCGAAATGCGCTTCGGCGCGCTCGGGCGCTTCATCGAGGATGCGCGCCAGCGGCGCGACTTCCGCGCCGGCGGGGAGCGCACCTGGCGAAGACAGCGCCGGCGCGTGACGGCCGTCGACGAACACCGCCCAATGGCCGGCGTCGCCCTCGCGCAGCGCGTCGACGACGGCGCGCAACCGCGCTTGCGACTGTCGCTGCGCGTCCTCCGACGGGGCACCGAAACGCTCCTGTTCGAGCGACAACAGCGATGTATGACGCCACGCATCGGAGCGGGCACTGGGCCAGCCTTCGGAGGCGAAGCGATCGATCGCACGCCGCCGGATCTCGGCGAGCCACGGCACCCGGGCGCCTGCGAGCGCAGGAGCGCGCTCGCGAAATGCGTCGGCCCAGGGCTGCGCGGCACTCATCGCGCGCTCCCCGCCTGCGCGGCTTGGGCCGGCGCGCGCTCGATCCAGCCGTAGCCGCGCTCCTCGAGTTCGAGCGCGAGCTCGCGCCCGCCGGAGCGCACGATGCGACCCTCGGCGAGTACGTGGACGAAATCGGGAACGATGTACTCGAGCAGTCGCTGGTAGTGCGTGATGACGATCATCGCGCGCTCGGGAGAACGCAGCCGATTGATGCCGTCGGCGACGATGCGCAGCGCATCGATGTCGAGCCCCGAGTCGGTTTCATCGAGGATCGCCAGCTTCGGCTCGAGCAGCGCCATCTGCAGCACCTCGTTGCGCTTCTTCTCGCCGCCCGAGAAACCCTCGTTCACCGAACGATAGAGGAACTCCTCCTTCATCTCGACGGCCTTCATCTCGGCCTTGACCTTCGCGAGGAAGTCCATCGCGTCGAGCTCGGGCAGGCCGCGATGCCTGCGCACCCCGTTGACCGCCGCCTTCAGGAAATACGCGTTCGACACGCCCGGAATCTCCACCGGGTACTGGAACGCGAGGAAGATTCCCGATCGGGCGCGCTCTTCGATCGGCATCTGCAGCAGGTCGTGTCCCTCGTAGCTGACCGTTCCGCCGTCGACCGTGTAGCTGTCGCGCCCGGCAAGCACCTGCGACAGCGTGCTCTTGCCCGAGCCGTTCGGCCCCATGATCGCGTGCACTTCGCCGGCCTTCACCGACAGATCGACGCCTCGCAGGATCTGCTTGCCGTCGACCGAAGCCTTCAACTGACTGATTTCGAGCATCTCGCGCTACTCCTCAACCCACGCTGCCTTCGAGACTGACGCCGATCAGGTTCTGTGCCTCGACGGCGAACTCCATCGGCAGTTCCTTGAACACTTCCTTGCAGAAACCGTTGACGATCATCGAGACCGCGTCTTCGGCGGACAGGCCGCGCTGCATCGCGTAGAAAAGCTGGTCTTCGGCGATGCGCGAGGCGGTCGCCTCGTGCTCCACGTGCGCCGTGGGGTTGCGCGTCTCGATCGTCGGAAAGGTGTGCGCCGCGCATTTGTCGCCGATCAGCAGCGAATCGCACTGCGTGTAGTTGCGCGCGCCCTCGGCCTTCGGCGACATCCGCACCAGCCCGCGGAAGGTGTTGCTCCCATGACCGGCCGAGATGCCCTTGGAGATGATCGTGCTGCGCGTGTTGCGCCCCATGTGGATCATCTTGGTGCCGGTGTCGGCCTGCTGGCGGTGATTCGACAGCGCCACCGAGTAGAACTCGCCCACCGAATCGTCGCCGCGCAGCAGCACGCTGGGGTACTTCCAGGTGATCGCCGAGCCGGTCTCGACCTGCGTCCAGGCGATGCGAGAACGCGCGCCGCGGCAGTCGCCGCGCTTGGTGACGAAGTTGTAGATTCCGCCGACGCCGTTCTCGTCGCCCGGGTACCAGTTCTGCACCGTGGAGTACTTGATGCTCGCTCCCTCGAGTGCGACGAGCTCGACGACCGCGGCATGCAGCTGGTTCTCGTCGCGCATCGGCGCGGTGCAGCCCTCGAGGTAGCTGACGGTAGCGCCCTCCTCGGCGATGATCAACGTGCGCTCGAACTGGCCGCTGTCGCGCGCATTGATGCGGAAATAGGTCGACAGCTCCATCGGGCAGCGAACGCCCTTCGGGATGAAGACGAACGAGCCGTCGGAGAACACCGCCGAGTTCAGCGCCGCGTAGAAGTTGTCGCTCGGCGGCACGACCGACCCGAGGTACTCGCGAACGATGTCGGGATGATTCTTCACCGCCTCCGAGAACGAGCAGAAGATGATCCCCTGCTCGGCGAGCTGCTTCTGGAAGGTAGTGGCCACCGACACCGAATCGAACACCGCGTCGACGGCAACGCCCGCCAGGCGCGCGCGCTCGTGCAGCGGCACGCCCAGCTTCTCGAAGGTGCGCAGCAGCTCCGGGTCGACCTCGTCGAGGCTCTTGGGGCCGTCGGCCTTCTTCTTCGGCGCCGCGTAGTAGACGATGTTCTGGAAATCGACCGGCGGATAGCTCACCTTCGCCCAACCGGGATTGGTCATCGTGAGCCATCGACGATAAGCGCGCAGCCGCCACTCGAGCATGAACTCGGGCTCGCCCTTGCGCTCGGAGATCAGGCGGATCGTCTCCTCCGAGAGCCCCTTGGGGATCGTGTCGGTTTCGATCTCCGTCACGAAACCGGCTGCGTACTCGCGGTCGAGAAAGCTGTCGAGCTGGGTGGTCGCAGAGCTCATGCGATGGTTTCCTCTCGGGATTGCGCGGAAGGGGCCACGGGCAGGCGCGAGGCGCCCTTGCGTGAACGCACCGCGGTCTTCGATGTCCTGGACTTCGGCGGCTTCTCCGCCGGCTCGTCGAGCGGAACGACCCGCATCATGTCGGCGAGCGTCACGCTCTCGAGCGTGCGCCGCACGATGCGATTGATGCGCTGCCAGTTCGAGCGGATGCGGCAACTGCGCTCGAAGCCGCAGAGCCCCGCCGAGGCGCTGCACTCGGTGAGGCCGAAGGGTTGGTCCTCTAGCGCGTCGACGATGTCCGCGACGCTGATCGATTCGGGAGCGCGGCTGAGCGAATAGCCCCCGCGCAGCCCGCGGATGCTGCGCACGAGGTCGTGCCGACCGAGCGTCTTGAGCACCTTGCTCACCGTGGGCGTGCCGAGCCCGAGCTCGGCCGCGACGTCGGCGGCGCTGTGCATCCGTTCGGGATGCGACGCCAGGTACGTCAGCGCGAGCGTTCCGTAGTCGGTGAGTCGGTTGATCCGTAGCATCTGGAAGTGCGTGTTCTTCGCGGCGGGGACATGCCGCTGGGGGCTGTCCGACGGCACAAACAGTACCACTTCGGTCCTCTATATGTCAAAGCTCCGCAACCTGTTTTTCTCCCGGATGCGCCGCCTTTCTTGATGTGAATCAAGGGCGCTGCAGCCCACTGGGGGACAATTTACGCATTCCGGTACCGGAATACCAGATTAAGCCGAAGGAGGCGCACATGACCGACCAGGCCAAGCCGGCCCCGACCGATCCCGAGCAGCGTCTCGGCCAGATTTTCGAACACTGCAACAACCTGCGGCTCGGACCGATTCCGTCGGTCGAATCGCTGCCCGAGGGCTACACGGGAACCTTCGGACACTTCCCCGTGTACTTTCCCGAAGAGATCGTCCACGCCGCCGGCTTGCTGCCGGTGAGCGTCCTGGGCGGCGGCAACAAGCTCGAGATGAAGCATGCCGACGCGCACATGGGCTCGTTCATCTGTTCGATCTGCCGATCGACCACCGAACTCGGGCTGAACGGCTCGCTCGACGGCCTCACCGGTTTCGTCACCCACCCGATCTGCGACGCCGCCAAGCACCTGGGCGGGATCTGGTCGCGCAACTTTCCCGACAAGCTCGGGCAGATCCTGTACCTGCCGCAGAACCCGAACACGCCGGGGTCGGTGCGCTACACGAGCGCCGAATACCAGCGGCTGCGCAGCGACGTCGAGAAGAAGATCGGCCGCACGATCGAGGACGCCGCGCTGTGGCGCAGCATCCGCATCTACAACCGCAACCGCGCGCTGCTGCGCGAGCTCTACGAATTGCGCTGCGACGAGCCGTGGAAGGTCAGCACCAGCGAGTTGTACCTGCTGATGCGCGCGCGCACACGCATGCCCGCCGAGCAGCACAACGCGCTGCTCGAGGAGGCGCTCGGCCTGCTCGGTTCCCGCAAGCGCGCAGCGCAGGACAAACCCCGCGTCGTCTTCGTCGGCGGATTCTGCGAGCAGCCGCCGCTCGAGATGCTCGAGGCGCTGGACGACACCTGCTACGTCGTCGACGACGACCTGCTGATCGGCCTGCGCTGGATCACCTCCGACGTGCCCGAAGGCGGCGACCCGGTGTGGGCGCTGGCGGAGAGCTTCATCGACCGCTCGGCGGCGAGCCCCGTGCAGCACGACGAGCGCAAGACGAAAGCCGGCTACCTGATGAAGATGATCGAAGGCAGCAGGGCCGACGCAGCCGTGGTTACCGCCGCGAAGTTCTGCGAACCGGGCCTCGACGAGCAGGTCACGTGGTCGAAGCACCTCGACAAGGTCGGCGTCCAGCACCTCGTCCTCGAATTCGAGGAAAAGATGACGTCGTTCGAGCAGATGTCGATGCAGCTGGAAACCTTCGCCGAATCGCTCCTGTTCTCGATCGCCTGACCGGAGACCGCTTCAAATGACTACCGCAACCGTCGACAAGACCACAGCCGCCGCGCCCGGCGAGTTCAACGCACACCAGGAGGGGCAGAAGCTCTTCAAGGAGTGGTACTCGGGCCTCGAAGGCGCCAACCAGCGCGGCGAGCACGTCGCGAACGTTTTCGTGATGGGCAACGCGCTCGAGATTCTGCGCGCCTTCGATTTCCGGCTCGTGTTCCCCGAGATCACGTCGCTGCAGATGGGCGTGCGCAAGGTCTCCGAGGACTACCTGCGCGAATCGGAAGACTACGGCTACTCGCCCGACGTCTGCTCGTACGTGAAGGCCGACGTCGGGCTGATCCTGCGCCAGCACAAGCACCCGGCCGCCGTCATCCCGAAGGCCGACATCGCCATCACGTCGAACATGTGCAGCACGTTCATCAAGTGGGGCGAGATCTGGGAGCACATGCTGAACACGCCGACGTTCACGCTCGACCTGCCCGGCCAGCGCGCGGCGAACTGGAACGTGCGCCCCGGCGACGCGCAGCACATGGCCGACGCGCAGTGGGTCGAGGCGCAGTTCCGCGACCTGATCGAGCGCTGCGAGAAGATCACCGGCAGGAAGTTCGACATGGATCGGCTCGCCGGGATCGAGGACAACGTCAACAAGATGATCGGGCACTGGAACAACGTGATGGCGCTGAACCGCACGTGCCCGGCACCCTACAACGCGATGCTCGACGGGCTCACCTACATCGGCATCATGAACATCTACCGCGGCACCCCCGAAGGCGTCGAGTTCATGCGTCGTCTGGAGGAATCGCTGCGCGCGAAGGTCGCCCGCGGCGAAGGCCGCGTCGCCGAGGAACGCTTCCGCCTGCTGTTCTCGGGAACGCCGTGCTACGTGTCGATGCGCAGGCTGATCGAACTGTTCGAAACGTGGGGCGGCGTCTTCGCGTACTCCGACTACCTCACGTTCGCCGCCGGCGGGATGGACGCTGCCGAGATCCGCTACGACACCTCGCGTCCGCTCGAGAGCCTGGCCGAGGTCACCGCACTCGCCGCGCAACGCGGATTGTCGAACCAGTTCTTCTCGCACGAGCGCCTGGCGCAGCAGATCAAGGACTACGACGTCGACGGCATCGTCTTCCACGGCATCAAGAGCTGCCGCTTCGTCTCGTCGGGGATGGCCGACACGCGCAACTACCTGAACGAGCGCCTGCGGCTGCCCAGCCTGTACATCGAATCGGACCTGATCGATCCGCGCTACTGGTCCGACGCGCAGATCAAGAACCGGGTGGACGCGTTCTTCGAGTCCCTGCAGAACCGCGGGGGCGCCGCGCCGAGCGCCTCGCCCAAAGTACACACCATCGGGAGCCAGGCATGAAATACGTTGGCGGAGTCGACGTCGGATCGACGCAGACCAAGGCCGTGATCATCGACGAGACCGGCAAGGTCGTCGGACGCGCGCTGGTCGACATGGAAACCAGCATGATCACCGTCGCCGAGGATGCCTTCAAGGCGGCGCTGGAGAACGCGGGGATCGAGGAATCGAAGGTCGTGCGAATCGCGGGCACCGGCTATGGCCGGTACAACGTGAAATTCGGCCACGAGCAGGTCACCGAGATCACCTGTCACGCGAAAGGCGCGGTCTCGCTCTTCCCGAACACGCGCACGGTCATCGACATCGGCGGCCAGGACACCAAGGCGATCTCGGTGAAGCCCGACGGCCAGGTCGACGACTTCACGATGAACGACAAGTGCGCCGCGGGCACCGGGCGCTTCCTCGGGGCAGCCTCGTATGCGCTCGAACTGCCGCTCTCGGAGCTCGGTACGCTGGCGCTTCGCTCGAAGAACCCGGTACGCATCACGACGACGTGCACCGTGTTCGCCGAGTCGGAGATCATCAGCCACCTCGCCAAGGGCATTCTCCCCGAAGACGTGCTGATGGGCGTGCACCAGGCGATCACCTCGCGTTGCGTCTCGCTCGCCCGGCGCGTCGGCATCAATCCGGAAGTGACCTTCACCGGCGGCGTGAGCCGCAACCAGGCGATGGTCAAGCTGATCGAGGACGCGATCGGGACGAAGCTCAACGTGAGCCCCGACGCTCATTTCTGCGGCGCGCTCGGCGCGGCGCTTTTCGCGCGTGACCACGCGTTCGGACACACCGCCGAACCGGCGCTCGCGTAAGGAGAAAAGGACATGATCCACGCTGTCGGCATCGACATCGGCTCGACCTACACCAAGGCGATCTGCCTGGACGGCGATCGCAAGATCGTCGGCACCGCGGTGCGCAAGACGGGCTTCAAGCTCGCGCAGGCGGCCGAGGCCGTCTTCGAAGACCTGCTGAAGAACTGCAAGCTCGACCGCTCGCAGATCACTTACGTGAGCTCCACCGGCTACGGGCGCTACGTCGTGGACTTCCGCCACGCGCAGGTCACCGAACTGACCGCGCACGCGCAAGCCTCCACGCAACTCTTCCCCGACACCCGGACGATCCTCGACATCGGCGGGCAGGACATCAAGGCGATCAAGGTCGACGCCGAAGGGCGCGTGAAGGCCTTCCGACTGAACGACAAGTGCGCCGCCGGTACCGGCGCCTTCCTCGAGAAGACCGCGCGCTACCTGGGCCTTACCACCGAAGACATCGGACCCTACGCCAAGCGATCCACCTCGCCGAAGGCGATCAGCAGCGTCTGCGCGGTGTTCGCCGAATCGGAGGTCATCAACCACCTGGCCAACGGCATCCCCGCCGAGGACATCATGATGGGCGCGATGGTCTCGCTCGGCGGACGCGCGATCCAGTTGATGCGCCGCGTCGGCCTCGAACCGGGGTACATGCTCACCGGCGGAATGACGCGCAACGTGGCGATGATCGACGCGCTGCAGAGCGCGCTCGGCGCACGCTTCAACGTCGCACCTGACGGGCTCGGACAGCTGAACGGCGCGTACGGTGCGGCCTATCTCGGCCTTCGCCGCGTCGAGAAACTGCGCGCCGAAGGCAAGCCGATCCCGCCGACGGCGGGCGAACTGGGCGGCGAGGAGAAGAAGCCCGCGCGCCGCTGGTCGGCGATGGCGCTGACCGACAGCGAGTTCCAGTTGACCGAATGCCCGGTCGTCACGACGGAGGCGATTCGCGGCCAGAAGCCGGCGCACCGGATCAGCGCGGCCGAAGTGCAGGCCGAGGCCGAAGCCGAAAAGACCGTCTCGGCCGCCGGCTGAACCCAGGAGGGAAAGCGCCATGGCACACGTCGTTACGGAAGCCTGCATCAACTGCCGGCACACCGACTGCGTCGAAACCTGTCCGGTCGATGCCTTTCACGCCGGACCTAACTTCCTCGTCATCGACCCCGAGGTCTGCATCGACTGCGCCGCCTGCGTGCCGGCATGCCCGGTCGAAGCGATCTACATCGACGGTGACGTCCCCGGCTCGATGCACGCATACGTCGCCCTGAACGCCGAACTGGCGCAGGTGTGGCCGGAGATCACCACCAAGGAGGATGCGCTGCCCGATGCCGATCACTGGGCCACCGTCGCCGACAAGCGTGCGGAACTGAAAGAAGCGGCCTGACCGACGAAGCCAGCGGAGCAACGAAATGGAAACGATCAACGACTACATGATGGGCGACCATCGACTGTGCGATGGGATCTTCGAGCGCGCCGACCGCGCGGCCGAAGCCGGCGACTTCGCGGCGCTCGAGCGCGAGGCCGCCGACTTCCTGCGGCGTATCGCCACGCACATCGAGATGGAGGAACGCCTGCTCTTCCCCGCTTTCGAGGAGCGCACCGGCATGGGCGAAGGCGGCCCGACGGCGACGATGAAGGACGAGCACCGCGCCATGGAGGGCCTGTTCGAGCAGATGCGCGATGCGATCGCGACGAAGAACGCCGCTGCCTACCGGGCCGCTTCCGCGCAGGTGATGGAAATCCTGCTGCCGCACAACCAGAAGGAAGAGCAGATGATGTATCCGATGCTCGACCAGGCGATGGGCGACGAGGCATCGGCGCTGCTCGCCCAGGTGAAGGCGATGGCGGTCTGAGGAAGCGAAGGGAGAAGGGGAAAGGCGAAAAGCCTCGGGCTGCGAGACTATCTTCCCCTTTTCAAGTCGCAGGTGAGCGGCAGATGCTCGCGATGGTGCTGCGCTGCTGCGGCACGGCGCTCGCGCCGGAGCAGCGAGCGGAGCCGCAACCCGGACCGGGCGAGGCGCTGCTGCGCGTAACGGCGTGCGGCGTCTGCCGCACCGATCTTCACATCGTCGACGGAGAGCTGGCGCTGCCCACGCTTCCCGTGGTTCCGGGCCACGAAGTCGTCGGCGTCGTCGAGGCGTTGGGCCCAGGCGTGCGGAATCTGTCGATCGGCGAGCGCGTCGGCGTTCCGTGGCTGGGACACAGCTGCGGACACTGCGAATGGTGCCTTGCCGATCGCGAGAACCTCTGCGATACGCCGAGCTTCACCGGCCTGCACCGCGACGGCGGCTACGCGACGCACGTCGTCGCCGACGCGCGCTTCTGCCACTCCCTGGAAGGGATTTCGCTGTCCGACGCGCAGGCCGCACCGCTGTTGTGCGCCGGGCTCATCGGCTGGCGGTCGCTGAAGTTCGCCGGCGACGCGCGCGCACTCGGCCTGTACGGCTTCGGCGCGGCCGCTCATCTGATCGCGCAGGTGGCGGTGCTGCAGGGACGCCGCGTCTACGCGTTCGTGCGCCCCGGCGACGCAGCGGCGGTGGCGCACGCCGGCTCGCTCGGCGTCGCGTGGGCGGGCGGCTCGGACCAGTCGCCGCCCGAGCCGCTCGACGCGGCGATCGTGTTCGCGCCGGTGGGCGCACTCGTGCCGCAGGCGTTGCGCTCCCTGCGCAAGGGCGGCACCGTCGTCTGCGGCGGCATCCACATGAGCGACATCCCGTCGTTCCCGTACGAGATCCTGTGGAACGAGCGCCAGCTCCGCTCGGTGGCGAACCTCACGCGGGAAGACGGTCGGGAGTTCCTCGATTGGGTGCGGTCGAACCCGCTGCGCGTGGACGCGCAGACCTGGCCGCTGGAACGGGCGAACGACGCGCTCGCGGCGTTGCGCAGCGGACGCGTCACCGGCGCGGCGGTGCTGCTGCCATAGAGAGGAAGCGACGGCGCAGCCCGGCCTGCCACCGCCGCTTCCCTTCGCGCTAGATCGCCAGGTATTCGTGCCGCAGTTCGACGTTGTCGATCACCTCGCGCGCGGTGCCGTCGAAGACGACCTCACCCATGTCGAGGATGATCGCGCGGTCGGACAGGTTCAGCGCGGCGATCGCATTCTGCTCGACGATGACCGTCGTGAAGCCCAGGTTCTTCACTTCGCGCAGGATCTTCTCGATCTCCTGCACGATGACCGGCGCAAGCCCTTCGTAGGGTTCGTCGAGCAGCAGCAGCTTGACGTCGCGCGCCAGCGCCCGGGCGATGGCCAGCATCTGCTGTTCGCCGCCGGACAGCGTGACGCCTTCCTGCGTGCGCCGTTCGGCGAGCCGCGGGAAGTGCTGGTAGATGCGATCGAGCTCCCATCCCCGCGGCTTCTCGATCTGCGCGAGCTTCAGGTTCTCTTCCACCGTCAGTCCGCCGATGATGCGGCGGTCTTCGGGGACGAGGCCCACGCCCGAGCGCGAAGCCTGGAAGGCGCGCATCTTGTGCAACGGTTGTCCCGCGAGCCAGATCTCGCCGCTCGCCAGGTGCGGGTCGTCCAGCCGTGCGATCGTGCGTAGCGTCGACGTCTTCCCGGCACCGTTGCGCCCGAGCAGAGCGACGATTTCGCCTTCGCGGATGTCAAAGGAAACACCCTGGACGATGTAGCTCTCGCCGTAGTACGCGTGCAGGTCGCGGCACGAGAAATACGCGGGCTTCGATTCGGTTCCGGCTGCGGCCGGCGCGGTCATCACCTCGGTCACAGGTGCGCTCCTCCGAGATACGCTTCCTGAACGCGCGGGTCGCCCTTGATCGACTGCGGGTCGCCCTCCGCGATCACGGTTCCCTGCGCGAGCACGCTGATGCGCTGGGCGAGCGAGAACACGACGTGCATGTCGTGCTCGATGATGATCTTGGTGATCTTTCGCTCGCCGATGCGCTTGAGCAGCTCGATCGTGTTGTTGGTGTCGGCGCGCGACATGCCGGCGGTGGGCTCGTCGAGCAGCAGCAGCTTGGGATCCTGGACGAGGCACATCGCCAGCTCCAGCCGACGCTTGTCGCCGCGCGACAGCGTGCCGGCGATCGTCTCGCGCTGGTCGGCCAGCCCGACGTCGGCCAGCACGTGCTCGGCCTTCTCGCGCACCCGCTTCTGCGCGTCGGCGCGCGCCCAGCCGCGCAGCGCGAAGGCGCCGTCGCGTCGGGCGAAAGTGGGAATCATCACGTTCTCGAGCAGGCTCAGATCACCGAAGATCTCCGGCGTCTGGAATACGCGCACGACGCCGGTCTGGTTGATCTCGTGAGGCGCCAGGCCGATCAGCGATCGACCGTCGAACGTCACGGTGCCGGTGTCGGGCGTGAGGCGCCCGACGAAGCAGTTCAGCAGCGTCGACTTGCCGGCGCCGTTCGGGCCGATGATCGCGTGCACGCTGCCTTCCTCGACACTGAGGTTCACGTCGCGCAGCGCGCGCAGGCCGCTGAAGCTCTTGTTGACCGATTGGACTTGCAGGATCGCCATGTTGGAGCGCCTCTTCAATCGATGGAACGCTCGACCGGCGCATTGGCCGACGCGAAGCGGCCAGCCCCACCCGGATGCGCGCTGCGCGCGTGCGTCTCCGCGCGGGCAACGGCGGGGGCAGCCGCCGCCTGCGCCGGCTGACGTGCAGCGCCGGCGGGTGCGTGCGGCACCGGGTGCGGCCCGTGTCGGCCGGCGTGCTCGGAACCGCGGCCCGTACTGGATCGCCGGCCGCGGCGGAACAGGGTACCGATGCGCCGGATCCCCTCCATCACACCGCCCGGCAGGAAGATGACGATCAGCATGAACAACAGGCCGAGCGTGAGATGCCATCCGTCGCCGACGAACAGCCCCACCACCCTCACGACGACGTCCTCGACTGCGTCGGGCAGGAACGAGAACGCGTCGTGCAGCGTCTGCGAGTTGAACGACGAGAAGATGTTCTCGAAGTACTTGATGATCGCCGCGCCGAGCACGGGCCCGAGCAGCGTCCCCGCACCCCCGAGGATCGTCATCAGCACGACCTCGCCCGAAGCGGTCCACTGCATGCGCTCGGCGCCGGCCAGCGGATCGGTGACGGCGAGCAGCGATCCGGCGAGCCCGGCGTATACGCCCGAGATCACGAACGCGGCGAGCGCGTACGGGCGCGAGTTCACGCCCGTGTAGTTCAACCGGTTCTGGTTCGACTTGATCGCGCGCAGCATCGTGCCGAACGGCGAGCGAGTGATGCGAAGCGCGACGATGAACGCGATGATCAGCAGCGCCGCGCAGAAGTAGAAGCCCGACCACCCCTGCATCGGGATGCCGAACAACTCCGTGGACGGAATGAGCGTGCTCGGACCGCGCAGCGCCGTGTCGATCAAGCGGGGATCTGCGCGCGTGATCTGCAGGCCGGTTTCGCCGTTGGTGATCGGCGTGAGCACCGAGTACGCGAGGTTGTAGCCCATCTGCGCGAACGCGAGCGTAAGAATCGCGAAGTAGATGCCCGAGCGGCGCAGGCACAGGTAGCCGATCGCCAGCGCGAACAGGCCGGCAACGATCATCCCGAACACGACCGCGGGAACGACGTTCATCGTCAGCAGCTTGAAGCTCCACACCGCCGTATACGAACCGACGCCGAGAAATGCGGCATGGCCGAACGACAGGTAGCCGGTGAGGCCGAACAGGATGTTGAACCCGATCGCGAAGATCCCGTAGATCGCGAAACGCTGCAGCAGGTCCGGATAGCCCGCGCCGAGCGGTGCCATCCAGACCGGCATGGTGAGTATGGCGATCGTGAATCCCAGGATCAGCAGCAGATCGCGCGGCGCGGAAGTGGTCATTGTCGGCATCTCAGGTCTCCATCACGCCGGCGCGTCCCATCAGCCCACGCGGTCGCACCAGCAGGATCGCCACGGCGACCAGGTAGATGATGATCTGGTCGATGCCGGGGATCAGGTCCTTCACCTCGTTCATCGACGCGAACGACTGCAGGATTCCGAGCAGGAAGCCGGCGATCACCGCGCCCGGCAACGAGCCCATTCCGCCGACGACGACGACGACGAACGACAGGACGAGGAAGTCCATTCCCATGTGATAGTCGGGCGAGAGAATCGGCGTGTACATCAACCCTGCGACCCCCGCGACGATCACTGCGATGGCGAAGACGATCGTGAAACGGCGCTGGATGTCGATGCCGAGCAGCCCGACGGTTTCGCGGTCGCGCATTCCTGCTCGAACCACCATGCCGAAGGTCGTGAACTGCAGGAAGGCAAACACCAGTCCGATCACGAGGAGCGAGAACAGGAAGTAGACGAGCCGCCACCACGGATAGCTGATGGCGTCGCCCAGGCCGAGCCAGGCACCGATATTCGCCGTGCCCGCAAAGGCGTCGGGCGCCTGCACGGGGATCGGATTGGCGCCGAAATACGCCTTGACGATCTCCTGCAGGACGATTGCAAGACCGAAGGTGACCAGGATCTGGTCCGCGTGCGGGCGCCGATAGAAGTGACGGATCAGCCCGCGCTCCAGTGCGACACCGATCAGCCACATCACCGGAATGGCCAGCAGGATCGCCAACGGGACCGAGTAGTCGATCATCCGCTCGCCGAAGTCGCCGAACCAGATCTTCAGGTACGGGATCTCCTTGTAGGCATCGAAGAACGTGATGCTCTCGTCCTTGACCTGTTTCGAGATGTGGAACAGCTGGTTCAGCGTCACCGCGCAGAAGGCGCCGATCATGAACAGCGCGCCATGGGCGAAGTTGACGACGCCGAGCGTCCCGAAGATCAGCGTGAGCCCGAGGGCGATCAGCGCGTACGCACCGCCCTTGTCGAGGCCGTTGAGCAGTTGAAGGAGGATCGCGTCCATGGTCGTTCCGGCGCGCGGCGCGTGCGCCGCGGCGCACGCGCCTGTATTAGGACGCCCCCCCCTGCCCGCAAGGGCCCGCGCGGGCGGGCGCGGGGGTTACCCCCCC
>JAEWFA010000055.1 GCA_023389055.1 Pseudomonadota bacterium | reverse complement strand
CGTCTACACGCTGCACGCGGAGCTCGAAGGCGGCCGCCTCGGCAGCGTCTTCGAACGCCTGTTGCGCGGCTGGTGCGCGCAGGGGTGGAAGCTGGTCGGCCTCGACGGCCTGTTCGCGACGCTCGATGCGGCGTCGTTGCCTGCGCACCGGGTCGCCGTCGGATCGGTTCCCGGCCGCAGCGGGACCCTCGCGGTTCAAGGCGAAGGGAAGGCGGGCGAAAATGAAGAGTGAAGGGTAAAGCCAGAGGCGCCCGCCATAATCGAATCCATCAATCAATAAGATCGTTTTTATTCGTTGGACTGATTACTCCCGCACGCCGAGAATCCCTTCATCGCCCCGGGCACAACACCCTGGTGGCACCACTACCGAAGAAGGGAGTCACTCGATGATGAAGACCGTTGGCGACAAGCTCGAAGCGTTCCGCGTGGTCGGCGTCAAGCCGAAGTTCAACCAGCCCGAAGAGAAAGGCGTCAGCGCGTTCGAGGCAATCACCGAGACGTCGTTCCCGGGCAAGTGGAAGATCATCTACTTCTACCCGAAGGACTTCACGTTCGTCTGCCCGACCGAGATCGTCGGCTACGACCGGCTCGTGGGCAATTTCGAGGAGCGCGATGCGGTCGTGCTCGCCGGTTCGACCGACAACGAGTTCGTCAAGCTGGCCTGGCGACGCGAGCACCCCGACCTGAAGAACCTGCAGCAGTGGCAGTTCGCCGACACGACCGGCTCGCTGGTCGACCAGCTCGGCGTGCGCGAAAAGAACGAGGGTGTGGCGCTGCGCGCGACGTTCATCGTCGATCCGGACAACACGATCCAGCACGTGTCGGTGAACAACCTGAACGTCGGGCGCAACCCGGAAGAGACACTGCGCATCCTCGACGGACTGCAGACCGACGAGCTGTGCCCGTGCAACCGCTCGGTCGGCGGCGAGACGCTCTGACCGGAGACCGGCAATGACGAAACTCGAAGCCGTCCGTTCGCGGATCCCCGATTTCGCGAAGGACATCCGGCTGAACCTGGACGCCGTCGTCCAGCGCTCGAGTCTCGCGCCGGCCGACGCGCTGGGTTGTGCACTGGCCGCCGCGTACGCGGCGGGCAGTGTCGACCTGGTCGACGCGTTCCGCGAGTTGCTGGACGAGACCGATGCCAACGCCGCGTTGTCGGCAGCCGCGCTGATGGGCATGAATACCGTCTGGTATCCGTACGTCGAGATGGCCGACGACCCGGAACTCGGCAGGCAGCGCGCCGAACTGCGGATGCAGGCCTACGCGACGCACGGCGGCGTGGCTCGCGAGCGCTTCGAAGCCTTCGCGCTCGCCGCCTCGACGATCGGCAAGTGCCGTTTCTGCGTGCGCTCGCACTACGAGTTGCTGCAGAAGGCCGGCTGGACGACGGTGCAGTTGCGCGACGTAGGACGCATCGCGGCGGTAGTCGCTGCGAGTGCGCAAGCGCTTCGCGTCGCGGCGTAATCCGCCGCGCGCTGCGCGGCGATCATGCCGGTGAAGGGTGAAGGGTGAAGGGGGAAAGCCTCGGCCACGGCAGCCGGGGCCGTTCCCCTTCACCCTTCACCCTTCACTCACCCAGACTCACTCGCTCGCGATGCGAGCGAGTGCCGAATGATTATGAATCGACTCGAAGTTCTCCGCCTCCACGACGAAGCGGCGGACGCGCGCATCGCGTCGTAGCGCGCCGGCGACGTCGCGAACGAGGTCCTCGACGAACTTCGGGTTCTCGTAGGCGCGCTCGGTGACGTGCTTCTCGTCGACGCGCTTGAGCAGGCCGTAGAGCTCGCTCGACGCCTGCGCCTCCACGATCGCGATGATCTCCTCCGGATCGACCGGATCGCAGCTCTCGATCGAGACCGTGACGTGCGAGCGCTGGTTGTGCGCGCCGTACTCGGAGATCGACTTCGAGCACGGGCACAGGCTCGTCACGGGCACGAGCACGGTGAGCGTCGTTGCCGCATCGCCCGCGCGCCCGTCGACGACGACGGACAATTCGTAGTCCATCAGGCTCTGCACGCCCGATACCGGAGCGCTCTTGCGCACGAACAACGGCAGGCTCGCCTCGATGCGCCCGGCATCGGCCTCGAGCAGCACGAGCATTTCGTCGAACATCGCGCGCAGGCCGCGCGCATCGAGTGCCGGCTCTCGGTCGGCCAGGCGACGCTCGAGCAGCGCAAGGAAACGCGACATGTGCGTGCCCTTCTGCTCGGCCGGCAGCGCGACGTACAGCCCGAACTGACCGACGCTCGGCTGCTCGCCCGCACCGCTGCGCCAGCGCAGCGGATAGCGCAAGCCCTTCACGCCGACGCGCTGGATGGGCAACTGCCGAAGATCGGCGCTGCCCTGCACGTCGACCAGCGCGTCGCGCGGCATCGCGACGTTGTCGCGCACGTTCATCGAATCCTCCACCGAATTCCCGCGCACGCGACCGGGCCTTCAGCCGCGGCCGCCGGCGACCAGCCGCGGCGCCTTGTCGATGAGGGCCCGCTCGTCGAAACGGGCGCGCACGGACCGCTCGATGCCCGCAGCGTCGAGTCCCTCCGCGCGCAGCAACTGCGACTGGTCGCCGTGCTCGACGTGCCGGTCGGGCAGCCCGAGTTGCAGCAACGGTCGCACGATCGCCTCGGCGGCGAAGGCTTCGGCCACTGCGCTGCCGGCCCCGCCCATGACGACGTGCTCCTCGATCGTGACGAAGGCATCGTGCGTTGCGGCCAGTTCGCGCAACAGCGCGACGTCGATCGGCTTGACGAAGCGCATGTTGACGACGGTCGCGTCGAGCGCTTCGCCGGCGGCAAGCGCCGGCGCGAGCATCGTGCCGAAGGCGAGCAGCGCGATGCGCCGCACGCCGCCCGGACGGAACTCGCGCAGGCACTCGCGGCGCACCTCGGCTCGACCCATCGGTATGGCAGTGAGGTCCTTCGACACGGTCGCTCCGACGCCGACGCCGCGCGGATAGCGTACTGCCGAAGGCCCGTCGTGTCGGAACGCCGTATACAGCATCTGCCGGCATTCGTTCTCGTCCGACGGCGCCATTACGACGAGATTCGGCACGCAGCGCAGGTACGCAAAGTCGTAGACACCGGCGTGCGTCGCGCCGTCTGCACCGACGATGCCGGCGCGGTCGAGCGCGAACACGACCGGCAGGTTCTGCAGCGCGACGTCGTGCACGAGCTGATCGTAGCCGCGCTGCAGGAACGTGCTGTAGATCGCGACGACGGGCTTCATCCCCTCGCAGGCGAGCCCTGCGGCGAATGTCACCGCATGCTGCTCGGCGATGCCGACGTCGAAATAGCGCTGCGGGAAGCGCCGTTCGAACTCGACCAGCCCCGAGCCCTCGCGCATCGCCGGCGTGATCGCGACGAGCCGCTCGTCGAGCGCGCCCATGTCGCAGACCCAGTCGGAGAACACCTGCGTGTACGTGGGACGCGCCGGCGTCGCAGGCGCGCGGATTCCCTCGTGCGGATCGAAGCGTCCGGGTCCGTGATAGAGCACCGGGTCGGCCTCGGCGAGCTTGTAGCCCTGCCCCTTGCGCGTGACGACGTGCAGGAACTGCGGTCCGCGCAATTCGCGCAGGTTCTGCAGCGTCGGCACCAGACTGTCGAGGTCGTGCCCGTCGATCGGGCCGACGTAGTTGAAGCCGAACTCCTCGAACATCGTCGCCGGTACGACGAAGCCCTTCGCGTGCTCTTCGAGCCGCTTGGCCAGCTCCAGCAGCGGCGGCACGTTCTGCAGCATCGCGCGGCCCACGTCGCGTGCCTTGCTGTAGAAGCGGCTGGACAGCAGGCGCGCGAGATAACGGTTCAGCGCCCCCACCGGGGGCGAAATCGACATGTCGTTGTCGTTGAGGATGACGAGCAGGTCGATGTCCGGCGTCACGCCGGCGTTGTTCAACGCCTCGAAGGCCATGCCGGCGGTCATCGCGCCGTCGCCGATCACGGCAACGTGGCGTCGGCGTGCCGGTCCGGCGCCCTCGCCCTTGTTGCGCGACGCGACGGCCATGCCGAGCGCCGCGGAGATCGACGTCGACGAATGCGCGGTGCCGAAGGCGTCGTATTCGCTCTCGCTTCGGCGCGGAAAACCGGAGATGCCCCCGTGCTGGCGCAGCGTAGCCATCCCCGCCCGGCGCCCGGTGAGGATCTTGTGCGGATAGCTCTGGTGACCGACGTCCCAGATCAGGCGGTCGCGCGGCGTGTCGAAGACGTAATGCAGCGCGATCGCGAGCTCGACCGTCCCAAGGTTCGACGACAGGTGTCCGCCGGTGTGCGACACCGACTCGAGCACGAAGGCGCGTAGTTCAAGCGCGAGTTGCGCGAGCGCACCGCGGTCGAGCTTGCGCAGCTGCGCCGGATCGTCGATCGTCGACAACAGCGTCGCTTCGGAATCGTGCGGAAGCATCGTGCGGCCTCGTTCACGCCCGACGCAGGACGATGCGATCGGCGAGCGCCGCCAGCCGCCCGGCACGCGGGCCGAGCGGCGCGATCGCCTCGTGCGCCTGCACGCGCAGGCGCTCGGCCATCGCGCGCGCGGCCTGCAGCCCGATCGTCGAAACGTAGGTCGGCTTGTCGGCGTGCGCGTCCTTGCCCGCGGTCTTGCCCAGCGTGACCGAATCGCCCTCGACGTCGAGGATGTCGTCGACGATCTGGAAGGCCAGGCCGACGGCTTCGGCGTAACCCGCGAGCACCGGCATCGCCGCCGCGCTGCGCGATGCGCAGGCGCCGCCGAGCCGCACCGATACCGCCAGCAGCGCGCCGGTCTTGCGCCTATGCATGTCCTCGAGCGCGCCGGCATCGAGCGCGACGCCCACCGACGCGAGATCGATGGCCTGTCCGCCGGCCATGCCGATCGACCCCGACGCACGAGCGAGCTCGGCGATCATCGACACCGTCGTTCGCGCGTCGACGCCTGCGTCGGCTGCGCCGGCGAGCGACTCGAAAGCGAGCGCCTGCAGCGCATCGCCGACCAGCATCGCGAGCGCCTCGCCGTAGACGACGTGGACCGTAGGCCGGCCGCGGCGCAACACGTCGTCGTCCATGCACGGCAGGTCGTCGTGCACGAGCGAATAGGCGTGGATGAGCTCGACGGCGCCGGCCGCGCGATCGAGCGCCGCGCAGGGAGCGCCGAGCGCCTCGCCTGCGGCGTAGGCGAGCAGCGCACGGATCCGCTTGCCCGCGCCGAGCGCTGCATAGCGCATGGCTTCGTGCAGCCGCGCCGGATGCGCATCGGCCGGTGCGAGCGTGCGCTCGAGTGCGCGCTCGACGCGCGCCCGCCGGTCGGCGATCCAGGCATCGAAGGACAGGCCGTCCACTTCGGTGGGGTCGACCGTCTCGACGGCGCGCGCGCCGTCCATGGCGAAGCGGGCGCTCATCGGTTCAGCGGCCCGAAGCCGGGCTCGCGCGAAACGCCCGGCTCTGGCGGCTCGCACGGTTCGGCAGCAGCGTCGAAGGGCTCGAGAAGATCGGCCTCCAGGATGCGCACCTGCTGCTGCACGTCGGCAAGCGACTTGCGGCACCAGGCGACCAGAGACGCTCCACGGCGATAGGCGCCGAGAGACTCCTCGAGCGACAGCGAGCCGCTCTCCATGCGCTGCACGATCTGCTCGAGCTCGCCGAGTGCGCGTTCGAAGGATTCGGGGGTGGACGAGTCCATGAAGGGCTTGATTTTACTTCGCTTTCCCCGACGTCGCGCGGCGCGTCGCTTGCTGGCGCCGCAGGGGTCGCTTCATCCGCCCCGGCCAGGCGATCGG
This sequence comes from Pseudomonadota bacterium, assembly GCA_023389055.1. GTDB lineage: Bacteria > Pseudomonadota > Gammaproteobacteria > Burkholderiales > Burkholderiaceae_E > Zeimonas. Next base: position 47,107 of record JAEWFA010000055.1, on the reverse strand, counting down.
GGTATCCTTCTGCGCTCGTTCGGCCGCCCCGGGCGCACGGGGCTTTGTCCAGGAGAGATCCGATGTCCGACGTGGGCCGCCCGGATCGGCTCGCGCGCTCGCGCACGCAATTGCCGGTTTCCGCGTATTTCGACGACGCCCTCTTTGCGCGCGAACTGCAGACGCTGTTTCGCCGCGGTCCGGGCTACGTCGGCCACGAGCGGATGGTGCCGGAGCCAGGCGACTACTGCGTGCTGCCGGCCGAGAACGACGGGCGCCTGCTCGTTCGCAGCGAGAACGGCGTCGAGCTGCTGTCGAACGTGTGCCGCCATCGCCAGGCCGTCATGCTCGAAGGACGCGGCAACGCGTCGAACATCGTCTGCCCGCTGCATCGCTGGACCTACGACCTCTCCGGACGACTGCTCGGCGCGCCGCATTTCGACGAGCAGCCCTGCCTCGATCTCGCCCGCACGCCGCTGCAGAGCTGGAACGGGCTGCTCTTTCGGGGCCCGCGCGACGTGCAGACCGACCTGGCCGGCATCGGATTGCATCCCGAATTCGATTTCTCCGGCTATCGGCTCGATCACATCGAGATCCACGACTGCGACTACAACTGGAAGACCTTCATCGAGGTCTATCTCGAGGATTACCACGTGGTGCCGTTCCACCCGGGACTCGGGCAGTTCGTCTCCTGCGATGACCTGCACTGGCAGTTCGGAGAACGCTGGTCGCTGCAGACGGTAGGAACGTGGAAGGCGCTGGGCAAGCCCGGCACGCCGGTCTATCGCCGCTGGCACGAGCAGCTGCTGCGCTTCGACAACGGCAAGCCGCCCGCGCGCGGGGCGATGTGGCTGACGATCTTCCCGAACGTGATGCTCGAGTGGTATCCGCACGTGCTCGTCGTGTCGACCGTCGTGCCGCGCAGCCCGCGCAAGACGACGAACATCGTCGAGTTCTACTATCCGGAGGAGATCGTGCTGTTCGAGCGCGACTTCGTCGAAGCCGAGCGCGCCGCGTACATGGAGACGGCGATCGAGGACGACGAGATCGCGCTGCGCATGGACGCCGGACGCCGCGTGCTGATGGAGCGCGGCGAGGACGACGCCGGGCCGTATCAGAGTCCGATGGAGGACGGGATGCAGCATTTCCACGAATTCCTGCGCGCCGAACTCGGCCTCGGGCCGACGCGCGCCTGAGCCGCTGCAAGGACGACGACGCATGCCGATGCGCTGGAGAACGCTGATCCGCGTCGATGAGCTCGCCCGCCGCCTCGACGACTGCGTGGTCGTCGATTGCCGGCACGACCTCACGAATCCCGCGTACGGGCCCGAGGTCTGGGCCGAGGCTCATCTCCCCGGCGCTTTCTTCCTGCATCAGGACTTCGATCTTGCCGGCGAGCGTACCGGCACGAACGGACGCCATCCGTTGCCCGATCGCCAGACGTTGCGCCGCAAGCTCGAATCGATCGGGCTGGCCGATGGCGTGCAACTGGTCGCCTACGACGAGAACGGAGGGATGTACGCGTCGCGCCTGTGGTGGCTGGCGCGCTGGCTCGGCCATGTCGAAGCAGCGGTGCTCGACGGTGGCCTGCCCGCATGGCGAGCCGCCGGACAGGCGCTCGCGAACGCACCGCCCGTGGCCCGCGCACGCGGCACGCTGACCTTGCAGCCGTCGCGCACGGCACAGGTCGACGCCGCGCAGGTTCTCGCGCAACTCGGCGGCGAGCGGATGCGCATCGTCGACGCGCGCACTCCCGAACGGTGGCGCGGCGAGGTCGAGCCGCTGGACCCGGTCGCCGGCCGCATCCCCGGCTCCGTCAACCGGCCGTACACCGAGAACCTGCAGCCCGACGGCTGCTTCAAGTCGGCCGAAACGCTGCGCGCGGAATTCATCGCGCTGCTCGACGGTCGCGACCCGAGCGAACTCGTGCATCACTGCGGCTCGGGCGTCACCGCGTGCCACAACCTGCTGGCGATGGAGGTCGCGGGCTTGCCCGGCGCCGCGCTCTATCCCGGGTCGTGGAGCGAATGGTGCGCCGACCCGGCGCGACCGGTCGCTGCGGACGCCATGCACTGAGATGGCGCGCCTCGTCTTCTTCGCCGGCCACGCCGGAACCGGAAAGACGACGCTGGCCAAGCGCGCGGTGCCGCTGCTGCATTCGCGCACCGGCGAGAGTTTCTGCATCCTCGACAAGGACACCGTCTACGGCGCCTACAGCGCGAAGGTCATGGGCCTGCTCACCGGCGACCCCGACGACCGCGACAGCCCGACCTACCTCGAGCACCTGCGCGACGAGGAATACATGGGGCTGTTCGAGATCGCCCGCGAGAACCTCGAACTCGGCGTGAACACCGTGCTCGTCGGCCCGTTCTCGCGCGAGGTCCGCTCGCACCGGGTATTCGATCCTGCGGCGCTCGGGATGCCGGACGACACCTGGATCTCGGTCGTGTGGGTCGAGATCGACGAAACGGCGGCCAAGGAGCGGATCATCGCGCGCGCGCACCCGAACGACCGCTACAAGCTCGCCCACTGGGACGACTACCGCAAGCGCCGCTTCGTTCCCGATCCGTCGGAATTTCCGCTGCTGATCCGGCACGACAACACGATCTTCGATCCGCACGCCTTCGAGCGGCTCGTCGAACGTCTTTGCGGCCTGCCGTTCGCGGCGACGATCTGATCCGCTCGCTTCGGCTTCACGCGCCTAACCCCACGACGCCTGCAGCGTTGCTGCCTCCGGCGCACAATCCTGAATGCCGGCGCCTCGCAGCATTCCCGGTGTCCGGTCCCACTCCTTCAGGAGATAGCCATGGACACGCTGCCGATCCTGCACCGATTCGCCCTCGCCGCCGCCGCGGCGAGCGTCTTCGCGCTGTCGCCCGCGCTCGCCGAGGACATCAAGGTCGATCTGAGCGGAAAGAACGAGGTGCCGCCGGTGACGACCCATGCGACCGGCAGCGGGTCGTTTTCGGTGATGTCCGACGGCATGCTCAGCGGCTCGGTGACGACCAGCGGCATCGACGGAACGATGGCGCACATCCACGAGGGCGCCTCCGGCGCCAACGGCCCGGTGCGCGTACCGCTCACGAAAGAAGGAAACAAGTGGGTGGTGCCTCCAGGAACGAAGCTCGACGGCGAGCAGCAGAAGGCGCTGAAGGAAGGCCATCTCTACGTGAACGTGCACAGCAAGGAGCACCCCGGGGGAGAACTGCGCGCACAGTTGAAGTGATGGGAGGAAGTGAAGGGTGAAGCGTCAAGGGGACAACCTTCGACCGGCTCGGCGCCCTTCACCCTTCACCCTTCACCCTTCACTTCCCATGCCTTTGGTGCCACTGCGCGAGCGACTCGTCGGGATACTCGTCGAACGTCCGATCGCCTTTGCGCATTTCGGGCTCGACCCAGTTCGCCTTCGAGGCGACGAAGATGTGCACGCGCTGCGGCGGCAGCGGCAGCGGCGTGTCGATCGCCGAGGCGTGCGGGTGCACGAGTTCCGGCCACGTCGGGTCGTACAGCCATAGCGCGCTGCCGCACAGGCGGCAGAAATTGCGCTCGCCGGTGCTCGTACTGCCGTCGGGCAAGCAGGCACGGTACACGGACAGGTGCGCTGCACCGTTCACCCGCAGGGTGCTGCGGTCGGCGCCGAGGTTGATCGCGTAGCCGCCGCCCCCTGCCGTCTTGCGGCAGATCGAGCAGTAGCAGCGCATGAACGGCACGGGCGACGGCGCTTCAACCGAGAAGCGCACGGCCTTGCAGTGACAGGAACCTTCGATCCTCATCCAAATCCTCGACCTGCGCGCCCGGCGCCCTGGATGCGGACGGTGCAAATCCGGCCAGTATCCGACCTCGCCGCTCTGGCGAAGCCTTCCGCCCCGGTCGTTCACCCGAGTATCGGTGTACTCGCGACCGCCCGCGGGCTTTCCAAGCCGCCACGGCTGCGGGTATCTTCGTCACGGGGACCGGCGGCGGCCGCCCTTTCGCAGAGGAGAACGCGATGCGCGACGAACTGGTCGAACGGGTCTTGAAAAATCCGGATTACGTAGCGCTGAAGTCGCGCCGCACCCGCTTCGGATGGCTGCTCACGATCCTGATGCTGATCGTCTATTACGGCTTCATCCTGCTGGTGGCGTTCGACAAGAGCCTTCTTGCGCATCGAATCGGCGACAACGTCACCACCGTCGGAATGCCGGTAGGACTGGCCGTGATCGTCTTCACGGTCGTCATCACCGCCGTCTACGTGCGCCGTGCCAACGGCGAGTTCGACGCGCTCACCGAGAAGATCGTCCGGGAGGCGCTCAAATGAGGCTGCATCGAAACGCACGCGTCGTCGTCGCCACCGCGCTGCTGCTCGCCTGCGGGGCTGCAGTGGCCGCCGGCGGCGATCTCGGCCAGGCCCAGAAGCAGCCGACCAACTGGACCGCCATCGGCATGTTCGGCGTGTTCGTGCTGATGACGCTGTTCATCACCAAATGGGCGGCGGCGCGCACGAAATCGGCGGCGGATTTCTACACGGCCGGCGGCGGCATCACCGGCTTCCAGAATGGCCTGGCGATCGCCGGCGACTACATGTCGGCGGCCTCGTTCCTCGGCATCTCGGCCGCCGTGATGGCCAGCGGCTACGACGGACTGATCTACTCGATCGGCTTTCTCGTCGGCTGGCCGGTCGTCACCTTCCTGCTCGCCGAGCGGCTGCGCAACCTGGGCAAGTTCACCTTCGCCGACGTCGCGGCGTTCCGCTTCGCGCAGGCGCCCGTGCGCGTGTTCGCGGCGGCCGGTACGCTGGTGGTGGTCGCGTTCTACCTGATCGCGCAGATGGTCGGCGCGGGGCAGCTGATCAAGCTGCTCTTCGGTCTCGACTACTGGATCGCCGTGGTGATCGTCGGCGTGCTGATGATGGTCTACGTGCTGTTCGGCGGCATGACCGCCACCACGTGGGTCCAGATCATCAAGGCGATCATGCTGCTCGGCGGCGCCTCGTTCATGGCGCTGATGGTGCTGCTGCACTTCGGCTTCAGCCCCGAGGCGATGTTCGCGCGCGCGGTCGAGATCAAGACGAAACTCGCCGCCGATGCCGGCAGGCCGCCCGGCGAGGCCGCAGCCACCGGCTTCTCGATCATGGGTCCGGGCGGATTCATCAAGGATCCGATCTCGGCGATCTCCTTCGGCATCGCGCTGATGTTCGGGACGGCCGGGCTGCCGCACATCCTGATGCGTTTCTTCACGGTGCCCAACGCGAAAGAGGCGCGCAAGTCGGTGCTGTGGGCGACGACGTGGATCGGCTACTTCTACCTGCTGACCTTCATCATCGGCTTCGGCGCGATCGTGTTCGTGCTCACCGAGCCGCGCTTCCTCGATGCGCAAGGCGGACTGATCGGCGGCAGCAACATGGCGGCGGTGCACCTGGCCAACGCGGTCGGCGGCAACGTGTTCCTCGGCTTCATTTCCGCAGTGGCCTTCGCGACGATCCTCGCCGTCGTCGCGGGGCTCACGTTGTCGGGCGCCTCGGCCGTCTCGCACGATCTGTACGCCACCGTCGTGCGCAGCGGGCAGGCCGACAGCGCCGCAGAGCTGCGCGTCTCGCGCATCACCGTGATCGTGCTCGGGATCATCGCCGTGCTGCTCGGCATCGCCTTCGAGAAGCAGAACATCGCGTTCATGGTGTCGCTCGCCTTCGCGATCGCCGCATCGGCGAACTTCCCCGTGCTGCTGATGTCGGTGCTGTGGAAGGACTGCACTACCCGCGGCGTGGTCATCGGCGGCTTCCTCGGGCTGATCTCGTCGGTCGTGCTCACCGTCATCTCGCCGGCCGTGTGGGAAGCAACGCTCGGCAACCCGAAGGGCTCGGCCCCGTTTCCGTACGCCTCGCCGGCGCTGTTCTCGATGACGATCGGCTTTCTCGGCATCTGGCTGTTCTCGGTGCTCGATCGCAGTCCGCGTGCACAGCGCGACCGGGACGGCTTCCTCGCCCAGCAGGTGCGCTCCGAGACCGGGATCGGTGCCGCGACCGCATCGGCGCACTGACGAGCCCGATGGCATTGCAGCCTCCGCCGGCGCTGCGCTGAACAGGCGCGCATGTCCGACGCCGCAGACGCCGGCATTCGCTTCGAGGCGCTGTCGCTCGTCACCGCGCGCGTGCGCGATGCGTATCTGCGCAAGCCGTTCTACGTCGACGGCAGCGCGGATCTCGTCACGGTATGTCGGCTGCTCTCCGAGCACGGCCTGACCAGCGTGCTGGTGCGCGACGGTACGCGCCTGGGCATCTTCACCACCACCGACCTGCGCGATGCGATGCTGCTGCCGCGCGCGCCCTCCGCGGTCGCCGTGCGCGAGGCAGCGCGCTTCGAGCTCGTCGACGTGCATCCCGACGCCGAACTCTTCGAGGCAATGTGGCGGATGGTGCGACACGGCGTGCACCGGCTCGTCGTGCGCGACGGCGAGCGCGTGCTCGGCGTACTCGGGCAACTCGACCTGATCAGCTTCGTCGCCAACCACTCGCACATCGTCGCGCAGCAGATCGACGGCGCGGCGTCGATCGACGAACTGCAGGCTGCCAGCGCACGGATCGACGCGATGATCGCGCTGCTGCACGACGGCGGCGCACGCGTGGAACGGATCGCCCGCGTCGTCGGCGAGCTGAACCGGCGCACCTTCGCGCGACTCTGGTCGCTGGTCGCCGCCCCCGAAGTCGTCGCCGCAAGCTGCCTGCTCGTGATGGGCAGCGAGGGCCGCGGCGAGCAATTGCTCAAGACCGACCAGGACAACGCGCTGCTGTTGCGCGACGACGTTCCCGCGTCGATCGCCGACGAAGCTGCGCAGCGCTTCCACGATGCGCTGGCGCGCCTCGGCTACCCGCCGTGCCCGGGCGGAATCATGCTCGTCGAGCCTGCGTGGCGACAGCCGCTCGCCGCCTTTCGGGCGACGATGCGCAACTGGATCCACGGCACCGATCCCGATGGGCCGATGCACCTGGCGATCTTCCTCGATGCGGCGCCGGTGGCGGGCGACTCGGCGCTGCTCGAAGAGGCGCGCCGCTATCTCGACGAGATCCTCGCCGGCAGCGACGCCTATCTCGCCCGTTTCGCCGAGGCGATCGACCGTTTCGACGACGGCGGCTGGGTCGCAAGGCTGCTCGCGCGGCGCGAGGGCCAGGCGATCGACGTGAAGAAGGCGGGCCTCTTTCCGATCGTGCACGGGGTGCGCGCGCTCGCGCTGCAGAATCGAGTGCGCGCGCTGGGCACTGCGCAGCGGCTCGATGCGCTGGTCGCCGCAGGGCGGCTCGACGCGGCGCTCGCGCGCGACCTCGCCGACGCGCTGCACGTGCTGATGGAACTGCGCCTGGACAGCCAGTTGCGCCAACGCGAACGCGGCGAGGCGCCGACCAGCGAACTGCGGCCGGACACGCTCGGCACGCTCGAGCGCGACCGCCTGCACGACTGCCTGGCGATCGTGCGGCGCTTCCGCGCATTCCTGCGGCAGCACTTCCGGCTGACCTCGTTGTGAACGAGCCGCTTCCTGCCGGTGCGGACGGGCCCGACGACGAGGCTGCGGCCGAACGGGGCCGCGGCGCCCGCCTGGGGGCGCTGTTCGCCGCCGGCTGGCTGGTCTTCGACTATCCGCTGCTCAGCCTGTGGCAAGGCGACGCAACGCTGCTCGGCATCCCGCTGCTGCCGGCGGCGCTGTTCCTCGGCTGGGGCGCGATCATCGCGGCGCTCGCGTGGATCGCCGAGCGACGCGAAGGCTGAGCGGTGCTTCCGGTCACGGTCGTCGTCGGCGCGTCGTTCGCGTACCTGTTCGCATTGTTCGGCGTCGCCGCCTGGGGCGACCGTCGTGCGAGTCGGGGCCGCTCGCTGATCGGCAACGCGTGGGTCTATTCGTTGTCGATGGGCGTGTACTGCACCGCCTGGACGTACTTCGGCAGCGTCGGGCGAGCGGCCGACTCCGGCGTGTGGTTCCTCCCGATCTACCTCGGACCGACGCTGGCGATGGTGCTGGCCACCGTCGTGCTTCGCAAGATGATCCGCATCGCGCGCGCATACCGGCTGACCTCGATCGCCGACTTCATCGCCAGCCGCCACGGCAAGAGCCCGTCGCTCGCCGCGCTGGTGACGGTGATCGCGGTGGTCGGCATCGTGCCGTACATGGCGCTGCAATTGAAGGCGGTGGCCACCGGCTTCGAGCTGCTGACCGGAACGGGAGACGGCGCATCGGAACCGTGGTGGCAGGACAGCACGCTGTACATCGCGCTCGTTCTCGCCGGCTTTGCGATGATGTTCGGCACGCGCCACCTCGACGCCACCGAGCGGCACGAGGGGCTGGTGGCCGCGATCGCGGTCGAGTCGGTCGTCAAGCTCGGCGCGTTCCTCGCAGTGGGCGCGTTCGTCACCTGGGGTTTGTTCGACGGACCCGCCGACATCTTCGCGCGCGCGCGGCTGGATTCGTCGATCGGCGCGCGCGTGGCGGGCGCGGCGCCGGCGCCGTTCGCCTACGACCAGTGGTTCTCGCTCGTCCTGCTCGCAATGCTCTCGGTGATCCTGCTGCCTCGACAGTTCCAGGTGATCGTCATCGAGAACGTCGACGAGCGGCACCTGCGGCGCGCATCGTGGGCATTCCCACTGTACCTGCTGCTGATCAATCTCTTCGTGCTGCCGATCGCGCTCGGAGGACTGCTGCACTTCGGTGCCACAGGCGCAAATCCCGAGGGCTTCGTGCTGTCGCTGCCGCTGTCGGCCGACGCGCGGGCGCTGGCGCTGCTCGCCTTCATCGGCGGGCTGTCGGCGGCGACCGGGATGGTCATCGTCGAGTCGGTCGCCGTGGCGACGATGCTGTGCAATGACCTGGCGATGCCGCTGCTGCTGCGCACTCGCCGCTTCGGCGCGCGCGCCGCCGGCGATCTCACCGGCGTCGTGCTCGGCATCCGGCGCGCGGCGATCGTTGCACTGCTGCTGCTCGGCTACCTGTACTTCCGGCTCGCCGGCGAAGCCTACGCACTGGTGAGCATCGGCCTGATCAGCTTCGCCGCGGTGGCGCAGTTCGCGCCGGCGCTGCTGGGCGGCATCTACTGGAAAGGGGGAACACGCGACGGCGCGATGGCCGGCCTCGCGGGCGGCTTCGCGCTGTGGGCCTATACGCTGATGCTGCCGTCGATCGCACGTTCCGGCTGGCTGGGCAGCGCACCGGCGGCGTTCGTGCGGGAGGGCCCCTTCGGCATCGCCTGGCTGCGCCCGGAACAACTGCTCGGCCTCGCCACGCTGGACGGCCTGACGCATTCGCTCTTCTGGAGCCTGCTGGTGAATTGCGCCCTGTACGTCGTCGTGTCGCTGGCTCGTGCGCCGTCGGCACGCGAGGCGAGCCAGGCGCTGCTCTTCGTCGACGTGCCCGCACGCGGTCACGCGAGTGCCGCCGCCGAGGCAGCCTGGCCGACCCCTGTGTTCTGGCGCGGCCGGGCGAGGGTTGCCGACCTGCTCGCGCTCGCCACGCGCTTCCTCGGGCGCGAAGCCGCCGGGCGACTGTTCACCGACTACGCGCGGCGCGTCGGCGCGCCGGCAATCGCGGCGATTCCCGCCGACGCGCGCCTCGTGCACTTCGTCGAGACGCAATTGGCCGGCGCGATCGGCAGCGCGTCGGCGCACGTGATGGTCGCCTCGGCGGTCGAGGAGGAACCGCTGGACATTGCCGACGTCGCGCGGATCGTCGAGGAAGCGACGCGGCTGCGTGCGCATTCGCGCGAGCTCGAACGCATCGGCGACGAGCTGCGCGCGGCCAACGAGCGGCTCGAGAGTCTGGACCGCCTCAAGGACGAGTTCATGTCTTCGGTAACGCACGAGCTGCGCACGCCGCTGACCTCGATCCGCGCGCTCGCCGAGCTCATCGTCGACGATCCCGACATGGAAACGGACCAGCGTCAGCGATTCGTCGGCATCATCGTCTCGGAGACCGAGCGGCTTTCGCGGCTCGTCGACCAGGTGCTCGACATGGCGAAGATCGAATCGGGCAACGCAGAATGGCGCGACGAGGACGTCGACCTGCGCGCGCTGCTCGAGCGCGCGGTGCAGACCACGCGGGCGATGCTGCAGGAGCGCGGCGCTCGCATCGTCCTCACGCTGCCGCCGGCGTTGCCCCCGCTGCGCGCCGACGCCGACCGGCTGATGCAAGTGATGATGAACCTGTTGTCGAACGCATCGAAGTTCGTGCCGGACGAGGGGGGGCTCATCGACGTGCGGCTGCACGCCGACGGGCGCGGCGTGCGCGTCGAGGTGCAGGACAACGGCCCCGGCATCCCGCGCGAGCAGCAGGCGCTCGTGTTCGAGAGATTCCGCCAGGGCGGAGACGAAAAGACGCGCCGAGCGGGCACCGGGCTCGGGCTGCCGATCAGCCGACGCATCGTCGAGCATTTCGGCGGGACGATGTGGCTGCGCTCTTCGCCCGGACAAGGCGCCTGCGTGGGCTTCGATCTGCCGTGGAGGACAAAGTCGTGACGCGCCGCATCCTGATCGCCGACGACGAGCCGAACATCGTGATACCGCTCGAGTACCTGATGAAGCGCGAAGGCTACGAGGTGCTGGTGGCGCGCGACGGCGAGCAGGCGCTGGAGACGATCCGTCGCGAGCGCCCCGACGTCGTGCTGCTCGACGTGATGATGCCGGAGAAGAGCGGATTCGAAGTGTGCCAGAGCGTACGCGCCGACGAATCGCTGGCCGGCGTGCGAATCGTCCTGCTCACCGCGAAAGGGCGCGATGCCGACGTCGCCAAGGGCCTGGCGCTGGGCGCCGACGCCTACGTGACCAAGCCCGTCTCCACACGCGAACTCGCGCAGCGCGTGCGCGAACTGCTGGAGCGCACGCCGTGAAGGTCGATGCGCGGCGTGCGGCGTTCGTGGTCGCGCCCGCGCTGATGCTCGCGCTGTGGACGCTGGGCTGCGTTGCGTTCCTCGCGTGGTCGCTGGCGCCCGACGAGCGCGCCGCATTGCTGCAATGGATCGCTACGCGCATCGCGATGCTGCTGTTCCTGTGGCTGCTCCTTGCGCTCGCCCTGGGGGTCGCGCTGCATCGTGCCTGGGAGCAACGCGTATCGGCGCCGGCCCGGCTGGCCGAACGGGCACAGGCACTCGTCGCCGCAAGCACGGCAGGAATCGCGGTCGAAGGAAGCGCCGAGAACCGCGCGCTGGCGGGGGCCTTCGCCGAACTGCTTCGCCAGCGAGCAGCGCTGCACGACGAGATCGACGCGCGCGTGCGCGAGGCCAGCCGCGAGGTCGAACGCCAGCGCAATCGCCTGGCGGCGCTGATGGCCGAGCTTGCGCAGGGGGTCATCGTCTGCAACCTCGACGGCGTGATCCTGCTCTACAACCGTCGTGCGCGCGGCGCCTTCGAAGGCGATCCGACGGCGCCGGGCGCGGGCGGCGAACTCATCGGACTCGGCCGCTCTATCCACGCGGTGTTCGACCGCGCGCTGCTCGAGCACGCGTTCGAGACGATTCGCCTTCGCCTGCAACGCGGCGAGGCGCATCCCGCAATGCAGTTCCTGACGGCCGCGCGCGGCGACCGGCTGCTGCGCGTACAGATGGTCCCGGTTCACGGAATCGAAGAGGCGCGCAACGACGACACGCCTGCAGTCGCCCCGGCGCCGGGCGGCTTCGTGCTGATGATCGAGGACGTCACCGGCGCTTTCGCCGAAGCCGCGCAACGCGATCGGGCGACGCACGAACTGCTCGAAGGCAGCCGCGCATCGCTCGGCAACCTGCAGGCCGCCTTCGAGGTGCTCGACGACCCCGGTATCGACGACGCAGCGCGCGACCGGCTGCGCGGTGTGATCCACGACGAGATCCGCCGGATGGGCGGCCGGCTTCACGACGTCGCAGCGCGCGATGCCAGGCTGCAGAAGACGCGCTGGCCCCTCGAGAACGTTCCCGGCGCAGACCTGCTCGCCGTCGCGCGGCGGCGCATCGAAGCGCAGCTCGGCTGTCGCGTCGACGCCGGCGAAGTCGACCCGCGACTGTGGCTGAGGGTCGACAGCTTCTCGCTGCTGCAGGCGCTCGGTCATCTCGCCGCGCGGCTCGTCGAGGAGCACGCGGTGCGCTCGCTTAAGCTGCGATTGTCGAGCACCGGCACCCACGCGCACCTCGACCTCGCCTGGCAGGGCGTGGCCCTCAGCACGGAGACGGTGACGAACTGGGAGACCGACGAGATGCACAGCGCGACGCAGGCGAGCGCGCTGAGCGTGCGCGACGTCGTCGAACGGCACGGCGGCGAGATGTGGTTCCAGCGCGAGCGCGCGCGCCAGGAGAGTTTCTTCCGCTTGCTGCTGCCGCTGGCCGATCCGTCGGCCCGCCTCGCTCGAGCAGCCGACGCGGTCGGGCCCGGCACGGCCAGCCGACCGGAGTACTACGACTTCGACCTCTTCGGCGCCGCCGCGTTCACCGGACCGCTCGCGGATCGCAGGCTCGCCGAATTGACCTGCACGGTATTCGACACGGAAACCACCGGGCTCGACCCGAACGGCGGCGACCGCATCGTGCAGATCGGCGCTACCCGCATCGTCGCCGGCAAGCTGCTGCGGCACGAATGCTTCGAGCGGCTGGTCGATCCCCAGCGCGAAGTCTCCGCGGCGTCGGTCGCGATCCACGGACTGGAGCCGGCGATGCTCGCCGGGCAGCCCTGCCTGGAGCAGGTGCTTCCCGCATTCCACGCGTTCGCGCGTGATTCGGTCCTCGTCGGGCACAACGCGGCCTTCGACATGCGCTTCCTGCAGCAGGCCGAGGAAGCGGCGCGCGTCGCCTTCGACCAGCCCGTGCTGGATACGCTGCTGCTCTCGGCGTACGTGCATCCGCACCAGGCGTCGCATTCGCTCGAGGCGATCGCCGAACGTTTCGGCGTGGCGCTCTCGGGACGACACAACGCACTGGGCGATGCGCTCGTCACCGCGGAAATCTTCCTGAAACTGATTCCGCTGCTGAACGAACGCGGGATTCGCACGTTGGGCGAGGCGCTGGACGCCTCGCGCACCACCTGGCACGCCCGGCTGCGCTACTGATTCCCTGCATGCCCCGGTCGGGGCGCGAAACCTAGTGCGCGCCGAGCAGCGTCGACGAAAGCGAAATGATCGCCACGCCGGCGAGCATCAGCGCGAACTGCCAGAACCACTCCCCGTCTCGACGCGTCTCGCGATGCAGCCCCGGGATCAGGTCGGCAAGCGCGACGTAGACGAAGCTCGCCGCGGCAACGACGAGCACGTACGGCAGCATCGTCCGGCCGTGCTCCAGCGCGAAGTAGCCGACGACGCCGCCAAGGACCGCCGCAACGCCGCTGAGCAGGTTGTAGACGAGCGCCCGCCTTCGCGTGTAGCCGGCGTTGATCAGGACGATGAAATCGCCGATCTCCTGCGGAATCTCGTGCGCGGCGATCGCCGCGGTCGTGATCCAGCCGAGCACCGGATCCGTCAGGAAGGCAGCGGCGATCATCACGCCGTCGGCCGTGTTGTGGATCGTGTCGCCGACGAGCACCACCAGACCGGCCGGCCCCGCCTCATCCCGGTCGTGCCCGTGGTGGTGCCCGTGGCCGTCGTGCTCGTGATGGTGGCTGTGGCGCAGCACCGCGAACTTCTCGAGGGCGAAGAACGCGATGACCGCGCCCAGAAGCGCCCACGATAACGAATGCAGGTCGGCGCCCGATTCGAAGGCTTCGGGCAGCAGGTTCAGCAGCGCCGACGCGAGCAGCAGGCCCGCAGACAGGCTCACGAGCCGTTGCACGACACGCGCCAGCAGCGAAAGCGACAGCCACGCGGCGATGAGAACGCTTGCCGCGCCCGAGACGAGAGTCGCGACGATGATCGCCGCAAGCGTGGGGGACACGATCAGTGCGCCTGGTCCCAGTTCGCCCCGACGCCGCACTCCACCTCCAGCGGCACGGCGAGCGTCGCGACAGCGCCCATCATGCGCGGCACCTGCTCGCGCACGGCTTCGAGCTCGTCTTCGGGCACCTCGAGCACGAGTTCGTCGTGCACCTGAAGAATCAGGCGCGAACGCAACGACTCGCGCTCGATCCATCGCTGCACGGCGATCATCGCCAGCTTGACGAGGTCCGCGGCCGTGCCCTGCATCGGCGCGTTGATCGCCGCGCGCTCGGCGCCCGCGCGGCGCGGACCGTTGGGGCTGTTGATCTCGGCGATCCACAGCCGCCGGCCCAGCGCCGTCTCGACGTAGCCGTCGCGTCGGGCGCGCGCGCGCGTTTCCTCCATGTAGCGCGCGACGCCCGGATAGCGCGCGAAATAACGCTCGATGTAGCTCTTCGCCGCTCCGCGCTCGATGCCGAGGTTCGATGCCAGGCCGAAGGCGCTCATTCCGTACATGAGCCCGAAATTGATCACCTTCGCATAGCGGCGCTGCTCGAAGCTGACCTCTGCCGGCTCGACGCCGAAGATCTCGGCGGCAGTGGCGCGGTGCACGTCCATCCGCTGCTCGAAGGCCCGCAGCAGGTTCTCGTCGCCCGAGATGTGCGCCATGATGCGCAACTCGATCTGCGAGTAGTCGGCCGAGACGATCTTCGAGCCGGGCGGTGAGACGAACGCCTCGCGAATGCGGCGCCCCTCGGCGGTGCGGATCGGGATGTTCTGCAGGTTCGGGTCGCTCGACGCGAGCCGTCCGGTGACCGCCACCGCCTGCGAATAGCGCGTGTGCACGCGCCCGCTGCGCGGGTCGATCATCTTCGGCAGCTTGTCGGTGTACGTGCCCTTGAGCTTGGACAGCGATCGCCAGTCGAGGACGATGCGCGGCAGCGGGTAGTCCTGCGCGAGCTTCTCGAGCACGTCCTCGTCGGTGGACGGCGCGCCGCTCGCGGTGCGCTTGAACACGGGCAGCCCGAGCCGGTCGTAGAGCACTTCGCACAGCTGCTTCGGCGACCCCATGTTCAGCGGCGCGCCGACCAGTTCGACCGCCTGGCGCTCGAGCGCGTACATGCGCTGGCCGAGCTCCTCCGACTGCCGCGTCATCGCCTCGGCATCGATCAGCACGCCGGTGCGCTCCATCGTCTGCAGCACGCGCGACACCGGCATCTCGATGTCGCGATAGACGTGTTCGAGCTTCGCCTCCGCGGCGATCGCGGGGTACAGCGTGCGATGCAGATGCATCGCAACGTCGGCATCCTCGGCCGCGTAACGCGTGGCCGACTCGAGATCGACCTGCTCGAAGGGGATCTGCTTGGCGCCCTTGCCGGCCACGTCGGTGTAGCGGATCGTGTGGCGGTCGAGATGGCGATCGGCGAGCGAATCGAGGTCGTGGTTGCGGTGCGCCTCGAGCACGTAGCTCTCGAGCAACGTGTCGTGCGCGATACCCGCCAGCCGCACGCCGTGGTTGGCCAGCACGTGCGCGTCGTACTTCAGGTTCTGCCCGACCTTGGCGCGATTCTCGTCCTCGAGCCAGCGGCGCAGTCGGGCGAGCACGTGTTCCCGCGAAAGCTGCTGCGGCGCGCCGGCGTAGGTGTGCGCCATCGGCACGTAGCAGGCTTCGAAGGGCTCGACTGCGAGCGACAGCCCGACGATCTCGGCGCGCATCGGATCGAGCGACGTGGTCTCCGTGTCGAAGGCGACCAGCTCGGCCGCCTCGATGCGCCGAATCCACCCGTCGAGCCGCTCGTCGTCGAGCACCGTCTCGTATCGCAAGGGCGGGGGAGCGACATGCGGGCGGTGCGCGGCGGCGGGTGGCGGCACGGCCACATCGACCGGCGCCGCGGCGACGTCGGCCGGCGCCCCGGAAACGGCGGCGACCGCAGCGCTCGCCGCCGACACGACCGCCGCCTCGCCCGCAACTTCGCGCAGCCAGCTGCGGAAGTTGCACCGCTCGAACAACTCGTGCAGCGCTGCGCGATCCGCTGGGGCGAAAGCAAGCGAACGCTCGATTGATACGACGTGCGGCGCAAGCTCGCAGTCGGTCTTGACGGTGACGAGCTTGCGCGCGGTGGGCAGCCAGTCGAGCGCGTTGCGCAGGTTGTTGCCCGCGGCCCCGGTCACTTCGCTCGCCTTCTCGACGAGCGCATCGAGCGAGCCGTACTGCGCAAGCCACTTCGCCGCGGTCTTCGGTCCGACCTTCTCGACGCCCGGGACGTTGTCGACCGAGTCGCCGACCAGCGTGAGCCAGTCGACGATGCGCTCGGGCGCCACCCCGAACTTCGCGACGACGCCGTCGCGATCGAGCCGCTCGCCCGGGCCGCCGTCGCGCGTCATCGTGTTCACCAGCACGACATGGTCGTCGACGAGCTGCGCGAGATCCTTGTCGCCGGTGGAGACGATCGTCTTCATTCCGCTCTCGCGCGCCTGTGCCGCGAGCGTGCCGATCACGTCATCGGCCTCGATGCCGTCGACCATGACGAGCGGCCACCCGAGTGCGCGCACGATCTCGTGGATGACCGGGATCTGGCGCGACAGGTCGTCGGGCATCGCCTTTCGGTTCGCCTTGTACTCGGGGTACCAGTCGTCACGGAAGGTCTTGCCCGGCGCGTCGAAGACCACCGCCCCGTAGGTCGCCCCCGCGAAGCCGTTCGGTTTGCCGTCGGCACGCAGACGCCGTAGCATCGCCACCATGCCGTAGATCGCACCGGTGGGCTCGCCCGACTTGTTGCGCAGATCCGGAAGCGCGTGGAAAGCGCGATACAGATACCCCGAGCCGTCAACCAGCAGAAGCGTTTTTTCGGACATGTCCAGCAGCAAGCAGGTGCCGCAGTTGCGCGCGATCGAAAGCCCGGAGCGGTCGACGTCGCTGAAGGCGCGCGAGTCATGGCATATCTTCGGAATTATCTCAGAGTTCGTCGAGGCCACCGAACGCCTGTCCGACGTCAGACCAGCCGTGTCGATTTTCGGCAGCGCGCGCGTGCGGCCCGGTCATCGCTGGTACGAAACCACCGTGGACGTCGCGCGGCGCCTGTCCGACGCGGGCTTCGCGATCATCTCCGGCGGCGGCCCCGGCATCATGGAGGCGGCGAACCTCGGCGGGCACAGCGGCAAGTCGGCATCGATCGGGCTGAACATCCAGTTGCCGATGGAGCAGACCGGCAACGAGTACCAGGACATCTCGCTGAACTTCCGCCACTTCTTCGCGCGCAAGGTGGCCTTCGCGAAATACGCCACCGCGTTCATCGCCGCGCCCGGCGGCTTCGGCACGCTCGACGAGCTCTTCGAGGTGCTCACGATGGTGCAGACGCGGATGGGCCGACGCATCCCGGTCATCCTGATGGACGCCGCGTTCTGGGGCGGGCTGCTCGACTGGATCCGCGCGCAACTGGTGGGCAACGGACTGATCTCGCCCGGCGACATCGACCTGATCCAGGTCATCGACGAGCCGGCCGGGGTCGTCGAGGCTATCTTCGACTTCTACCAGACGCGCGGCTTCGTGCCCACGGCCGACGAACGCGAACGCATGCTCTATCTGTAGCCTCGCCCGATGGCCGTGTTCACCTTCGTTGCGCGCGATGCGCTCGCGCGCTGGCTCGCGCGCTACGACGTCGGAACGCTGGTCGAGCACGAAGGGATCGCTTCGGGAATCGAGAACAGCAACTACTTCGTGACGACCACCGCCGGCCGCTACGTGCTCACGCTGTTCGAACGCCTGTCCGCCGATGAACTGCCTTTCCACCTGGGCCTGCTGCATCACCTCGCACTGCACGGCATCCCGTGCCCCGATCCGATCGCCGACCGCGACGGTGTCGTGCTGGAGACGCTGATGGGCAAGCCGGCGGCGCTGTGCACGCGGCTCGACGGACAACCCGAGATGCAGCCGGACGCTGCGCACTGCGCGCGTCTCGGCGAAACGATCGCGCGCATGCACCTGGCCGCGGCCGACTACCCGGGGCGCATGCCGAACCCCCGCGGGCTGGCCTGGTGGCAGGCGATCGCGCCGCAACTGTCTGCGCGGCTGACGCCCGAGCAGGCGGCGCTGCTCGCCGACGAGATCGAGCACCAGCGCAGCTTCGCCGCCGGTGCCGCATTCGCCGGACTTCCCGCCTCGGCCGTGCACGCCGATCTCTTCCGCGACAACGTCTTTTTCGCCCCGGGAAGGCCGTCGCAGCGACTCGTCGGCGTCATCGACTTCTGGTTCGCCGGCGTCGACACGTGGCTCTTCGATCTCGCCGTTGCCGCCAACGACTGGTGCGTCGACGAATGCGGGGCCTTCGACGGCGCGCGCCTCGATGCGCTGCTCGATGCATACGGTAGCCTGCGACCGCTGCAAGCCGCCGAGCACGCCGCGTGGCAGACGATGCTGCGTGCCGCAGCGCTGCGCTTCTGGCTGTCGCGCCTGTTCGACCTGCATTGTCCGCGCCCGGCCGAAATCGTCGTTCCGAAGGATCCCACGCGCTTCGAGCGCGTCCTTCGGCTGCGCCGCGGCGAAACGCCGGCACCGCACTGAAGTTCGAGCCCGGGACACGACGCCGCATGCGCATCTCTGCCCTGCCCGCGCGCGCCGGATGGCGCTGGGTGATGCGCGGCTTCGAGCTGCTGCGCCGACAGCCGATCGCGCTGCTGGCGATCACGTTCCTGAACCTGATGCTGCTCTCGCTGTCGGTGCTCATCCCCTTCGTCGGGTCGATCGCACCGCTCGTGCTCGCACCGGCGCTGATGGTCGGGCTCATGCGCGCGGTGCGTACCGCCGACGAGGGCCGCATGCCGCTGCCGTCGATGCTGTTCGCGGCATTTCGCGAGGACGGCGGGCGCGCGATGCGCCCGCTGCTGCTGCTGGGCCTCGTCAATGCCGTGGCCACGATGCTCGCGCTCGCGCTGGCGGCGCTGTTCGACGGCGGCACCCTGATGCAGCTCGCCACCGGCAGCCTCGAGGAAGCCGAGACGGTGGCGCTGGACGAGGTCTCGTTGTGGCTGGCCGCGGTGGCCTTCGTCGCCGCCTACGTTCCGGTGCAGATGGCGATGTGGTATGCGCCGCTGTTCGTGGCCTGGCACGGCACGCCGCCGACGAAGTCGCTTTTCTTCAGCCTGCTCGCCGTCTGGCGCAACCGCGGCGCGTTCCTCGTCTACGCGATCGGCTGGTTCGCGATCGCCTTCGCCGGTTCGCTCGTCGTTCGCGCGGTCCAGGGCGCGTTCGGCGCGCACCCGTTCGTCATGTCGATGATCCTGTCGCCGCTGTCGCTGGCGTTGATCACCGTGATCTACTGTTCCTTCTGGCCGACCTACAGCGAGCCGGTGCGCGACGCGACGAACGAAGCGCTCGACGAAGCGCGCGCCTGAAACCGTTCGCGCTCGACGCGCGAGCGTCAGGCGCCCGCCCTCAGCGCTCGCAGGCCTCGAGTTTCGCCACCGACAGCGCGAGCCACTTCGTCCCTTCGCGCTCGAAGCGCACCTGCGCTCGCGCATCGTCGCCGCTGCCTTCGATGGCGACGATGACGCCGTCGCCGAAGCGCGCGTGCGCGACGTTCTGCCCCACGTGAAAGCCGGTTCCGTGGCCGACGGCCCAGGTCGGCTGGCGCTGTGCGAACGACGCCGGTGCGCCCGCACCGGTGCGCCATGCTCCCGAAGTAGCGGCCGCACCGCCCCAGGCGAACGAGCCGCCGCCGCGGGCACCCGTCGGCTGGGGACGCGGACCGAGCCACTTCAGCAGCGCCGGCGGCAGCTCGTCGAGAAAGCGCGAGCGCAGGTTGTAGCGGGTATGACCATGCAGCATCCGCGTCTGCGCGAACGACAGGTACAGCCGCTTGCGCGCCCGCGTGATCGCCACGTACATGAGCCGGCGCTCTTCCTCGAGACCCTGCGGATCGGTGATCGAATTCTCGTGCGGGAACAGGCCTTCCTCGAGACCGGTGAGGAACACGGCGTCGAACTCGAGCCCCTTGGCCGAATGCACCGTCATCATCTGCACGGCATCGGCGCCCTCGCCCGCCTGGTTCTCGCCCGCCTCCAGCGACGCATGGGCGAGGAAGGCGGCCAGCGGCGTCGTCTGCACCGCTCCCGGCGCAGCGGACGCGTCGGCAGCGCCCGCAACGCCGAGATTGGCGGGCGTTGCGACCTCGATGCCTTCCTCGGCGACGAAGCTCGCGGCGGCGTTGACGAGCTCGCGCAGGTTCTCGACGCGTTCCTGCCCTTCGCGCTCATTGCGGTAATGCGCGACCAGCCCGCTCACCTCGATCACGTGCGCGACGACCTCGGGCAACGGCAACGCATGCGTGTCCCCGCGCAGCCGCGCGACGAGCTGGCCGAAAGCCGCCAGACGCGCGCCGCCTGCGCCGGCCAGCGAGGCAACCGAAGCGAAGAGGCTCGCGCCGCTGCGGCGTGCCTGGTCCTGCAACGCCTCCATCGTTCGTGCGCCGATTCCGCGCGCCGGGAAGTTCGCCACGCGCAGGAACGCGCCGTCGTCGTCGGGGTTCTCCATCAGTCGCAGGTACGCCAGCGCGTGCTTGACCTCGGCACGCTCGAAGAAGCGCAGCCCCCCGTACACGCGGTACGGAACGCCGGCGGAGAACAAGGCGTGCTCGAGCACGCGCGACTGCGCATTGGAGCGGTACAGCACGGCGACGTCGCTGCGCATCCAGCCTTCGGCGACGAGCGAGCGGATCTCCTCGACGAGCCATTGCGCTTCCTGCGCATCGCCGAGCGACTCGCGCACGCGCACCGGTTCGCCCTCGCCGGCGTCGGTCCACAGGTTCTTGCCCAGGCGCTGGCTGTTGTGCGCAATGAGCGCGTTGGCGCAATCGAGGATGTTCGCGTGCGAGCGGTAGTTCTGCTCCAGGCGGATCAGGTGCGCAACCCGGAACTCGCGCTCGAAAGCCGCCATGTTCGCCACGCGCGCGCCGCGGAACGAATAGATGCTCTGGTCGTCGTCGCCCACCGCGAACAGCACCGACGACTCGCCGGCGAGCAGCTTCAGCCACTCGTACTGCAGCGTGTTCGTGTCCTGGAACTCGTCGACCAGGATGTGGCGAAAGCGCGCGCGATAGTGCTCGCGCAACGGCGCGTTACGCGAGAGCAGCTCGTGGCTGCGCAGCAGCAACTCGGCAAAGTCGACGACGCCCTCGCGTTGGCACTGTTCGTCGTAGGCGGCATACAACTCGACCATGCGCCGCGCGTGATCGTCGTACGCCTGGACCGCGCCTGCCCGACGGCCTTCTTCCTTGGCGCCGTTGATGAAGTGCTGCAACGACTTCGGCGGAAACTTCTCGTCGTCGACGTTCAGCGCGCGCAGCACCCGCTTGATCGCCGCGAGCTGGTCCTGCGAGTCGAGGATCTGGAACGTGTGCGGCAGGCCGGCATCGCGGTGATGCGCACGAAGCATCCGGTTGGCCAGTCCGTGGAAGGTGCCGATCCACATGCCGCGCGGTTCGATCGGCAGCATCGCCGAAAGCCGCGTGAGCATCTCGCGCGCGGCCTTGTTCGTGAAGGTGACGGCGAGGATGCCGTGCGGGCCGACCTGGCCGGTGGAGATCAGCCACGCGATCCGCGTCGTCAGCACGCGCGTCTTGCCGCTTCCCGCGCCGGCGAGCACGAGCGCGTGCTCGGCCGGCAGCGTGACCGCCTCGCGCTGGCGGTCGTTGAGCTGCTCGAGGAGTCTCAGCGTCGTGCCCGCTTCGGAATATCAGCGTCGCGTGGTCTTGCGCGTGCGTTGCGACCAGACCGGCTGGCGAGGCGTCAGCGCTCCGTGGCGGATCTCGACGCAGCGATTGACCCAGCTGACCGACTCGTCGGCGTAGTCGACGATCGGCGCGTTGGAGCCATGGCTCACGCGCACGATGCGGTGGCTCTGCACGCCGAAACTCTCGAGCAGCGTCGCCACCGCCTGTGTGCGGTTCATGCTCAGCTGCACCGCCGCCTCGGGCTCCGCCACCGGATTGGCGTGACCGGAAACGATCAGCGTGCCTCCGGGGCCCATGTTGAAGCGCTGGGCCTGCTCGCGGATCAACCCGAGGTACTCCTCGGAGACGCTGGTGGAATCACCTTCGAAGTACACGCGCACGGTCGAGTCCGCACCGTCGCCTGATGCGGCTGGACGGCTGTCGGCGCCGGCTCGTGGCGCAGCAGCGGCGATGCGGCGCTTGGCGGAGGACTCCTCCGAGACGGGCGAAGTGCGGATTTCGGACTGCAATGCGCTCTCCTTCTGAACGACGTAGGTTGCCGTTTGTGGTGGCCGGGCGTTGCGCCGGGCCGCCGGCAGGGACGCGTGCCGGCGTCGCCACTGGAACGGGCACGGAAATCGGGAACGGGGAAACGATCATTTTAGCAAATCGGGCGACTCGCCGCTGACCGGCACGAGCTCGCCGACACGACCTCGCTATCATGTTGCGTTTCCTCCCGAGCACGACACCATCTCCCCCGTAAGCCGCAGGCGCCAGTGGCAGGCGCTCGTCGCATGCATTGCCATCATTGCCGTCTGGGGCGCGAATTTCTCGGTGCAGAAGGTCGTCTTCGCAGCGGTCTCGCCGGCGGGGTTCCTGTTCGCCCGTTACCTGATCATGCCGCTGCTGTCGCTGGCGCTGCTGCTGTACGTCTACGGACTACGCTTCCCGTCGGTGCCGCGCGCCGATCTGCTGGCGCTTGCCCGGCTCGGGTTCTTCGGCCACGTGCTGCACGTGGGCTCGGTCACGTACGGCATCCACTGGTCGACCGCCTTCTCCAGCTCGCTGATCCTCGCCTGCGGGCCGGTGTTCACGCTGCTGATCCTGCGTTTCTCCGGAATCGAGCGGATGACGCGCGCGCAACTGGCGGGGGCGGCGATCGCCTGCGCGGGCGTGCTCGTGTTCCTGTCGGACAAGCTCGCCGCGGGAAGCTGGAGCGCCGGCGGCGGCGATCTCGTGCTGCTGGTGTCGGCCTCGTTCTTCTCGTACTACACGGTTGCCTCGAAGCCGCTGATCGAGCGGCACGGCGGTGTCGTCGTGATGGCCTACGCGACGCTGCTCGGCGCGCTGCCGATCGTCCTGCTGACCGCGCCCGCGGGCCTGCGCATCGACTGGACGGGCTTCGGGCCGCTGACGTGGCTGGAGCTGCTGTTCGCCATCGTCATATCGGCATTCGTCGGCTGGCTGGTCTGGGGCTGGGTCAACGCCGTGCGCGGCGTGGCGCGCACCGCGCCGATGATGTACGGCATGCCGCCGGTGGCAGGCCTGATCTCGTGGATGGCCGTCGGCGAAGCCTTCACTGCGACGAAGATCGCCGGCGCGGCGATCGCGCTCGCCGGCGTTGCGCTCGCGCAGTTCGCCGGCGACGTGCCGCGGCCGGGCTTGCTCAGAATGCGTCTTCCCAGCGCTCGCTCAGCCGCATCGCGCAGGTGACGATGCCGACCATGCTGTAGGTCTGCGGGTAGTTGCCCCAGAGCGCGTGCGTGACCGGATCGATGTCCTCCGACAGCAGCCCGAGCGAGTTGCGCCGCGCCAGCAGGTTCTCGAAAAGTTCGCGGGCGCGGGCGCGCTCGCCGATCTGCGCGAGCGCCTGGATCCACCAGAACGTGCAGACGATGAACGCCGTCTCGGGCATCCCGAAGTCGTCCGGCTGCGCGTAGCGCAACAGGAAGTCGCCGCGACGCAACTCGCGCTCGATCGTCGTCACCGTCGCGCGCAGCCGCGGATCGTCGCGCTCGAGGAAGCCCAACGGACCGAGCAGCAGCAGGCTGGCGTCCGGGTCTCGCCCCCCGAAGGTCGATGCGAAAGCGCCGATCTCGGCGTTCCAGGCGCGCGCTTCGATCGTCGCGCGAATCTGCGCGGCGCGGTCGCTCCACCAGTCGCGCCGCTCGGCAAGCCCCAGGTGCGCAGCGATGCGCTCGAGCCGATCGCAGGCCGCCCAGCACATCACCGACGAGAAGGTGTGCACCGCTTCGCGTCCGCGATACTCCCAGATGCTCGCGTCCGGGCGCGCATGGTTCAGCCACGCCTGGTCGCCGAATCGCTCGAGCGCCTCGAACAGTTCGCGTCCGGCCGGACGCGCCAGGCGCCGATCGTAGAACGCGTGCGCCACCGCGAGAATCGCCGAACCGTAGACGTCGTGCTGCGCCTGCAGCCAGGCGAGGTTGCCGATGCGCACCGGCGCATGCCCGCGATAACCGCGCAGCGCCGGCGCCACCGCCTCGTCGAGCTGCGTGGCGCCGCTCATTCCGTACACGGGCTGCAGCGTCCCGTCGGTGGCGTCGGTGACGATGTCCTCGAGGTAGCGCAGGAAGCGCTGCATCGAACCGGTGGCACCCAGCCGGTTCAGCGCGTCGACCGTGAAATAGGCATCGCGCAGCCAGCAGAAGCGGTAGTCCCAGTTGCGCTGCGTGCCCGGGGCCTCGGGAATCGACGTCGTGAGCGACGCGACGATCGCGCCGGTGTCGTCGAAGGTGTTCAGTTTCAGCGTGATCGCCGCGCGGATCACCGCGTCCTGCCACTCGAACGGGATCGCCAGGTTTCGCACCCAGCGCCCCCAATAGCCGCGCGTCTCGTCGAACAGGCGCCGTCCGGTCTCGCGCGGACCGCTCGTCAGCGTCTCGTCGGGACCGAGGATCAGCGTGAGGTCCTCGGTGACGCGGATCCACGCCCGCTCCATCACCTGCGTGATCGGCGCGTCGGTGGTCAGGCGCAACGGATACGACGCGAGCTGCGCGCGGATGTGATGGCTGCCGAAAGTCATCACCGGACGGTCGGCGCCGTAATTGCACCGCGGCGCGAAGACCACGCGCAGGCGCGGCCGCCCCGAAATGCGCCGTACCATCCGCACCAGCGATACCGGCGCGAAGACGCGCCCGTGCTGGTGGAAACGCGGACAGAAGTCGATCACCTCGAGCCGCTGCCCGGCGCGATCGGTCATCGTCGTTCGAAGGATCGCCGTGTTGCGCAGGTACTCCTGCGTGATCGTCTCGACGTTCTCCATCTCGATGGCGAAGCGACCGTCGCTGCTGTCGTCATCGAGCAGGCTGCAGAAGACCGGGTCGCCGTCGAAGCGCGGTACGCACATCCACGAAACGACGCCGCGCTCGTCGACGAGCGCTCCGATGCGCGAGTTGCCGATGACGCCGGCGCGCAGTCCGACCGGAGGACGCGCGGCATGCGGGGCGGCGGTGGCCGCTGCGGCGTCGAGCGCGCGCTCAGCGTCGTTCATCGATTCCGTTTTCCGTGATCACGATACCCGGTGCTCGGCAGGCTCCGCGCACGATCCGTTCGAGGCCGCGGAATGCCAGGTCGCGGGCGAGCACGAGGCGCACCGGCACCTCGCGCTGGTGCGCTGCGTAGCGGCCCTTGTCGTCGAATGCTTCGAGGAACGCCGCGCGATCGAAACCCTCAGCCAGCCCGTCGAGCACGCCGCCGGTGAGCCAGACGCCGCCGTCGGCGCCGAAGGCCAGGCACAGGTCGCCGGCGAAGGCGCCGAGCAGCCGGGAGAACCAGCGCGCGGCCTCGGTGGCCGCAAGGTCGCCGTCGGCGACGAGTGCCGAGATGCGCGGCGCGGGCAACAGTTCGTCGGCGCCCGATTGCCAGGCATGCAGCAGGCCCAGTCCTTCGCCGCTGAGCAGCCGCTCCCACGAAACGCGCGCCCAGCGGGCGCGCGCGGCGTCGCGCAGGCTCTCGAGCGCCGGATGATGTCCGGCAAAACCCATGTGTCCGGCCTCGCTCGCGAGCACGCGCTCGTGCGCGCTGCGGGTGTCGAGCAGCGCCGCGGCGCCCAGCCCCGTGCCCGGGCCGATCAGCAGCCAGTGCCCCGGGGCTGCCGAGCCGTCGCGCAGCACGTCGACGGCGTCGTCGCCCAGCGCCGGCAGCCCCGCAGCGGCGGCGACGAAGTCGTTGACCAGCCGCAACTCGACCAGGCCGAGCCTTCGGCGCAACGACTGGACGTCGAAGGACCACGGGCGATTCGTCATGCGCAGGTGCGTGCCGCGGACCTGCAGCGCGATCGCGATCGCTCCGCGGGCAGCGCGATCGGGCTGTGTTCGCTCGAAGGCGTCCACGGCATCGGGCAGCGACGCGAAATCGTCGGCGGGCCAGCGTTCGATCGGCCCCGCATCGACGCCGCTGCGCCAGTGCGCGAAGCGCGCGTTCGTGCCGCCGATATCGGCGAACACCCAGGTGTCTGCTCGCGTGACGGCCGACTGCGCGGCCGAGCCGACCCCGCCTTCGGCACGCTTGGGATTCGGTCCGGGCATGAGCCGAACTATACGTCCGAAGGGTGCGGACGCCGCCCCAAAAGGCAAGCGCAGAGCGGAATCCGGGGCCATTCGACGCTGGCGTATATTCGTGCGGCATATGTTCCGCACGCTGAGATTGTCGCTGCGCTTCGTCGTGCCGCTGGCCATCGCGCTTTTCCTGATGGCGCTTCTGGTCGTCCCCTGGATCGATACGTTGACCACGCGCTGGTTCGTGCGCGACGTCGAGATCCGCGCGCAACTCGTCGGCAACTCGATCGACGACGCGATCACGACTGCGCTCGTGGCAGGCAACTACACAGCCATCGAGCAGCGCTTCGAGCGCGCGATCACCGACGAACGTCTCTACGCGCTCGGCCTGTGCCTGCCGGACGGAGCGCTGGCGGTGCACACCGAGCCGTGGCCCGCAGCGCTCGGCTGCGCGAAGGCTCCTGATCCGGCCGCGGCGCGTACGCTGTCCGACGAGGCGCTTCACGTCACCGTGCGGCCCGTCACGCGCGACGGCCAGGAGCTGGGGCGGCTGCTGATCGTCCACGACATGAGCTTCATGCAGCGGCGCAGCGCCGACACCCGCTTCTGGGTGATCGGGCTGTTCGTCATGGCCGGGCTGGTCATCGCCGGCATCACGGTGCTCGTTGCGCAGCTCAGCCTGCGCGGCTGGGTTGCCGGGGTGCGCGAGATGCTGCGGGACGAGACGCTGCGCTCGCCGGCGGCACCCGCATCGCCCGAGCTGGCGCCGTTGATCGGCGACCTGCGCGAGATGCTGCGCGACATCGAGAGCGAGCAGCGACTGCACGACGACATGACGCTGCACTGGACGCCGCACACGCTGCGAAAGCTGCTGCGGGAGCAGCTCTCGGGGGACGAGATCATCGTCGTCTCGAACCGCGAGCCGTACATCCACGAGTCCGGCCCGAGCGGGCCCATCGTGCGCCGACCGGCCAGCGGCCTGGTCACCGCCGTCGAACCGGTGATGCGCGCGTGCTCGGGAACCTGGATCGCGCACGGCAGCGGCTCGGCCGACCGCGAAACCGTCGACGCACGCGATCACGTCGGGGTGCCGACGAGCGACCCGTCGTACACGCTGCGCAGGGTCTGGCTCACGAAGGAGGAGGAGGAAGGCTACTACTACGGCTTCGCCAACGAGGGAATCTGGCCGCTTTGCCACATCGCGCACGTGCGGCCCGTCTTCCGCAGCTCCGACTGGGAGTACTACCAGCAGGTGAACCGGCGCTTCGCCGACGCCGTGATCAGCGAGGCGAAGACCGAGGACCCGGTCGTGCTCGTGCAGGACTACCACTTCGCGCTCGTGCCGCGCTTCGTGCGGGAGCGGCTGCCGCGCGCGACGATCATCATGTTCTGGCACATCCCGTGGCCGAACCCGGAATCGTTCGGCATCTGCCCGTGGAAGCGCGAACTGCTCGAGGGGCTGCTCGGCAGCGACATTCTCGGCTTCCACACGCGCTATCACTGCAAGAACTTCCTCGAGACGGTCGACCGCTTCGTCGAAGCGCGCATCGAGTACGAATCGTCCACCGTCACGGTCGGCGGACGGCCGACGCGCATCGAGGCCTATCCGATCTCGATCGCGTGGCCGGAGGCGCCGCCGGCCGGAACTGTGGAAGCGGCGCGCGCCGAGGTCTTCGAGCAGGCAGGCCTGCCGCTCACGCACCGGCTCGCGGTCGGCGTCGACCGCCTCGACTACACGAAGGGAATCATCGAGCGCATGCGGGCCGTCGAGCGCCTGCTCGAACTGCATCCGGAATGGATCGGCCGCTTCACGCTGATCCAGATCGCGGCGCCCTCGCGCTCGTCGCTCGAGGAATACCAGCGCTTCGAATCACAGGTGCGCGAGATCGCCGCGCAGATCAACGTGCGCTTCGACGGACGAGGGCCCGAACCGGTGCGCCTGCTGATCGAGCACCACGACAGCGCGTCGGTGTTCCAGCACTATCGAGCCTGCGACGTCTGCGTCGTCACGAGCCTGCACGACGGCATGAACCTCGTCGCCAAGGAATTCATCGGCTCGCGCGACGACGAGCGCGGCGTGCTGCTCCTCAGCCAGTTCGCCGGTGCCGCGCGCGAATTGCACGAGGCGCTGATCGTGAACCCGTATCACATCGACCAGGTCGCCGAATCGCTGCACACCGCGCTGACGATGCCCGAGAGCGAACAGCACGCGCGCATGCGCAGCATGAGGCAGCTGGTGCGCGAGTTCAACGTGTTCCGATGGGCCGGACGCATGCTGCTGGACGCGGGTCGGCTGCGTCGGCGCGCGCGCCTGCGCGCGCGCCTCGGCGACGTGCAGGAGCTTTCAGCGTGAGCGCCGCACTCGAGCCGATCCTCGGCACCGGCGGAGACGCGGCGTTGCGCGCGCTGCTTGCGGCACCGGCGCTCGTCGCCTTCGATTTCGACGGAACGCTCGCGCCGATCGTCGAGTTGCCGCCGCTGGCCCGTTTGCACCCGGAGGTCGACGCGCCGCTGCGCAGGCTGGCCGCGCGCACGAACGTGGCGATCGTCTCGGGGCGCGGCATCGCCGACCTGCGCGAGCGGGCCGGCATTGCGTCGATCCGGCTGATCGGCAATCACGGCAACGACGAGCTGCTCGGCGACACCCCGACCGCACGACAGGCGCGACGCACGACGGCGTCGTGGCGCGAGCAGCTGCAGCGGATGATCGACGAGCGCTTCGGCACCGGCGGCGGCGTCGAAATCGAGGACAAGCAGGCTACGCTGAGCGTGCACTTCCGCCGTGCCGCCGACCCGCCGCGAGCCGAGCGCGAGCTGCACGCAATGATCCGGTCGCTCGGGCCGGGGGCCAAGACGATCGGCGGCAAGTACGTCGTCAACGTGCTGCCGCCGGGCGCGAGAACGAAGCTCGACGCGCTCACCGAGCTCGCCGCCGAGCTGGGCTCGTCGCGCGTCGCCTTCATCGGCGACGACGTCACCGACGAGATCGTGTTCGCCGCCGCGCCGCGCGCCTGGGTCACGGTTCGCGTGGAGCCGCAAGGCCCGAGCGGCGCGCGTTTCGCGCTGGCGTCGCAGCACCAGATCGCCCGGCTGATCGAGCGGATGATCGAACTGCTGCCCGACGACGCGTCGCGTTCCTCTTGATATCGCGCAAGGAATGCGGCGCGACCAGCGTCCTACAGTGACGGGTTGATCCCGACGAGCTCCGTGCCCCGCGTACCGGCCGATCGATGTTCCCGCCCATCCGTCGATCGCAACGCCGATCGCACCGGCCCACGCGCCGCGCGCTGGCGTTTCGCGACGCTGCTCGGCGCGCCGCACCGGCTGATGTTCATCACCGGCATGGCGCTGCTCGCCGCGCTGTCCCTGTGGTGGACGGCAATCCTGGTGTCGCGCGCAATCGGCGGTACGCCCGCGCCGTTCGTCGTACCTGCCGGATTCACGCACGCGCTGGCGATGGGCGGCGCGTTCATGCCGATGTACTTCGCCGGCTTCCTGTGCACGGTGGCGCCGCGCTGGTTGCAGGCGCCGCCCGTGAACACCGCTTCGTTGCTGCCGCTGGCCGGCGCCTGGCTGCTCGGGTGGACGACCTTCGTCGTCGGCGCACAACTGGACACGCGGCTCGCTGCCGCCGGCCTGGCGATCGTCGCGTTGCCCTGGAGCGCGTTCGTCGTGCGCCTCCTGCGCCTGATCGCCGCGTCGCGAGCGCCCGACCGCCTGCATCTGCTCGTCATCGCCAGCGCCTGCGCGGTCGGCGCGGTGGCGTTCTGGATCGGCGCCTGGGCGATCGCAGTACAGGAGCCGGCGCGGCTCTCGATCGCCGAGTCGATGCTGCTGCACGGTTTTCTCGCTCCGGTGTTCGTCGCCGCACTGCACCGGATGGTGCCGTTCGTGCACGTCGCCTCGCAGTCGATCGAGCGGCGCTTCGGCAATGCACCGCTGTGGGTGCTGATCGGCGCCTTCGCGCTGCAGCCGATCGTGCAGGCCCTCGCCGGCGCGCACGGCGACGCACCGACGGTGCGCCTGCTGCACGCATTCGCCTTCGTCGTCGACGCTTCGGCGGCAACGCTCGTTGCCTGGGTCGCGCTGCGCTGGCGCGTCCAGCAGAACCTGCGCATTCGCCTGCTCGCGATGCTGTTCGCCGCCCTCGCCTGGCTGGGCGTCGCGTTCGCGCTGCAGGCGGCCGACGCCTTCGCGCTCCTATGGGGGCAGCCGCCGCCCGGCCTGCGCCTGGCGGCGCTGCATGCACTCGCGATGGGCTTCTTCGCGTCGACGATGCTCGCGATGGTGAGCCGCGTCACCTGCGGCCAGGCGGGCAGGCTCCTCTCGTCGGAGCGCATCGTCTGGTGGTTGTTCCTGGCGCTGCAGGCGGCGACCGTGCTGCGCCTGGTCGCGGCAGCGCTGCCCGCGACTTCGATGCCGCTGCTGGCTGCCGCGTTGGCCTGGACCGCGGCGATGCTCGTCTGGTCGCTGCGCTACGCCCGCTGGTACGGGCGCCCGCGAGCCGACGGGCGCGACGGCTGATTCCACGTTTCCTGCAAGGAGAAACCTGCCGATGACCGCCTCCCGAGAAGCGGCGCGCAAGCCCGAGCTCGTCTGCCCGGCCGGCTCGCTGCGCGCGCTCACGCTCGCCGTCGACGCCGGCGCCGACGCGGTATACATGGGACTGAAGGATGCCACCAACGCGCGCAACTTCGCGGGGCTGAACTTCGACCTCGGCCAGATGCGCAGCGGCATCGACTACGCGCACGCACGCGGCCGCTCCGTGCTGATGGCGTTGAACACCTACGCCGACGCGCGCGAGCCGTCGCGCTGGTGGCGCGCAGTAGACACCGCGGCAGAGCTGGGAGCCGACGCGTTGATCTGCGCCGACATCGCCGTGCTCGGCTACGCGCATCGAACGCATCCGCAGTTGCGCCTGCACCTGTCTGTGCAGGCCTCCGCGACGACCTACGAGGCGATCGAGTTCTATCGCGAACGCTACGGCATTCGTCGCGCGGTGCTGCCGCGCGTGCTCACGCTGTCGCAGGTCGCGCACCTGGCCAGACACACGAGCGCCGAGATCGAAGTCTTCGGCTTCGGCAGCCTGTGCGTGATGGTCGAAGGCCGCTGCGCGCTGTCGTCGTACGCCACCGGCCAGTCGCCGAATACGGCCGGCGTATGCTCGCCGCCGTCGGCGGTGCGATGGGAAGACACGCACGACGGCGTGCAGGCGCGGTTGAACGGCGTGCTGATCGATCGCTATGCGCCCGACGAGCCGCGCGGCTACCCCACCCTTTGCAAGGGCCGCTTCGACGTCGAGGGCCTGCGCGACTATGCGCTCGAAGAGCCGACGAGCCTGAACACGCTGGCGATCCTGCCGCAACTGTTCGACATCGGCGTGGCGGCGATCAAGATCGAGGGTCGCCAGCGCAGTCCGGCCTACGTCGAGCAGGTCACCCGCGTGTGGCGCGCGGCCATCGACAAATGCGCGCTGGGACGCGAGCGCTACGGCGTGCAGCCGCAATGGGTCGCGGCGCTGGGGCGCTGGTCCGAGGGCCAGCAGCACACGCTCGGCGCCTACGACCGCCCATGGCGCTGAACGGAGAGTCGACGGTGAACGAAACGAACGAAGCGTTGCCGCGCACGCGCATCAGCGTCGGCCCGCTGCTCTACTACTGGCCGCGCAACGCAGTCATCGAGTTCTACGCGCGCGTGGCCGACTCCCCGGCCGACACCGTGACGCTCGGCGAGGTCGTCTGCTCGCGTCGGCACGAGCTGAAGCTCGCCGACTGGCTCGCGCTGGCGCGCGACCTCGCTGCCTGCGGCAAGGAAGTCGTCCTGGCCAGCCAGGCGCTGCTCGAATCGGAGGCGGAGTTGCGCGAGATGCGCGCGATCGCCGCGCAGCACGAGTTCCTCGTCGAGGCGGGCGATGCGTCCGTCCTGCGCGCGCTCGCCGGACAGCGCTTCGTTCTCGGTCCGCACGTGAACGTCTACAGCCGTCCGGCGCTCGAAGAGTACGCGTCGCTCGGCGCAACCCGGTGGGTCGCTCCGGTGGAGCTCGACCTCGAAGCGATCGCCCGGACCAACCCACGCGATGCTCGCGTGCCAGGGGGCCCTGCGCGCGACGAGCCGATCGAAACCGAGGTCTTCGCATTCGGGCGGCTGCCGCTCGCCTTTTCCGCGCGCTGCTTCACCGCGCGGCACTATCGGCTGAGCAAGGACGAATGCGCGTTCCGCTGCATCGAGCACGCCGACGGCCTGCTGCTCGCCACCGAGGAAGGCGAGGGCTTTCTCGCGCTGAACGGCATCCAGACGCAATCGGCCGCACTGCACTGCCTGATCGCGCAGCGCCAGGCGGTGCACGAGGCGGGCGTGCAACGCCTGCGCCTGTCGCCGTGCTCGACGCGCTTCGACGAGGTCATCGACTGCTTCGACGCGGTGTACAACCGCGGCCGCGACGCGCGCGAGGGACTCGCCGCACTGCGCGCGCTGCCGCTGCCCGGCGAACTCGTCGACGGTTTCGCACGCCACGCGCCCGGCCTGCAGAGGATCGACGCATGAATACCCGGGACAACGCCCCATCGCGTGCCGGCGGACTTCCGATGCCCGCGTCGTTGCGCCGGATCGTCGCGCGCCTTCCGATCGCGCCGCCGTCGATCGCGCTGGCGCTGGCGCTCGACCGGCTGCTGCTGCCGCGCCTGTCGCCCGACGACATCGTGCAACTCGCCGGTCGCGTGGTCGAGATCGAGGTGCTCGACCTCGGGCTGCGCTGCCGCGTTTCGCTCGGCGAGCGCGGCTTCCGCGCGGCGTCCGATCGCGGGGCGGTCGCGTTGCGCGTTGCCGCGCAGGCGCCCAGCTACCTGCGCCTGCTGCGCGGCGAGGAAGACGCCGATCGGCTGTTCTTCGAACGCGCGCTCGTGATGGAAGGCGATACCGAGTACGGACTCGTGCTCAAGAACACGCTCGACGCGATCGGCCCGCTGGTCGCGTGGCCGGCAGCGATGCGCTGAATCTTCGCCCGACCGTGCGCGCCGATATACTTCCGCCTCTCCTCGCCAACGAAGCTGCGAAGCTGCGCCGCGCATGCCCGACGGATTCATCCTCACGCTCTCCTGTCCCGATCGGCCGGGGATCGTGCACGCGGTGTCCGGTTTCCTGCTCGAGCACGGCGGAAACATCATCGAGGCTGCGCAGTACGACGACCGTGACACGGGTCTGTTCTTCATGCGCACGAGTTTCGAGGCGGGCGCGAGCGAATCGGCCGAATCGCTCTCGCAGGCCTTTGCGCCGGTGGGCGAGCGCTTCGCGATGCGTTGGCGCTTCTTCGATGCGACTCGCCCGTCACCGACGCTGATCCTCGTCTCGCGCCTGGGCCACTGCCTGAACGACCTGCTGTTCCGGCACCGCTCCGGTTTGCTGCCGATCGACATCCGCGCCGTCGTCTCGAACCACCGCGACTTCTACCGGCTCGCCGCGTCGTACGACATTCCGTTCCACCACCTCCCCGTGACGCCGTCCACCAAGGAGCGGGCGGAGGCGCGCCTGATGGAGATCGTCGACTCCGAGGGAATCGAACTCGTCGTGCTCGCGCGCTACATGCAGATCCTCTCCGAGGACGTCTGCCGGCGACTCGAGGGCCGTGCGATCAACATCCACCACTCGTTCCTGCCCAGCTTCAAGGGCGCCCGACCGTACCGCCAGGCGCACGAGCGAGGCGTGAAGCTGATCGGCGCGACCGCGCACTACGTGACCGGAACGCTCGACGAGGGTCCGATCATCGAGCAGGACGTCGAGCGCGTGGACCACTCGATGGGCGTCGACACGCTCACCGCGCTCGGACGCGACATCGAGAACGTCGTGCTCGCGCGCGCCGTCAAGTGGCACGCCGAGCGGCGCATCGTCCTGAACGGCGCCAAGACGGTCGTGTTCCGCTGACGGCGGCCGCGCAGCGGCAACGACGCAGCCGGCGAAGATCGGCGTTCGCGGGGCTGTCACGACTGTTACGATGATCATGCGCGCAGGCGTCACGGCCAACGGCAGGCGTCGGTCCGCATCGAGGAGGAACTGCGATGGGCGGAATGGAACCGGTGATCGACGACGCCGGGCGCCGCGAGGCGTCCGTCGGCGCGCTGAAATACGACAGCGGATTCGGCAACGAATTCGCCACCGAGGCGCTTCCCGGCGCCTTGCCCATCGGGCGCAACTCGCCGCAGCGCTGCCCCTACGGCCTGTATGCCGAGCAGCTCTCGGGCAGCGCGTTCACCGCGCCGCGCGGCGCGAACCGACGCAGCTGGCTGTACCGCATCCGTCCCGGCGCCACGCACGGAGCGTTTCGCCGCATCGACGATCGAGCGCTCGTCAGCACCTTCGGCGACATCGAGACGCCGCCCAGCCCGCTTCGCTGGGATCCGCTGCCGCTGCCCGCACCGGGCGAGTCCGTCGATTTCGTACAGGGCCTGTTCACGATGGCCGGGCACGGCGACCCGGCGTCGATGAGCGGATGCGCGATCCACGTCTACTGCGCGAACGCGTCGATGCGCGAGCGCTTCTTCTACGACGCCGACGGCGAACTGCTCGTGGTGCCTCAACTCGGGCGGCTGCGCCTGCGCACCGAGCTGGGCGTGCTCGACGTCGAGCCGCAGGAGATCGCGGTGATTCCGCGCGGCGTGCGTTTCGCCGTCGAGTTGCGCGATACTGAATCGGCCGAGCAAGGCGCACGCGGCTACGTCTGCGAGAACTTCGGCGCGCCGTTCCGGCTGCCCGACCTCGGACCGATCGGCTCGAACGGACTGGCCAATCCGCGCGACTTCCTCGCTCCGGTCGCCGCGTACGAGGACGTCGACGGCGACTTCGAGCTCGTCGCGAAATTCCTCGGGCACCTGTGGTCGGCACCGATCGACCATTCGCCGCTCGACGTCGTCGCCTGGCACGGCAACTGCACTCCGTACAAATACGACCTGCGCCGCTTCAACACGATCGGCTCGATCAGCCACGACCATCCCGATCCGTCGATCTTCCTCGTGATGCAGTCTCAATCCGACACGCCGGGCGTGGACGCGATCGACTTCGTGATCTTCCCGCCGCGCATCCTCGCGATGCAGGACACCTTCCGTCCGCCCTGGTTCCATCGCAACATCGCCAGCGAATTCATGGGGCTGGTGCACGGCGCCTACGACGCCAAGCAGCAGGGCTTCGTGCCCGGCGGCGCGAGCCTGCACAACTGCATGACCGCGCACGGCCCCGATGCCGATACCTTCGAGAAGGCGAGCGCGGCCGACACGACGAAACCGAACTACATCCGCGACACGATGGCGTTCATGTTCGAGACGCGGCTGCCGTTCCGCCCGACGCGGCAGGCGCTCGATTCGCCCCAGCGCCAGCGCGACTACATCGAGTGCTGGGGCGGCCTGCGCAGGCATTTCGACCGCGGCCGGCGCTGAGCGGGCGTGATGCCGTGATGTCGAACCAGCCCTCGCTCGACGAGACGCACGATCCGTCGCTGCGCAGTTGGGTCGGCTCCGCCAACGAACCCGCGAGCGACTTCCCGATCCAGAACCTGCCCTTCGCCGTGTTCCGCCGCCGCGACAGCGGCGAACGCTGGCGCGGCGGCGTCGCGATCGGCGACCAGATCGTCGACCTGTGCGCTGCCGCCGCATCGGGCCTGGTCGAAGGCGAAGCAGCGCTGGCGCTCGATCGTGCGTGCGCCGAGACGCTGAACGACCTGATGGCGCTCGGCCCGCGACCATCGAAGGCGTTGCGCCTGGTGCTCTCGCGCCTGCTTCGCGCCGGCGCACCGCGCGCCGTGGACGCCGCGGGCTGGCTCGTCGCGCAGGCCGAAGCCGAGTACCGCGTCCCGGCGCGCGTGGGCGACTACACCGACTTCTACGCGTCGGTGCATCACGCGACCAACGTCGGGCGGCAGTTCCGCCCGGACCAGCCGCTGTTGCCGAACTACAAGTGGGTGCCGATCGGCTATCACGGCCGCGCCTCGTCGATCGTCGTCAGCGGACATCGGTTCCGCCGCCCGCGCGGCCAGATCCGCCCGCACGCCGACGAGCAGCCGATCGTGGCCGCATCGCGCCGGCTCGACTACGAACTCGAGGTCGGCATCTGGATCGGCACGGGCAATGCGGCCGGCGAGCCGATCCCGATCGTCGACGCGGAGGCCCACGTGTTCGGCCTGTGCCTGCTGAACGACTGGTCGGCGCGCGACGTGCAGGCCTGGGAATACCAGCCATTGGGACCTTTCCTGTCGAAGAGCTTCGCGACGACGATCTCGCCGTGGATCGTCACGCTCGAGGCGCTCGCGCCCTATCGCGTCGACTGGCAACGCGGTGGCGACGATCCGCAGCCGCTGCCGTATCTCGACGACGCCGGCAACCGCAGGCACGGCGCGATCGACGTGCAGCTAGAAGCGTGGATCGAGACGGCGGCGATGCGGCAGTCAGGTGTCGGACCGATGCGTCTTTCGCGCTCGAACTTCCGCGACTCGTACTGGAACGTCGCGCAGATGGTCGCCCACCACACGATCGGCGGCTGCAACCTGCAACCGGGCGATCTTTTCGGCAGCGGCACGCAATCGGGGCCGAACGAAGGCGAAGGCGGTTCGCTGCTCGAGCTCTCGCACGGCGGCAGGCAACCGATCGCGCTGGCCGGCGGCGAAACGCGCGCTTTCCTGGAAGACGGCGACGCGGTGATCCTGCGCGGCTGGTGCCATCGGCCCGGCTTCGCGCGCATCGGCTTCGGCGAGTGCCGAGGTACGGTGCTGCCGTCGTCCGGGTCCGGCTAGCGCGGCGCTACGTCATCGCCGCCACATGACCGGCGATGACCTGCTCTTCGTCGGTGGGCACCACCCAGACCGCCACCGCGGAATCGGCGGCGTGCACGCGCGGTCCGTCGGCACGGTTCAGCGCGTGGTCGAGTCGCACGCCCATCCAGCCCAACAGTGCAGCGATCTCGCGGCGCGCGCGTTGGCTGTGCTCGCCGATGCCGCCCGTGAAGACGAGCGCATCGCAGCCGCCGATCGCTGCCGCGGTGGCGGCGATTTCCTGCGCGGCGCGCTGGCAGAACATCTCGATCGCGAAACCGGCTCGCGGGTCTTCGCTCGCCTCGAGCGCACGCATGTCGCCCGACAGCCCGGACAGTCCGAGCAGTCCGGATTCGCGGTGCAACCCGTGGCTCACCGCTTCGATGTCGACGTGCAGTTGCTGCTGCAGGTACAGCAGCACGCCCGGGTCGAGGTCTCCCGGGCGCGTGCTCATCATGAGCCCGCCGAGCGTGCTCAGCCCCATCGACGTGCGCACCGAGCGGCGCTCGCGCATTCCGCACACGCTCGCGCCGCTGCCCAGATGGGCGACGATGACGCGGGCATCGGCAGCCGCGCCGAGCAGTTGCGGCAGTTTCCGGGCGATCCACTCGAACGACAGGCCGTGGAAGCCGTAGCGGCGCGCGCCGCGTTCGCGCCACGCAGCGGGCAACGGCATCGTCGTGTGCAGCGCCGGTTGCGTCGCATGGAACGCCGTGTCGAAGCAGGCGACCTGCACGGCTTCGGGCGCGAGCGACTGCATCGCGCGCACGCCGGCGAGGCTGAAGCCCTGGTGCAGCGGCGCCAGCGGCGTGAGCGACTCGATCAGCGCGAGCACATCGTCGTCGATGCGAACCGGGCGAATCAACGCCTGCCCACCGTGCGCGATGCGGTGGCCCACCGCTTCGATCGCGCCGAGCGCACCGGCCTCGTCGACCTGGGCGAGCACCGCTTCGAGCGCGCCGCGCGAATCCACGTTTCCCGGCAACCTGCGTTCGTCGCGCTTGCCCCCGGCACGGCCCCAGGACAGGACCGCCGCGTCGGGCAGGCCCGACACCTGTCCGCGCAGACGCTCGACGACCTCGCCGCGGCGCTCGCCACGGACGTAGCTGGCGAACTTGATGCTCGACGATCCGCTGTTCAGCACGAGGAGCGTCACGCGATCACCAGTCGATGGTCTGCGCCATGTCGGCGGCGGCGCTGCGCATCGCCGGAAGGAACTGCAGCGCCTCGTCCAGGCTCAGCCGCGACACCGGCGCGTGCAGCGACAGAGCGGCGACGACGCGCCCGTCCGCGTCGATGACGGGCACCGCCAGGCAACGCACGCCCGGAAGGTATTCCTCGTTGTCGACCGCATAGCCCTGCTGCTGCACGCGTTCGATCTCGATCTCGAGTTGCGCCGGGTCGTCGAGCGTCTGCGGCGTATGCCGGATCAACGGACACTGCCGGATCAGCCGCTCGCGCGATCGTCGCGTCATCGCGCCGAGAAAGAGCTTGCCGCTGGCCGAGGCGCACAGCGGAATGCACGAGCCGGCCGACAGCGAAACGCGCAACGGCCAATCGGCTTCGACACGATCGAGGTAGACCACCGAATGACCGTCGGGAACCGAAAGGTTGCACGTCTCCCCGGTCTGCTCGACGAGCTCCTCGAGGATCGCCCGCCGCGCCGCACACGACGGCGAATTGAGCAGCACCGCGCCCGACAGCCGGGTGAGCCGCCGGCCGCTGCGATAGCGCTTGCTGCCCGGTTCGCGCGAGACGAGTCCGGCGTACTCGAGCGTGGACAGGATGCGGAACACGGTCGGCTTGGGCAGCCCCAGGGCACGGCACAGTTCGGCCAGGTGCGGCGGAACCTCGCTCTCGGCGATGGTTTCCATCACGCGGATCGCTCGCAGGATCGCCGAGCCGACGGGAACTTCGGCCGGGTTGCGCGATGCATCGGAGGGCGGCTCGACGATCGTCGAGACGATTTGCGGATTTCTCATGGCCACGCCATTATGCAGAAAACACGGCAGACGTTTCCCCACGACGAGGACGAAAATGTACGAGCGAATCCTGGTACCGGTCGACGGCTCCCGCTTCTCGGAAGAGGTGTTGCCGTACGCGCAAAGCATCGCGCGCGCCACCGGCGCGAAGCTCGCCCTCATGCGGGTTCAGGAACGCGAGTCCGGCGACGACGATGCGACGCGCCAGTTGCAGGGACTGGCCGATGCGTTGAAGGCCGAGTCGCGCATGGTGCCGGGGCGCGGCAACGTCGCGGCAGCGATCCTCGAGGAAGCGGCGCGGGTGCGCGGCACGCTGGTCGCGATGACCACCCACGGCCGCAGCGGACTCGCCGAAGCCATGCTCGGCAGCGTCGCGCACGACGTCGTGCGCACGGGGCACAACCCGGTGCTCGTCTATCGCCCGCACGGACGCCAGCAGGCCGCGCAGGAGGCCGTGCAGATCAACACGGTGATGCTGCCGATCGACGGCAGCGGTCATTCCGAGTGGATGCAGCAGCAGGCGGGGGAATGGGCGCGTGCGCTGAAGGCGCGCCTGCTCGTGGTGCAGGTCATCTCGCCCGAGGCACGTACCGATCCGAACGTGCCGGCGAACGACGCGCTCGAGAGCTCCTACGTACGCTCGCACGCGGTCGATCTCGGCAAGCAGTACGGAGTCGAGGCGAACTGGGAAGTGCTGCACGGCGATCCCGTCGACTCGATGGCCAGCTTCATCGGCGAGCGGCGCGATATCCTCGTCGTGATGGCCACGCGCGGGCGGTCGGCGCTGCAGGCGGCGGTCCTCGGCAGCGTGACGGCCGGCCTTCTGCGCGAAGGCCACGTCCCGATCATCGTTCGGGTGCCCTGAAATCTTCGCAGCGCCGGTAGCGCATCATGAAGCTCGATGTCGCCGACCTGCGCAAGCTCGAGCAGGCGCGTGAACTGCTCGAACGGCCCGGACTCGCCGCGCGCCTGAGCGACTTCCTCGGCGGGCCGATCGAACGCACCGTCGATCTGTTGCCCCCGTCGATCCGCAAGCGGCTCGGCGTCATCACGCACCACGCACTGCAACGCTCGGTCGACGCGGCCGCCCGCACACTCGAGCCGGGGCGTCGAGAGGCGAGCCCTCGCCTGCACAAGCTGCTCGGTTCGGTCAGCGGCGGCGCCGGCGGCGCTCTGGGCATCGCCGGCCTGTCGATCGAGATCCCGCTGTCCACCGTGCTGATCATGCGCTCGATCCTCGACGTCGCGCGCGCCGAAGGAGAGGACCCGGGCTCTGCCGATACGCGCATGGCCGCGCTCGAGGTGTTCGCGCTGGGCGGAGATTCGCCCCGCGACGACGCCGCCGAGTCGGGGTATTACGCCGTGCGCGCGGTGCTCGCGCGCGCGGTCAGCGACGCCTCGCGCTACGTCGCGCAGCGCGGCGTCGTGCAGGAAGGCGCCCCGGCGATGGTCCGGCTCATCGCGATGGTGGCGACGCGCTACAAGATCCAGCTCACGCAGAAGGCGGCGGGCATGCTCGTTCCCGGCGTCGGTGCCGCCGCCGGCGTGGCGATCAACCTGCTCTTCATGGATCACTACCAGACGATGAGCCGCGGCCATTTCGCCATCCGAGCGCTCGAGCGCCGCTACGGCGCCGAGGCCGTGCGCCACGCGTACCGCGCGCATCCGCGCAGCTTCGACTCCGCGGTCGTCGTCGACGAAGCTGCATGACTTCGCGCGCGCAAGCGAAAGCGCTCGCTCGCGCGTCCCGGCGTCCGCGTCCTTCGCTCGCCGGCGTTCGCTTCGCTGCGCTGGCTGCGTCCGGCGTCCTGCCGATCGTGCTCGTCGCGATGCCGGCTCTGGCGCAATCGCTCGAGCCGGTCACCGTCACCGCCACGCGCAGCGCGCAGCGCACGTTCGACGTCCCAGCTTCGGTCGACGTCGTCGGCGTCGACGAGATCCGCGCACAGCGTTCCGGCGTGAACCTGTCCGAGGCGCTAGGCAGCGTTCCCGGAATCCACGTGCAGAACCGCCAGAACTACGCGCAGGACCTGCAGGTCTCGTCGCGCGGCTTCGGCTCGCGCGCGAGCTTCGGCGTGCGCGGCGTGCGCCTCGTGCAGGACGGCGTGCCGCTGACGATGCCCGATGGACAGGGGCAGACGGGCCTGTTCGACCTCGACGGCGCCGAGCGCATAGAGGTGCTGCGCGGGCCCTTTGCCGCGCTGTACGGCAATTCATCGGGCGGGCTCGTCACGGTTTTCACCGAGGATCCGCCGCAGCAGCCCACGCTCGGCCTGCGCGCGGGCGCCGGCAGCTTCGGCGCGCGCAAGGTCGGCGTGGAACTCGGCGACACGGTCGGCACGCTCGGCGCGCGCGTCGACGCATCGCGCTTTCGCACCGAGGGCTGGCGCGATCACAGCCGAACCCGACGCGACCTCGCCAATGCCAGGCTCGTCTGGTCCGACGACGCCACACGCTTCTCGCTGAGCGCAACCGCCCTCGACCAACCCGACACGCTCGACCCACTCGGCCTGACGCGCGCGCAACTGGCGCGTGACCCGCGACAGGCCGGCAGCGGCGCCCTCGCCTTCGACACGCGCAAGAGCGTCGAGCACCGGCAGATCGGCGCCGACTGGCAGCGGCGCATCGCCGACGGATCGACGCTGCGCATCCGCGCGTACGGCGGCGAACGCGCACTGCGCCAGTTCCTCGCCTTCAGCGGCGCCGCGCCCGGCTCGTCGGGCGGCGTCGTCGACCTCGACCGCGGCTTCGGCGGCCTGAACCTGCAGTGGACGAAGAGCCTGCGCACGGCCAGCGGTCGCGTCGACGCAACCGTCGGCGTCGACTACGACCGGATGAACGAGCGGCGCAGGGGCTTCGTCAACGACGCCGGCGTGGTCGGCGCGTTGCGCCGCAACGAATCCGATACGGTGCGCGACTTCGACCAGTACGCGCTCGTCGAATGGTGGATCACGCCGCGCTGGAAGCTCGCCGGCGGAGCGCGCCGCTCGAACGTGCACTTCACGGTGCGCGACGGCTTCGTCGACGCGACGAACCCCGACGATTCCGGCTCGCGCGGCTACTCGGCGACGAGCCCGGTGATCGGCGTGCTGTACGCCCTGTCCGACGACGCCAACGTCTACGCATCGATCGGCCGCGGCTTCGAGACGCCGACCTTCGCCGAACTCGCGTACCGACCCGACGGGAGTCCGGGCCTGAACTTCGCATTGCAGGCGAGTCGCAGCGAGAACCAGGAACTCGGCCTGAAATGGAGGCCGGCGAAGGGCACGCAGGCGACTGTCGCGCTGTTCCATACCGATACGCGCAACGACATCGTTCCGGACGCGAACGTCGGCGGCCGCACGACGTTCCGCAACGCTGCGCGAACCGCGCGCAGGGGCATCGAGATCGGCATCGACTCGCGCCTGCGCGGTGGCTTCGCCACATCGGTCGCGTGGACCTGGATGCAGGCGGAGTTTCGCGACTATCGTGCGCTCGACGGCACCGTGCTGTCCGGCAACCGGCTTCCCGGCGTGCCGAAGTCGTCGCTGTTCGTCGAGGCGACCTGGCATCACGCGGCAAGCGGCTTCGTTGCCGGCATCGAGGGTTCGTGGAGCGGCAAGGTCGCCGTCGACGACGCGAACTCCGAGCACGCCGACTCGTATGCAGTAGCGAACCTGCGCGCCGGTTTCGAACGGATTGCCGCCGGTTGGCGCATCGAGCCCTTCGTGCGCATCGACAACGCTTTCGATCGCCGCTACGTCGGCTCGGTGATCGTCAATGCGGCGGGCGGGCGCTATTACGAATCGGCGCCGCAACGAAACTACTACGCGGGCGTGCGCGCGCAGACGACGTTCTGAGCGGCTGCGCGCCTCCCGGGACACGACGTGAACGGATTCTGGATCACCGGCATCGCCATCAACCTCGTCGCGCTCGCGGCCGTGCTCGTCTGGGCCGTGCGCGCATGGAAGCAGGCGGACGCTGCACGAGACCCGGGCAGCGAGACGCGCCAGGAAGTCGAGCGCGATTCCTGACGCCGCGGCGGGGCCGCTCGCACGGCTTGCGCGGCCGAAGTCGGCGCGCGCACGCCGTGTAAACTCGACGGTTTCCCCGCGATTTCCCCCGCTCGCCGCTCATGCACGAACGTTACGACGCCGCCGAGGTCGAGAAGGCCGCGCAGGCCCACTGGCAGTCGATCGACGCCTACCGCGCCGTCGAGAACGACGAGCGCTTCCCGAAAGGCAAGTTCTACGCGTGCTCGATGCTGCCCTATCCGTCGGGCAAGCTGCACATGGGGCACGTGCGCAACTACACGATCAACGACGTCATGTACCGGCATCTGCGGATGAACGGCTACAACGTGCTGATGCCGATGGGCTGGGACGCCTTCGGCCTGCCCGCCGAGAACGCGGCGATGAAGAACGACGTCGCGCCGGCGAAGTGGACCTGGGACAACATCGCGCACATGAAGTCGCAGATGCGCTCGATGGGGCTGGCCATCGACTGGCATCGCGAGGTCGCCACCTGCGCGCCCGACTACTACAAGTGGAACCAGTGGCTGTTCCTGAAGATGCTCGAACAGGGCATCGCCTACCTGAAGACCGGTACGGTGAACTGGGACCCGTCCGACCAGACCGTGCTCGCCAACGAGCAGGTGATCGACGGCCGCGGCTGGCGTTCGGGCGCGCTCGTCGAGAAGCGCGAAATCCCGATGTACTACCTGGCGATCACGCGCTACGCCGACGAGTTGATCGCCGACCTCGAAAGCCTGGGCTGGCCCGAGCGCGTCAAGCTGATGCAGGAGAACTGGATCGGCCGCTCGGTGGGCGTGCGCTTCGCCTTTCCGCACGAAATCCGAAACGATCGCGGCGAGCTCGTCGGTGACGGCAGGCTCTACGTCTTCACGACGCGCGCCGACACGATCATGGGCGTCACCTTCGTCGCCGTCGCCCCCGAGCACCCGCTGGCCGCAGTCGCCGCCGCGCGCGACGCGGCGGTTGCGGCCTTCGTCGAGGAATGCCGCCGCGGCGCGGCCACCGAGGCCGACATCGCCACGCGCGAGAAGGACGGCCGGCCCACCGGACTCGTCGTGCAGCATCCGCTGACCGGCGAACCCGTTCCCGTCTGGGTCGGCAACTACGTGTTGATGAGCTACGGCGACGGCGCGGTGATGGGCGTTCCCGGGCACGACGAACGCGACTTCGCCTTTGCGCGCAAGTTCGGACTGCCGATCCGGCAGGTGATCGCGGTGCAGGGCAAGGCGTTCTCGGACGAGCAGTGGCAACCGTGGTACGAGGAAAAGTCGAACGTCGGCCTCGTCCACTCCGGCCGGTACGACGGGCTCGACCACGACGCGGCGATCGACGCGATCGCCGC
Source organism: Pseudomonadota bacterium (assembly GCA_023389055.1). Lineage (GTDB taxonomy): Bacteria > Pseudomonadota > Gammaproteobacteria > Burkholderiales > Burkholderiaceae_E > Zeimonas. The sequence goes on along the minus strand of JAEWFA010000055.1, from coordinate 2,961 downwards.
CGACCTCGAAGCGAAGGGGCTCGGCGCCAGGCGCGTGCAGTACCGGTTGCGCGACTGGGGCATCTCGCGGCAGCGCTACTGGGGAACGCCGATCCCCATCGTGCACTGCGACGCCTGCGGCGCGGTACCGGTGCCCTACGAGCAACTGCCCGTCGTGCTCCCCGAGGATCTCGTCCCCGACGGCAGCGGCAACCCGCTGGCGAAGGACGAACGCTTCCTGCGCTGCGACTGCCCGAGGTGCGGCCAGCCCGCGCGGCGCGAGACCGACACGATGGACACTTTCGTCGATTCGTCCTGGTACTACATGCGGTACTGCTCGCCGGACAACGACGCCTCGATGGTCGACGCGCGCAACGATTACTGGATGCCGATGGACCAGTACATCGGCGGTATCGAGCACGCCGTGCTGCACCTGCTGTACGCGCGCTTCTGGACGAAGGTGATGCGCGACCTGCGCGGCGACTTCCCCGGCGATCCCGATCGCGGCCTCGTGCGCTTCGACGAGCCGTTCTCGAACCTGCTCTGCCAGGGGATGGTGCTCAACGACATCTACTGGCGGCGCAACGAGCGCGGCGGCATCGAGTACTTCTGGCCCGACGACATCGACACCGATTACGACGCGGCCGGCAAGCCGGTCGCGTGGCGCTCGAAGACCGACGGCCTGCCCGTCGAGTACGGCGGCATGGGCACGATGTCGAAGAGCAAGAACAACGGCGTCGACCCCCAGGCGCTGATCGAGCGCCATGGCGCCGATACCGCACGCCTGTTCGTGATGTTCGCTTCGCCCCCGGAACAGACGCTCGAGTGGTCCGGTGCCGGCGTCGAGGGCGCGCAGCGGTTCCTGCGCCGGTTGTGGGCGGCGGGCTTCGCGCAGCACGCCGCGCTTGCGGCGAAGCCCGGAGCGCCCAGGATCGATCCCGAAGCGCTCGACGATGCGCAGAAGGCGCTGCGCCGCGAGGTGCACGCGATCCTGCGGCAGGCCGACTACGACTATCGGCGCAAGCAGTACAACACCGTCGTGTCGGCGGCGATGAAGATGCTCAACGCGATCGAGGCGGCGAAGTTGCCGCGCACGTCCCTCTCCGACGAAGTGATGCGCGAGGCGCTGTCGATCCTGATCCGCATGCTCTATCCGGTCGTGCCGCATATCGGGCACGCGCTGTGGACCGAGCTGGGCTTTGCCGGCGCGCTCGGCGACCTGCTCGACGCGCCGTGGCCGCAGGTGGACGAACGCGCGCTCGAGCAGGACACGATCGAGCTCGTGCTGCAGATCAACGGCAAGGTGCGCGGATCGGTGCAGGTGCCCGCCGCTGCGGATGACGAAGCGATCCGCGCCGCGGCCCTCGCCACCGACGCCTTCACGCGCCACGCCGAAGGCCGCCCGCCGCGCAAGGTCGTCATCGTGCCGGGGCGGCTGGTGAATGTGGTTGTTTGAGGAAGTAAAGGGTGAAGGGTGAAGGGGGCCGTGCCGATGCAACGAGCACCGCGCTTCGCGTTGTACCGAGTCCGTCTCTCGTTCGCCTTTCTCCGCGCTGCGCGCCGGCGCTTCCTCACACCCCTTCACACTTCACCGTTCACCCTTCACGGCGCCGCGCAGCGGCGCTCGACATTACGCGCACTGGCGGCCGCGGCGCTCGCCGCGGCTGCCAGTGCGCCACTCGCCGGCTGCGGCTTCCAGCTGCGCCGCTCCGCCGCGCTGCCGTTTCGCACGCTGTACACGACCTTCTCGCCCACGTCGGCGATCGGCGCGGAGTTTCGCCGGCTGGTGCGCGTGGCGGAGGACACGCGGCTGGTGGACGACCCGAAGGAAGCCGACGCGCGCCTCGAGGTGCTCTCCGAGCGGCGCGAAAAGGAAGTCGTCGGCTACTCGTCGACCGGGCGACCGCGCGAATACCAGTTGCGACTTCGCTTCACGTTCCGCGTGGTCGCGCGCGACAGCACGGTCCTGCTGCCGCCCACCGAGATCGTGCTCCATCGGGACATCACGTCCAGCGACATCGAGCAGGTCGCCAAGCAGCAGGAGGAAGAGCTGCTGTACAAGGAGATGCAGTCCGACCTCGTCCAGCAATTGCTGCGCCGCCTGGCGGCGATCGGAAAATGACCCAGCTTCGCGCCGATGCACTCGCCGGCGCGCTGGCGCGTCGCGTGCCGCCCGTCGTCTGGATTCACGGCGACGAGGCGCTGATCGTCCAGGAATGCGCGCAGCAGGTGCGCGACGCGCTGCGCGCGCAGGGATTCGACGAGCGACAGGTGTTCGAAGCCGCACGAGGCTTCCAGGTCGAGGCACTGACGGCGCAGGCCGATTCGATGTCGCTGTTCGCGGGCCGGCGCCTGATCGAGCTGCGCTTCGCTGCCATCAAGCCGACGAAGGAGATCGGAATGGCGCTCGCCGACACCGCTGCGCGCCTGGACGAAGACACGCGACTGCTGGTGAGCGGGCCGAGGCTCGACCGCGCGAGCACCGCGAGCGACTGGTTCGGCGCGATCGAGCGCGTCGGCTACGTCGTCGCCGTCTGGCCGATAGAACGCGCGCAACTGCCGCAGTGGATCGCCACGCGACTCGGTCGGCAGAAGCAGCGCGCCGAGCGCGACACGCTCGAATGGATCGCGCAGCGGGTCGAGGGGAACCTGCTGGCGGCGCATCAGGAGATCTCGAAACTGGCTTTGCTTTGCCCGGAGGGGGAGTTGTCGCGCGATGCGGTTCGCGCCGCGGTGCTCGATGTCGCACGCTACGACGCCTTCGACCTCGTCGACGCGATGATCGGCGCCGACGTTCCACGGGCGCTGCGCACGCTCGACGGGCTGCGCGCCGAGGGCGTCGCCGAGCCCCTGGTGTTGTGGGCGATCGCCGACGCGTTGCGAACGCTGCTGCGACTGCGCGAAGCCTGCGACGCAGGGGCCGCGATCGCGCAGGCGATGCGCGAGGCGCGCGTGCCCCGCCCGCGCGAGCGCGGCTACGAG
>JAEWFA010000011.1 GCA_023389055.1 Pseudomonadota bacterium | reverse complement strand
ATGCACGATCGGCGCGGGATGAGGACTCGCGCAACCGGCGAGCACGAGGACCGCCGCGAAAAAGGCAATGCACGGGCGCGGCCAGGCCGCGATGGCTTCGCCGCGGGCGAAGCCGGCTCTGAAAATGGTCATCGGTGAGCGCGCCGCTCGGACGCTATCGCTGGGACGGAGTCCGGCACCTAGACGGTACCGGTGCGCAATGGAACGAATCGTACCGCATCGAGAATCGTTAGCTGCCATCGGTCGCGCTCGACGCGCTCGACCAGATGCAGCGATTGCCGCGCGGAGCCGACCGGCGCGACGAGGCGCGCGCCGATCCGCATCTGTTCGAGCAGCGCCTCGGGAATCGAGTCGCCGGCAGCGGCGACGACGATGGCGTCGAACGGCGCCGCCTGGGGCACGCCGAGGTTGCCGTCGCCGAACACGAGACGCAGGTTCGGCAGGCGCATCGCCCGCAGGTTCGCGCGCGCCTGCTCGTGCAATCCGCGCACGCGTTCGACCGAGACCGCTTCGCCGAACACGCGTGCGAGCACCGCGGCCTGGTAGCCGCAACCGGTGCCGACCTCCAGCGCGCGTGCCGACGCGCGGCGCCCGGGCGCCAGCGGCTCGGCGACGAGTTCGATCATTCGCGCAACGGTGCTCGGCTTCGAGATCGTCTGTCCGTGGCCGATGGGCAGCGCCACGTCCTCGTAGCCGCGGCTGGCGAGCGCAGCGTCGACGAACAGATGACGCGGCACCTGCGCCATCGCCTCGAGCACCTGCCCATCGCGCAGCCCGACGCGACGCAGTGCATCGATCATCCGGGCGCGCGCTCCGTCGGTGGCCAGCGACGGGGCGGTGCGCTCGCGTTGCACGGGCGCCGGCGTGCCGATGCGCCTGCGCGCAGCCGCCGGCTGCGGCAGCCACGACGGGCGATCACTCATTGCTTTCGTCGACCCAGTCGCGCACGACCCGCAACGCGCGCGGCGCGGTCAGGTCGATGTCGAGCGGCGTCACGGACGCCCAGCCGCTTTCGACCGCGTGGAAGTCGGTGCCCGGACCGGCCTCCTTCGCGCGACCCGCCGCGCCGATCCAGTAGATCGTGTCGCCGCGCGGGCTCGTCGCGCGCACGACCGGTTCGGCCAGGTGACGGCGCCCCAGCCGCGTGACCATCACGCCGCGCAGTTCGGCCATCGGAAGCGACGGCACGTTGACGTTCAGCAGGATCGGCGCCGGCAATCGCCGGCGCGCGTGCCGCGCCAGCATGCGCCGGGCGACTTCGGCCGCCGTGTCGAGATGCTCGTGGCCGCGATGCGCAAGCGAGAACGCGATCGACGGCACGCCGAGCAGGTAGCCCTCCATCGCGGCGGCGACCGTGCCCGAGTAGATCGTGTCGTCGCCCATGTTCGCGCCGTCGTTGATGCCCGACAGAACGATGTCGGGCTTGTGCTCGAGCAGTCCGGTGACGGCGATGTGCACGCAGTCGGTGGGCGTGCCGTTCACGTAGAGAAAGCCGTTGTGCGCCACGCGCACCGACAACGGCCGATCGAGCGTGAGCGAGTTCGACGCGCCGCTGCGATCGCGCTCGGGCGCGATCACGGTGACCTCACCGAAGGCCGAAGCGACTTCGGCCAGCTTTTCGATCCCCGGAGCGAAATAGCCGTCGTCGTTGCTGATCAGGATGCGCATGCGGGCAGGGACGGGCGCACGCGAACGGCGGCATTCATTCCGGTTCCTTCAACTCTCGGGGGGCGAATTGCGGATGTACGCCTTGAGCATGCGGTTCTCGAAGCTCTGCTCCTCGAGCACCGCGCGCGCAACGTCGTGAAACGAGATGACGCCGAGCAGCGTGGCGCCTTCCATCACCGGCACGTAGCGCTGGCGCGTGTCGAGCATGATCCGCCGCAGCTCGTTGACGTCGGTCTGCGGCGCCACGACCAGCGGGTCGGCCTTCATCACCTGGCGCACCACGATCTCGGTGACCGGCGGCGTGGGCCCGGTGCGCTGCTCGAGCTGGCGGCGCGCCAGCACGCGGATGACCTCACGGAAGGTGAGCATCCCGGCGAGTCGACCATGGTCCATCACGACCAGCGACCCGACGTCGTGCTCGGCCATCGTGACGATGCAATCCGACAGAATCGACTCGGGCGTGACGGTGAACAGGGCATTGCCCTTCACCCGAAGTACTTCGCTGACCTGCATGCGACCTCCGGCAGCCCGTCCGCGCTCGCGTCCCCAGGCACTTCGATGCTATCGCAGCGGCGAAAGGGGAACAAGCGCGCGCCGCTGCGCGCGCCACACCCCGCTCCGCCCGTCGGCCGCACCGCCCGCGCAGCGGGCCCCTCAGCGCGCGGTGCCGCGCGATCGCAGCAGCGCCGCAATGTGCGTGGCCAGCGCGTCCTCGGTGTACGGCTTGGTGAGGAAGACGTCGACGCCGGCGTCGTGCGCCAGCGTCCGGTGCTTCTCCGACGAACGCGAAGTGATCATCACGACCGGCACGTCGCGTGTCGCGTCGTCGGCACGCAGCGCGCGCACGAACTCCACGCCGTTCATGCGCGGCATCTCGAGGTCGACGAGCACGATAGCCGGCACTCGGCGGCGCACGCGTTCGAGCGCCTCGACGCCGTCGCCGGCACTGTCGGGCTCGTAGCCGAGATCCCGAACGAACTGCTCCATCATCCGCCGCACGCTGACCGAGTCGTCGACCACCAGGCACACCGGCAGCGCCGCGCGCTGCGCATGCAGCGCCGGCGCAGCGCGCCCACCCTCGCGCTCGGCGAGCAGCCGCGGCAGGTCGTAGACCGGCGCCACTGCGCCGTCGCCGAGCACCGCCGCGCCTTCGAAGCCCGGAATCGGTCCGACGAACGCGGCGAGCGGGCGCAGCACGACGTTGCGCGGCTGTCCGGGTTCGGGCACTCGCACGCCGACCAGCTCGCCTTCGGGCATGCGCACCTGCAGCACGACGCTCGCCGGCGACTCCCCCGCCGTCTGCGGGGCGAACGCGTCCTCGGGCAGGCCGAGCACGTCCTCCAGTCGGACGACGCGCGATGCCCCAGCGGCATCGTTCGCATCGAAGGAGACGATGCGTTCGACCTCGCGCACCGACAGACCGATGACGTGCGTCGGCGAGCGAACGACGACGACGGGCATCGCCGCGAGCCTCACCGGCAGCCGAAGTCGCACGCTCGTCCCGGCGCCGGGCCGGGTGTCGATCGCGACCGAGCCGCGATGCTCGCGGACGATGCGCTCGACGACGTCCAGCCCGATCCCCCTGCCGGACAACTGCGTCGCGCGCTCGCGGGTCGAGAAGCCCGGCAGCAGCGCAAGGCGCGCGAGCGCGCTGTCCGACGGCGATTCGTCGGGCGCGACAAGGCCCGTGGCGATCGCGCGCGCGCGGATCGCCGGCAGGTCGAGCCCCCGTCCGTCGTCGGCGCACTCGATGACGAGATCGCCGCCGTCCCGGGCGAAGCGCAGCCCGACGCGTCCGGCGCGGGGCTTGCCGCGCCGCTCGCGTTCGTCGGCCGGCTCGATTCCGTGGTCGACGGCATTGCGCAGCAGGTGGCCGATCGGCTCGACCAGCGCCTGCAGCAGCTGCGCGTCGATCTCGACGTCCTCGCCTTCGACGTGCAGCGCCGCCTCGCGCATCGCCATCCGTGCCGCCTGTCGCACGGTTCGCATCCAGCGCGGCACCACGGTGTCGGCGCGGATCGTTCGCGTCTGCAGTGCCGCCTCGCGCAGGTCCGCCTGCAGCCGCTCGAGCTGCGAAAGCGATCCGCGCAACGCCGCCACGCTGCGCCCGAGTTGCTGCTCGATCAGGCGGCCGTCGGCGCCCGACTCGGCGATCCGGCGCGAAACCATCTGCAGGTCGTTGTGCTCGTCGAGCTCGAGCGGATCGAAGTCGTCACGCTCGCGCCGCTCGTCGAGCATCGAGCGGCGCATGTCGACGAGACGCTCGAGCTCGGAGGACAGATCCTGCAACTGGTCGGTGCCGCCCACGAGCGTCGCTCGCACCCGATCGACCTCCACCGCCTGCTCCTGCGCCTGCGAAAGCAGGATCGACGCCTCGTTGGCGAAGGCGAGCAGTCGCTCGATCAGCGAGGCGGGCACGCGCAGCCAGTCCTGTGCGGCCGTTACGGGGCCGCTCTCGGCGGGGCGCTCCTCGTCCACGGGCACCGGCGCCGGGACTGGTTCGGCTCGCGGCTCGGGCGCCGACTGAGGCGCCTGCGCCGGCTCCCGTTGCTGTACCGGGACGGGCCGCGCCGCACCCTGCACAGCGGTCGCTCCGCTGCCCGAATCCTCGAGCAGGCGCGCGATCCATTCGCCGACCGATCGATGGACCTCGCGCGCACGCGCCGGCGGCTCGCCCAGTCCGGCGACGGCCTCGCTCATCTCCGCCAGGCAATCGGCGCCGTCGGACAGTACGTCGGCGAGGCCCGGCGCGAGCGGCGCTTCGTCGCCGGCGTCGAGCAATTGCAGCAGGTCTTCGAGCCGGTGCGTGAGCGAAGCGATGGCGCGCACGCCGACCGTATTCGCCGAACCCTTCAGCGTGTGCGCGATGCGCTGCGCCTGCGCGAGATCGTCGTGCGAGCCGGCGCGCGCCCGCTCGATCGCGCTGGAGAACGCCGCGGAAAGCGCCGGCAATTCGCGCAGCAGGTTGTCGACGACTTCGCGGTCGGCATCGGGCGGAATCTCGAGCGACATCGCCGCGTCGTCGGGTTCGGCCTCGGGCGCGGAGACCCGCCGCGTGCCCACCGTGACGAGCGAATCGAACGCCAGCCGCGCCGCGTCCAGCTTCGCCGGCTCCAGCGGCACCGGCCATGCGGCATCGGCCAGCGGCGCAAGCGCTTCGCGCGCCGCATCGACCGATGGCGACTTGAACAGCGCCGCCCACAGCGAAGGCAGCCGCCCGAGCAGGCTTCGATGCGCCTCGCCGAAACGCTGCGGCTCGTGGGCGAAACGTTCGACATTGCGGTGCCACGCGAACAGCGCGTCGCTCACCGCAACCAGGCCGACATAGGCGATCGCGCTCGCATAGCGCTCGATCGCGTCACCGATCTGCGCGAAGGACTCGAAATCCGCGCCGTCGGCGAGCGCCTCGCCGAACTCGTCGTCGAGCTGCGCGGCCGCTTCGGCGAGCATCTGCAGTTCGTCGACACCGATCGAGACCACCGGGGCGTCGACCGGCGCCGCTTCGGGCGCGGGAACCTCGACTGCGCGATCGACGCTCGCGCGCGTGGCCTGTCCTATCCGGTGCGCGTCGGCACGCAGTCGCATCGACAGTGCGCTCGCACGCTCGGGCGTGAGCTGCGCGTCGATCCCCGGCCAGTCGCGCAGCCGGCCGACGAGGCTCGCCGATTCGTCGCTGCCGAGTTCGCCGCTGCAAAAAGCGATTGCATCGCCGACCCAGCCCTCGGCGAGCGCGAGCTCGAGCGCCGCGTCGCTGTCGCGCAGCACGCTGCTGGCCGCATCGCCGCTCTGATCGTCCCGCGGTCCGACGGGCGGCTCGCGCAGGCGCTCGGCGAGCAGCGTAGCGG
>JAEWFA010000056.1 GCA_023389055.1 Pseudomonadota bacterium | reverse complement strand
TCCTCACAGTGCGCTCATGGACCTTGCACCGGCGGAATTCGTGCGCCAGGCAAGGGTTTCGAGGCCGATCGAAGGCTTCATGAACGCCGAAAACTAACTCTCGGGGTTGTCCAGAAAAGCCAAGCGGCTCATGAACGCCGAAAACTAACTCTCGGGGTTGTCCAGAAAAGCCAAGCGGCTCAGACCGCCGAAAACTGACTCTCGGCGCTGTCCAGGAAAGCCAAGCGGTTCAGCGCAACCCAATTAGCGATGTCCGCGTGTCCGGAGAAACGGGGGTAGCCCAAACCTCTCCGCAGCAAACAATCAGCGTCGCGCGCTGAGCATTACCGTGCTGGGGCTTGAGGAACTAGCCAAGGTGCCTGACCTGCATGGCCTCGGCACACCGGCGCCCGTGATTCCTCCCAAGCGCGTCGTCGTCACCGGGTTCTATCGCTACGTCCGCAATCCGATGTATGTCGCAGTCACGGCGTTGATCGCCGGCCAGGGCTCCTGTTCGGCAGCCTCACGGTGCTGGAGTACGGCGCGATGGTGTGGGCTGGATTCTTCTTGTCCGTTCCCGCCTGCGAAGAGCCTGCGCTGAGCGAGCAGTTCGCCGACGAGTACAAGCGTGCGCTTCGGCCTACGGCCTTCACGCGCCGCTCGGCTCCAATGGTTGAATGGTTGAAAGTGCTAGCACATTATGCTATCGTCGCTCTGTGAACTCCAAGCACAAGAAGACGCTGGCCGCCATCTTCATTCGACCGACCTCACCGTCGATTCTCTTTTCAGACATTGAGTCGTTGATCAAGGCGCTCGGCGGCACTGTCCACGACCGCGAAGGGTCCAGGGTCAAGCTGGTGCTCGAGGGGCACGAATGGCGCTGCCATCGTCCGCACCCCGGTAAGGAGGCCAAGCGCTACCAGGTCGAAGAAGCGCGCGAGCTTCTCGAGCGCGCAGGAGTCAAACCATGAATACGATGACTTTTCGAGGCTATACCGCTCGAGTCGAATACGACGAGCGCGACGACATCTTTATCGGCCGAGTGCTCGGGCTTCGCAGTATCATCAGCTTTCACGGAAAAACTGTGGCCGAGCTGCGGCGGGAGTTCGCTGCCGCAACCAAGGACTATCTTGCAGACTGCGAAGAGCAAGGTATTTCTCCCGAGAAACCAGCCTCGGGAAAGTTGCTTCTTCGCGTACCACCCGAGGTGCACAGTCGGGCGTTGGTAAAGGCTCAGGCAATGGGAAAAAGCCTGAATCAGTGGGCCACCGAAGCGCTCGAGCAGGCAGTGCGAGCTGAGAGCTAACCGCTCCGTCCAGCGGGCAGGCAACCGACTACGCCGGTTTTCTGCTGCTCAGTAGAACGTCCCGCCAAGACCATCGTCGCGTGCGCCAATAGGTAGGGCCGCACGCTGCTCGTCGGCGCGGTACGCTTTTTGGCATCTTTCTTCCTTACGTTCGCGAATCGGCCCTCTGCCGTGATGGCGACACCTTTGAGCTGCCGCCACCGCCGCTCCTACCTCCGACTGATCAAATGCGTCACGATCGGCTCGTCGATCAAGAGCTCGTGCACACGTTCCTCCAACTCCCGATCCGCGTTCGTCACGCGCGCGTGCTGGCGAAGATGTTCGAGCCACGAGTCGACCAGAAACGTTTCCAAAAACCGCCCGGGTTCCGCTGCGTCTTCGAACACGCCCCACGCATAGGCGCCGTCGCGGCGGCGCTGCGCGGACATGCGCTCGATCGCCGCAAGGAACGTCTTGCAGTGCTGCGGCAGCACCTTGTATTCGACAGTGACCAGGACCGGCCCTGCGTCTTCTTCGATCTGCAGTGAGGTGACGGGCGTAGGCCAGTGCATCGAAGGCGCCAGGTCGACTCCCGGGCTTGCCTGCAACTTCCAGCGCTGCGTCAACGGAATCGCCACCAGGGCGCCCGCCGCTGCAACGAAATGCGCCATCGACAGTCCGACCATGCTGGCGAGCTGTCCCCAGAGTGCACTGCCTAGCGCCAGAGCGCCCGAGAACACCGTCACGTAGATGGCGAGTCCGCGCCCGCGGACCCATTCCGGTAGCGCGAACTGGGCCGACACGTTGAAGCTGGAAACGGCCGCGATCCAGCAAGCGCCCGCCAGAAGGCTGGCAACCAGCGCGCTCCACGGGTCGCGTGCGGCGCCGAACAGGCCGAGGGCAATGGCGGTGCCGACGGCAGCTGCATTCACGAGTCCGTTGGGGCCGAGCTTCGCCCTCAACTTCGGCAACGCCAGGGCACCCAGGATCGCGCCGGCGCCGATCGCTCCGAGCAGGACGCCGTACAGCCCGGGCCCGCCGCCGATCTGCGTGCGCGCCACGAGTGGCAACAGCGCCCAGTAGGCACTGGCAAACAAGAAGAAGCCGACCGCATGAAACAGGGTGGCGCGCAGCAGCGAGTTGTGGCGCGCGTATCGCCCACCCGCGACGATCGCGTTCAGGAAGCGCTCCGTCGGTAGCTCATCGCTTGCGTTCTCGGGAGAGCGCCACCAGATCAATGCGCCGACGGTTCCGAGATTGCTGAAAGCATTCACCCAGAACGGCGCCGAGACTCCGACGCCAAGCGTGAGCACACCGACCAGCGCGGGTCCGATCGCACGGCTGATGTTCACGCCGACGCTGTTGAGGGCGACGGCCGCGGGCAGCTCTTCGGGACGCCGGACGAGCAGCGGAACGATCGATTGCCAGGAAGGCGCGACGAGCGCGGCGCCTGCACCGAGCAGGAAGGTGAAGAACAGCAAGACGAAGGGCGTGATGCGATCGAGCCAGACCAGCGCCGCCAGCATCGTCGAGGCCAGAACGACGGCGATCTCGGTCACGATCAGGAGTCGTCGCTTGTCGACGATGTCGGCGAGCGCCCCCGCCGGCAGCGCGAGCAGGAACATCGGCAGGCTGGAAGCGACCTGCACGAGCGAAACCAGCAACGGATCGACGCTCAACTCCGTCATCAGCCAGCCGGCCGCCGCGCCGTACATCCACCAGCCGATGTTGGTGACGACCGTCGCCGTCCACAGCACGGCGTACGAGGGGTTGCGCAGTGGGGTGAACGCGGATGTTTGCGATGACGTGGTCGCACCCATGATCATGGAATGAAGCTGGACTCGTCGCGACGAGCCTTATCGTTTGCAGAGCACGGCTGCTTGTTGATCGTCGGGGGCCGCGTCCATGCCTGCACGGATCTCTTCCGCCAGGGCCGGCGACGCGCGTTGCCTCCACACGTCGCAACGTTAGCATCGGCCTTCCAGCAGGAGGTGCCCCTGACGGTTCAGTGGTCGTCCAGCCGCGTGACCGCTTCAACCTACAACCATCGGGTGATGTGAAGTCTCGCGCACGAACGCTTCGCGCGTGGCCGGCCTTACGGGGACCGGCATCAGACGCCCGCAAAGCCCGCGCCGGTGCATCCACCGGTTCGGGTTCACACTGAGCCAGTCATGCTACCCAGGACGATGAAAGCAATCCGCCAGCACGAGTTCGGTGGTCCCGACGTGCTGCGTTTCGAGGACGCGCCGATGCCCGAGTTGAAGTCCGGGGAAGTGCTCGTGCGCGTTCACGCCGTTGGCGTCAACCCTCCCGACTGGTACCTGCGCGAGGGCTACAGGATGCTGCCGCCCGAGCGGCGGCCGCAGGTCTCCTTCCCCGTGATTCTCGGATCGGACGTGTCGGGCGTCGTCGACGCGGTTGCCGACGACGTCGAGGACTTCTCGGTCCGAGACGAGGTGTATTCGATGGTTCGCTTTCCCCGCGGTCTTGCCGGAGAGAGCAGGGCCTATGCCGAGTGGGTGAGCGTGCCGGCATCGGAAGTTGCACTCAAACCGACCGGCATCGATCACGTGCATGCCGCGGCGGCGCCGATGTCGCTGCTCACCGCGTGGCAGTTCATGATCGAGCTCGGGCACGATGAACCGAACGCGCTACAGCCGACCCGGCATGAGCCGGTGCCGCTCGAGGGCAAGTCGGTCCTCGTCAATGGAGCCGCAGGCGGCGTGGGACATTGCGCGGTGCAGCTCGCCCGGTGGAAAGGCGCTCGGGTGATCGCAGTGGCGTCGGGCGAGCACGAGTCGTTCCTGCGCGACCTCGGCACGGACGAATTCATCGACTACACGAAGACGGACCCGGCGAACGTCGTCCGCGACATCGATCTCGTCGTCGACGCGGTGGGCGGCCCGACCACGGGTCGTTTCCTGCGCACGCTCGAGCGCGGCGGCGCTCTGTTCCCGATCTTTCCCTTGGGCTTCTCCGACGCCGAAGAGGCCGAGAAGCGCGGCGTCACGGTCTCGACAACGCACGTTCGATCGAGTGGTGCACAGCTTGCGAAACTCGCGGACCTGCTCGATGCAGGAACGGTTCGCGTCGCTGTCGACAGCACATACGCGCTGGCGGATGCGCGAAGCGCGCATGAGCGAGCCGCTCGGGGGCACATCCGGGGAAAGATCGTTCTCACGGTACGCTGAGGCGGAGCCGTTTTCGGGGCTCCCGGGTTCGCAGCAGTTCCAACGAGAGGCAAACATGCAGATCACCGTCGAAACCACCGCGGCAGCACCCATCGAGAAAGTCTGGCACGCGTATACGACACCCGAGGACATAAAGCAGTGGAATGCCGCCTCCGACGACTGGCACACGACGTCCGCCACCGTGGATTTGCGCGAGGGCGGCGCCTTCTCGTCGCGCATGGAGGCCAAGGACGGCAGCATGGGTTTCGATTTCGCCGGAACGTACACACGAATCGTCGAGAACGAGCTGATCGAATACTCGTTCGGCGATCGCACGGCGCGAGTCGAGTTCACCGAACGCCCGAATGGTGTGAACGTGCGCGTGACCTTCGATAGCGAGCCCGCTCACTCCATCGAGCAGCAACGGCAGGGCTGGCAGGCGATTCTCGACAACTTTGCGCGTCACGTCGAGGCCGCATAGCTTTGGCGCCATGGACATCCCCCGAATCTTCAACATCACCGAAAGCGCTCACCGCATCCACAACCCGATCACGGCCGAAAAGCTGGCCACGCTCGGGGCGGCACTGCGAATGGATCCGGGGACTCGCGTGCTCGACCTCGGCAGCGGCTCGGGGGAGATGCTGTGCACCTGGGCGCGCGACCACGGCGTCGTCGGCACCGGCATCGACCTGAGCGCGTTGTTCACCGAGCAGGCGAAACGCCGTGCCGTGGAGCTGGGTGTCGCTGATCGAGTCCAGTTCATTCATGGCGATGCTTCTGGCCATGTTTCCGATGAGAAGGTCGGCGTGGCCGCCTGTCTCGGTGCCAGCTGGATCGGCGGTGGCGTCGCCGGGACGATCGAGCTTCTGTCGCGAAGCCTGCGCACCGGAGGAATCATCCTCGTCGGCGAGCCTTTCTGGCGGAACTTGCCGCCGACGGAGGAAGTCGCGAAGGGGTGTCTCGCCAGTTCGATCGCCGACTTTCTCGTGCTTCCGGAACGGATCGCGTCGTTCAGCCAGCTCGGCTACGACGTCGTCGAGATGGTTCTCGCCGACCAGGATGGCTGGGACCGATACGAGGCGGCCAAGTGGCTGACCATGCGCCGATGGCTCGAAGCCAATCCCGACGACGAGCTGGCGGGAGAGGTTCGCAGCCGACTCACGTCGGAACCCGAGCGCTATGTCGCTTGCACGCGCGAATTTCTGGGCTGGGGCGTGTTCGCGCTGATGCCACGGTAGGCACGGCCGTCTCGCGTCGGCCGCCGGTGCGCAGTACCTGCCCGCCGCGTGACGACACTGCCGGGCCGTGACGGCAACGCACGTAACATCGGTGCATCCCTTCTGCCGCCTGCCGCGCGTTGCGCGCAACGCTTCTGCCATGAACCAATCGTCCTCCTACACCCCACCGAAAATCTGGTCGCCCGACAAGAAGAGCGGAGGCCGCTTCGAGAGCATCAACCGTCCGGTCGCCGGCGCTACGCACGAACGCGAGTTGCCGGTCGGGCGTCACCCGCTGCAACTCTATTCGCTGGGAACGCCCAACGGCGTCAAGGTCACGGTGATGCTCGAAGAGCTGCTCGAGGCCGGGCATCGCGAAGCCGAGTACGACGCCTGGCTGATCCGTATCAACGAAGGGGAGCAGTTCAGCAGCGGGTTCGTTGCGGTGAATCCGAACTCGAAGATTCCGGCACTGCTCGACCGCAGCGAACCCCGTCCGGTCCGGGTCTTCGAGTCCGGCGCAATCCTTCTCTATCTCGCGGAAAAATTCGGTGCCTTTCTCCCCACGGGCGCCACACGAGCCGAGACGCTGTCGTGGCTGTTCTGGCAGGTAGGGAGCGCGCCGTTTCTCGGCGGCGGTTTCGGGCATTTCTATGCGTACGCGCCGTTCAAGATCGAGTACGCCATCGACCGCTACGCGATGGAAGTGAAACGCCAGATGGACGTGCTCGACCGCCGCCTCGCCGACAACCGGTTTCTCGGGGGAAGCGACTACAGCATCGCCGATATCGCCGCCTGGCCCTGGTACGGCGCGCTCGCGAAGGGACAGCTCTACGAAGCCGGCGAGTTCCTTCGGGTGCAGGAATACACGCACGTCGTGCGCTGGGCCGACGAGATCGCGCAGCGACCCGCCGTCCGGCGCGGGCGCAAGGTCAATCGGATTTCGGGCAACCCGGCGAACCAGCTGCACGAGCGTCACGACGCCAGCGACTTCGAGACGCGAACCGAGGACAAGCGCAGCGCGTCATCATCGTGACGCACGCTGCCGTACGAGGCGACTTCATGCTCACGCTCTACGACTGCAGCACCGCCCCCAGCCCGCGCCGCGCGCGAATCCTGCTTGCCGAGAAAGGGCTTCGACACGAGACGGTCCAGATCGACCTGCGCGCCGGCGAGCAGTTCGGCGACGCCTACCGCGCAATCAACCCCGAGTGCACGGTGCCCGCACTGCGCACCGACGAAGGCGCGCTGCTCACCGATAACGCGGCCATCGCGGCGTATCTCGAAGCGCGTTTCCCGGATCCGCCGCTCGCGGGCCGCACACCGCTCGAAAAAGCCGAAGTCGCCAGTTGGTACTGGCGCGCCGAATTCGGCGGGCTGCTGGCCGTCGCCGAAGCACTGCGCAACAGTTCGCCGGCGATGGCCAATCGCGCTCTGCCGGGGCCGGTCGACTATCCGCAGATACCGGAACTGGCCGAGCGCGGACGGGCGCGGGTGCGCCAGTTCTTCGCTGTCCTCGACGCCCGTCTGAGCGATCGCGAGTTCCTCGCGGGCGACGATTTCAGCATCGCCGACATCACTGCCACGGTAGCGGTGGATTTCGCCCGTATCGTGAAGATTCGCCCGGACGACACGCATCCGAACCTGCAACGCTGGCACGCGGCGATCGCGTTGCGGCCTTCGATGGCGCTCTGAGACGCGACCCGTCAGTCCAGCCGGAGACTGCCATGCCTCTCGTCACGCTCACTGTCCTTCGACCGAAATCAGCCGCCTTCAAGGAGTCGGTGCTTCAGGCGGTGCATGCTTCTCTCGTCAGCATCGGCGTCCCGGAGTCCGACCGTTTCCAACGAGTGCTGGAGCTGTCGTCCGAGGACTTCCGCTTCGACCCCGCCTATCCGGACGTTCAAGGGAAACGCACCGATGACTTCGTCCTCATCGAGATCGTCTTGTCCGCGGGTCGAAGCGTCAAGGTGAAGAAGCAGTTCCTCGCGAACATGATGAGCGGTCTGGCCGCTGCGGGACACGACCCGGAGAACGCGATGGTGGTCTTCAAGGAGACGACCTGGGAAAACTGGGCGTTCGCGGGTGGCCGGCAGATCCACGTGTAAGACCCAGGCAGGGAGCGTTCGCGCGAGCCGGGTGCCGTTCGAGCCTACCGCGCGAGCGAAGCGAGTTTTCGTATACCTCTGTCGATCTCCTCGCTCGACATGCGCCCGAGTCCGAAAACGATGCCGTGGCGATGCGATGGGCCCATCGTGAAGTCCTCGATCGACTGAAGCCGGATGCCGTTTTCGCGCGCCCGAGCCAGCAGTGCGCGGATCCGGCCCGCGCTCTTCGACGTGCAGGCGATGTGAAGCCCGGTGTCGGACGCCAGGACGTCCAGTAGCCCGTCGAAGTGCCTCGCCAGCGCCTCCAACAGCGCATCGCGCCTCTCTCCGTAGATGCGCCTCATCTTGCGGACGTGGCGCGCGAGATGGCCTGCGGCGATGAATGCGGCGAGCGTGTCCTGGGCCAAGACCGCGCAATGCCAGTCCGCGGCCTGCTTGGCGGCGATGAGTGCGTTGCGCGCCCACGGCGGCGCGACGACGTATCCGAGGCGCAGCGCCGGGAACAGGCTCTTGGAGAACGTTCCCACGTAGAAGACGCATTGCTCGCGATCCAGCGTCTGCAGTGCGTCGAGCGGTCGCCCTCCGAAACGGTACTCGCCGTCGTAGTCGTCCTCGACGATGACCGCCTGGCGCCGCCTGGCCAGCTCCAGCAACGCCTTGCGTCGCTCCATCGACAAGGGCATGCCCAATGGAAACTGGTGCGACGGGGTAACGCAGACGATCTTCGCGCCGCGGGGGATCCGGTCGATCCGCATCCCCTCGGCGTCTACCGCGACGGCGGCGATCCGCGCTCCCGCCGCCTCGAAGGCCCGCCGTAACGGCGGATACCCGGGGTCCTCCACCGCGACGACCGTCTTGCCGGGCGTCACCAGGATGCGGGCCAGCAGGTCGAACGCCTGTTGTGCACCGGAAGTGATCACCAGGTCATCGGCGGCACACGACACTGCGCGGGCGTACGAGGCGTGCGCAGACGCTGCCTCGCGAAGCGACGCACGTCCCTGCGCTTCGGCGTAGGCAGCCGGGGTCCTCGAGAGCGTTCGCAGCGAACGCGCGGAAAGCCTGCGCCAGATGTCGAAGGGAAACATTCCCTTGTCGGGCAGGCCGAGCGCGAAGTCGAACGCGATGCCGGGAAGTTGCGCGGGCGGCGTCATGGCGCTTCGGTAACGCCAGTAGCGGTTCAGTCGCGCATCGTCCGCCTCGGCCGTGCTGCGGCGAGAGCGCTCGGAGCGACGCGGAGCAACCGCCGCCACGAACGTCCCGCCTCCGGGACGGGTGACGACGTAGCCCTCGGCGGCGAGCAGGTCGTAGGCAGCGACTGCGGTATTGCGCGACACCCCGTACTCGTGGGCCAGCACCCGTGTCGATGGAAGCAGGAGGCCGGCGTGGAGTCGGCCTTGCACGATGCCATCGCGAAGTTGGGCATGCAGTGTTCGCAGCCGTGCGCGCGAACCGCGAGGGGGAACGCTGATGCTCAGGGACAGAACCGGTTCCATCGAGTTTCTCGAATCCGGATCTTTTGCAAGACCAGTGCCGATCCTAGCATTGGTGCCGACGGTGAACCCTGCAATCGAGGGCACGGATGCCCGGATGAAAGATCCGGTGCCCGCATTCCCCCCGATAGGCGTTTCAGCCGTTGCGGTCGAGTGCACGCGAAAGCGCTCGAACCGGATCTCCAACCTTCGAGAGGAACGATCGATGGACTTCGACATCACTCTTCCCCAACTGCCCGTGCTCGATTCGACGATGGCGTATCGGGAGACTCGAAAGCCGGGCGCGCCGGTCGTGATGTTTCTCCACGGCAATCCCACTTCTTCGTTCATCTGGCGAAACATCATTCCCCCTGTCGCCGGCATCGCGCACTGCATCGCTCCCGACCTGATCGGCTTCGGCCAGTCGGGCAAGCCGGACATTGCCTATCGCTTCGAAGATCACGTTCGCTACCTCGATGGATTCATCGCGGCTGCGGGCGTGACGTCGGCCTGGCTCGTCGCGCAGGACTGGGGCACCGCGCTGGCGTTTCACCTGGCGGCGAGACGTCCCGAGTTCGTCCGCGGGCTCGCCTTCATGGAGTTCATCCGTCCCATGCCGTCGTGGGACCACTTCCACCAGAAGGAGGCCGCGCGCGAGTTGTTTCGCAAGTTCCGCACGCCCGGGGAAGGGGAGAGGTTGATCCTCGAGGAGAACGCTTTCGTCGAGGGCGTGTTGCCGGGTTCCGTCGTTCGGGGACTGACGAAAGAAGAGATGGAGGTCTATCGCAGTCCGTTTCCCTCGGCGGAGTCGCGCCGCCCGATCTGGCGCCTCCCGAACGAGTTGCCGATCGCGGGAGAACCGGCCGACGTGCATGCCCATCTCACGCGGGCACACGCCGCGCTACGGGCCTCGAGCTACCCGAAGCTCCTTTTCGTCGGAAGCCCCGGGGCGCTCGTCTCGCCCGAATTCGCACGGACGTTTGCGAGCGGACTGCACGATTGCCGTGTCGTGGAACTCGGCGCCGGTGCGCACTACCTGCAGGAAGACCATCCGCGAGCGATCGGCGAGTCCGTTGCAACATGGGTGGCAGAGCACGAGCACTCGCGGCAGATGAGCGTGGCGGCCTAGCCGTACATCGGCGGCAGTGGAGCGCGTAGCGTTGCGGCCCTCGATGGCGCCGTGAGCCCACGCGCGCCTCAACGTTTCTCGAGCAGCGCCAAACCCGCTTTCCCGTAGCGCTCGCCGCTCGTCGCGCCGGGTGGCAGCGCTGCATCCAGGGCATGCATTTCGTCGGCGTCGAGCGTCACGTCCGCGGCGCGAAGGTTCTCTTCCAGGTACTTGCGCCGTTTCGTGCCGGGAATCGGGACGATGTCGGGTCCCTTGTGCAGCAGCCACGCGAGCGCGAGCTGCGCGGGCGTGATGGCCTTGCGACGCGCGAGCTCGCGAAGGAACCCGGTGGCGCGAAGGTTGGCGTCGAAGTGCTCGCCCTGAACGCGCGGGTCGCCGCGGCGGCGGAAATCGCCCTCGGGATACGCATCGGCCGGCTGCGCGGCGCCGGTAAGAAATCCGCGGCCGAGCGGGCTGAAAGGCACGAGGCCGATTCCGTGTTCGCGAAGCGCCGGCAGGACGTGCGCTTCGATGCCGCGCTCCCACAACGAGTATTCGCTCTGCAGCGCCGTGACCGGATGCACGGCGTGCGCGCGTCGGATCGTCTCGACGCCGGCTTCGGACAACCCGAAGTAGCGCACCTTGCCCGCGCGTACGAGATCGCCGACCGTGCCTGCGACGTCCTCGATCGGAACCTTCGGGTCGACGCGATGCTGGTAGAGGAGGTCGATGCGATCGGTCTGCAGGCGTGCGAGTGATGCGTCGACGACCTCGCGGATGTGTTCGGGACGACTGTCCACGCCCTGCTGCGGCGTGCCGATCGTGAAGCCGAATTTCGTCGCGATGACGACATCGTCGCGCCGGCCGCGCAGCGCGCGACCGAGCAGCTCCTCGTTGGTGAACGGCCCGTAGAACTCGGCGGTGTCGAAGAACGTGCAGCCGAGCTCGATCGCGCGGTGAATCGTCGCGATCGATTCGGCCTCGTCGCCGACGCCGTACGCGTGGGTCATTCCCATGCAGCCGAGTCCGATCGCCGATACTTCGAGGCCTTGCGAGCCGAGCTTGCGTCTTTCGTGCACGGTGTTTCCTCCTTCGCGGTCGGTGCGCTCACCGTACCGTACGTCGAAGCTGAAGGTCGGTCGACGGCAAGCGCGCGATGCGCGATGCTCGTCTTCGTTTCTGCCTGAAAAGCCACCTCTACCGTCGCGAGGCAATCGTGGATCGATCACCGCCCCTTTCGGTATCGCGTCAAGTCCTCGGCCTTGCCGGTTGGCTGTTGCTGACCTTCGCTGCGGCGGGCATCGGGGCTCTTGCTTCGGGCGACGCCGGCGCGTTCTACGGCCGGCTCGCGCGCCCCTCCTGGGCGCCGCCGGGCTGGATTTTCGGTCCCGTCTGGTCCGTCCTGTACGCGCTGATGGCCGTCTCGGCATGGTGGGTTTGGCGGGCACGGGGTTTCGTTGGCGCGCGCACGGCCTTGGGGCTGTTCGTTGCGCAACTCGCCGTCAATGCCTTGTGGAGCTGGCTGTTCTTCGTCTGGCACCAGGGCGGCCTCGCTTTCGCGGAGGTCCTGCTTCTGTGGTGCATGATCGTCGCGAATGTCGTTCTGTTCGCGCGGGCGAGCACCCTTGCTGCGGCGTTGTTGCTCCCCTATCTGGCCTGGGTCACATTCGCCTCGGCGCTGACCTTTTACGTTTGGCAGCTCAATCCCGGGATGCTGTAGCAAGGGCACGGCTCGAGGGCACGGCAGGCGCGGGCGCATGGCTCGAATGCCGCCGCCGCGCATCGGCCGCCCCGACCACCGGGCGCGCGAGCGTGCGTCTCACGCGCCCGAACTGGCGATCATCGGCGCTTTCCTTTCGAACGAACGACGACGTGACCTTTCCGCTGCCGAGATTCCTCTCCAGTCTGCCCTTGTCGATCCTGCTCATCTTTCTCGCGGGCTGTGCGAGCGGCCCCCAGCTCTACAAGCAATCCGATGCGATCAAGGCTTCCTTCCAGGCGTTGCAGACCGCCGATCCCGAAATACAGGCTGCCCGGTTCGGTGTCTATGCGAAGGTCGCCGACAGGTCCTTCGTCGGAACGATGCCCGATGGGCGGCCTGCAGCGTATTCCTATCGCTGGGCCATTCCGGGCGTGGTGCTGGAGGAGAAGGCCGAATTGCCGTCGGCGGTGCGCCTGGCGTTCCAGTACAACCCGGAGAGCGGGAAGCTCGATGTCTTCAACATGCTCGAGACTTATACCGCGCACATTCGCGAGCTCACGGTCCTGCCGGACGGGTCGGTGCAGTGGCCTTCGGCGCTCCTCGGGCTCGAGCCTCCGTCGCGCGTGACGCTCGACGAGAACGGTGCGCTCGATCGCAGCTCCGATTCCGGAAAACTGGCGATCTCGCTTCGCGAGGTGTCCGGAGACGAGTATCGATCCACGATCGCCGAGGCGCGCGTGCGTCGCGATGCGGAGGCGCGGGCGAAGTCGCGCAGCAGAAGCGAGTTCTGGAACGCCGTCTCGCAAGGACTCGGCCAGGCCAGCGTGGAAATCCGGGCCGAGAACGAGGCTCGGCAACTGCGTGAAGCGCAAAGGCAGTCGCAGATCATGGAAGCGAAAGATGCGCAGATGCGTGCGTCGAGTCGGCGGCTTGCCCTGGAGAAGCGCGAGGCCGAAGCGAACGAACATCAGCAGTCGGCGCAGAAAGCTCGCGAGCGGAACGCCGGGTACATCACCGTCGATGACGGCGAGCGCGACCGGAAGTTCCGTGAGGAGATGGCGCAGCGAAAGCGCGACGCGGATGCGCAGGATGCCGCGATGAAACGGCGCAAGGCGGAACTGCAGGCCGAATCCGATGCGCAGGCAGCAACCCGCAAGGCCGAAGCCGCGAAGCGCATCAAGGAGTTGGAAGCCAGGAACCGGGCGCGATTGGCCGCTTGTGCGGCCAAGGGGATTTCGGCCCGCCAGTGCCCGTCGTCTGCGTCCGTGCAGTGACCCGCCGGGCTGGCCGCCGCCGCATGCGGCGGCCACCGGTCGTTCGTCGGCCGCGTATCATCGCTCGCGATTCATTCGTGTGAAGGCGATCGTCCGTGCGTGAAGTGCTGCAACGGTTGATGGCCGCCGCGACACAGGCCGGGGTAGACCTGAAACACTGGATCTGTTCGGCCGCTGAGTTCGACCTGTGCCGCAAGCTGGCGAATTCGTTTCCGGGTGCGGTCATGCGGGAGTTGCACGACTTCCTGCGGCGTCGGTGGACGCAGGCGACCACCGTTGCCCTCGGTGCAGTCGCGGCTTTCGCGCAGATTGCCGCCGTGCTCACCGCCGGCAAGTTCCTTGCGATCCTCGCGGCGATCGGGTTCGTGAACAAGGAATTCCTCGAACTTTGCAACTGCGCGACTCCGTGAGTCCGGGCGCCGCGCGGGGAGCTGCGCTTCGCGTCGCTCCCCGTAGAGGCGCCTGATCTTGCGAGCGTCACATGCGAGATGGCCGAGCCGATCCCTTCACTCGGACAGTCGCTTCTCGTAGTCTGTCCGCAGCTGTTTCCAACCCTCCCAGAACGGCTCCGGCTCGGAGCCACGCACTCCCTGCAGCGCTGCAGGTCGAGGATGCGCTGGCAGGTGACGATCACGGCACAGTAGACGATGCCCGGGCGGCCGCGCTCGAGCGTCGTGGTCATCGCATCGCGCGACCCGTCGACCTCGAGCAAGGTGGCCGCAACCTACTGCGCCGCGAAGCAGTAGAACAATCCGTTTCCTCCGGTGCTGCGCAGCCCCTGCGGATCGCAGCCGCGCGACGGATGCGACGAGTTCCACGAGGTGGCCCACGCGCTGTCGCTGGGACCCGCGCGATCGAAGTGTCCGAGCATCGCCGATCCGTCGGTGCCGCTCTTCGTCCAGTTGCCGCAGGTCATGTCGGCGAACGGGGCACCCGCGAACGCGGTGCCGTCGGGGCGCGAGCCGGTGAGCATGTCGTGCTCGTTCGGTTTCTGGCTGCGGTCCTTGATCGGCCGTCCCTTCTCGTCGAGCGCGGTTTCGCGGGTCACGTTGTTCTTCGCCGAGTGCAGCTCGTCGACGTTGCGGGCGATCACGACGCCTTTGGCGTTGCGCCAGGGCCCGTAGCCGATGCGGTCGCGCGCGTTGACGAAGTTCACGTCGCTCAGCGAGGCGCCCTGCGTGCTGAGGTAGGCGCGCCAGCTGCGGTTGCCGGCGCCTGCCGATTGCGCGAGCGACTGGCAGTGCCGGTCGGCGCCTGCGAGTCCGCCGAGGTCGCCGCCGTTGCCGGGACCGACGCTGGTCACGAAGAACGTCATGTCCTGCGGGGCCGATGGTTGGCGCGTCATCGACTCCATCTGCGCGCAGCCTGCGAGCGCCGTGAACCCTGCCGCTGCCAGCCCTGCGATGCTCGATCGTGTAGGCATCGAACTCTCCTCGTCGGCTCGTGGGGAAGCGTTCACCGACGATTCTTGCGGCATCGATCCGATGCGTCAACGATTCCTGCGAGCGACGCATTCGTTCGTTCGGCCAGTCCGTGCAGCCTCGGGAACGAGAGCTCGTCCCGGTACGTTCCATCACCCTGCGCACGCGGCGTCCGATCCAGCGTATTCCATCTCGAGCATCACCCACTCGCGTTGCGATTCGCCGAAGCGGTCCGCGACTTCGCACAGCGTTCGGTCCAGCTGCTGCAGCGGCGCGAGCGAGGATGCCAACGGCACGCGAGGTACGTCGTCGTCGGGCGCGTGCGCGACGAGCACGAGCCCGCTGCGCAGCGTCACTGCTCCCGACGGCGAGGCGGCTGTCACGTCGACGTGACCGGTGCGCGACCACGCATCGACGGCGAGCGCCAGCGCAACGTCGTCGATTCCGTGGTGCACGTCGACGAACCGGCGTTCATTGCGCCAGAAAGCGACCTTGTTCAACAGGTACTCCCAACCCCGCCGGATGTCGATGCCGAAGCGGGAGCTGTCGTGTTCCGGCTGCCACGAGCGCGCGCCCAGTTCCGCCGCGATCGCCTTTGCCTTCTCGGGGCCGCCGATCGCCTCGACCAGCGCGAGCGTCGCCGGCAGCGACGCCGTGATGCCGGTGGTGGTCGCGACACCGCGGTCGATCACGTAGCGCTGGTGCGGAACGTAGGTGGCACCCGGATGCTCGAGCAGGGAGCCGCGGTCGTACCAATGACCCGCGAAACGCCGGCCATCGAGCAGGCCGGCTCGGCCGGCCACGAGTGCGCCGGAGCACACCGCGAGGACGCGCGCGCCGCGGTCGACCTGCTGGCGCAGCCACGCGATTACCTGGGGGACGTCGCCGTCGCCCATTGCGGGGACGATGACGTAATCCGCACCGGACGGATGCGCACGATCGAACGCGGCAAAGTCCTGTGCGCCGTCGATTTGCATGGCGGGGTACAGCGCGACCCGACCGCTGCGCGGCGCGACCACCCGCACGTCGGCCACGGCCGCGCGCACGAGCACCGCGTGCGGCAGCAGCAGGTCCGTCATCTCGGTGCCTTCGTTCGACGCCAGCACCGCGATCACCGGCGTGCCCGCGTGGCGCGGTATCAATGCCTCGACGAAGGCCTGCCTCTGCTGGTCGCTCGCAGCCGTCTCGCTCTGCGTCGGCGGCAGCGGCAACTCGGTGCCGCACCCCGCGATCCACAACGATGCGATACTGGTTGCGATCCATACACGCACGCGGCTCGTCATGTCGTCTGCTCCTCGAAACGTTGGTGATGTCTCGAGGCTACGAAGGGCCGCCGTGCCTCACAACGACGCAGAAGCCGCGATTCCTGCCAGGGACGTGGCGCTCATCGCCTTCGACGGGGTCGAGGCGATCGACGTCGCGGGGCCGGCCAGCATCTTCAGTAAGGCCGAGGCGATGCATTCCGGCAGCTATCGGGTGCACGTCGCTTCTCCGGACGGCGGCACCGTCGCCACCAGCGGGAACCTGAGCCTCGCCGGCACGTGCAGGCTCGAGGAACTTCCAGACGCAATCGACACGCTGATCGTCGCCGGCGGGGACGAGCCGGCGGTTCGCGCGGCGATCGTCGAGCACGACATCGCCTCGTGGCTCGTCCAGATCGCACCGCGGGTGCGTCGCATCGCCAGCGTCTGCAGCGGCGCGTTCGCGCTCGCGGCGGCGGGCCTGCTCGACGGGCGCCAGGCGACGACGCATTGGCGCGTCTGCGACCAGTTGCAGGCGCTGCGGCCGCAGGTCCGCGTGCAGCGCGAGCGCATCTACGTGCGCGACGGGTCTGTCTGGACGTCGGCCGGCGTCACCACCGGCCTGGAGCTCGCGCTCGCGCTGGTCGCGGAAGATCTCGGCCACGACACGTCAATGGAGATTGCTCGCACGTTGGCGCTGCCGATGCTGCGCGGCGGCGAGCAGCCGCAACTGAGCCAGGCGCTCGAAGCGCAGTCGGCTGCGAGCGATCGCCTTCGAGACGTCGTCGCGTGGATCGGCACGCATCTGCAAGACGAGCTGTCTGTGGAGGCGCTCGCCGAGCGCGCGCGGATGAGCCCTCGACATTTCGCGCGCGCCTTCACCGCCCAGGTCGGCCGCACGCCGGCGCGCTTCGTCGAGCAGGCGAGGGTGGCCGCGGCGATGCAGCTGCTGCGTCGCACGCAATGGACGCAGGAAAGGATTGCGAGTCGCAGCGGTTTTCGTTCGGTCGACGCGTTGCAGCGGGCGTTCGCGCGGCAGCATGGCATGACGCCGAAGGAGTGGCGCGGCCGCCCGCCTGCCTGAGCGGGGTGCGACGAACGCTTGACAAAGGAGTTGCTGATGGAAACGCACCAGCTACACCGTGGCCGGCTGATCGATCACATTCAGCTGGTCGTGCGCGACCTTTCCGTTGCCCGGACCTTCTACGAAGCCATCCTCGATGCCCTGAACATACCGCTGGGCGGAACGGGCGATGGCTTCTTCTGGTCCGACGAACTCTTCGTCTCGGCAGCGGACGGCAAGGCCGCGCAAGGTGCCCTGACGGGCCGCGTTCACCTGGCATTCCAGGCGCAGAGTCCCGCGGTAGTCGACGCTTTCCATCGGGTGGCGCTGGCTCATGGCGGCAGCGACAACGGTGCACCCGGAGAGCGCGCATACCACCGTGGCTACTACGCGGCGTTCGTCCGCGATCCCGACGGCAACAACATCGAGGCCGTGTATCACGGAGCGGCGGAGCGCAGCGCCCCTTCGGTGCGCATCACGTTCTGACTGGCTGGCGCGGTCGCTGCTGGACAACCTGGCGGACGCAGATGCGGGCAGTGCCGACGATGCATTGCCGCGAAGAGCAGGTGCTGCTACTCGCCTCCGGGTTTCCGGGTTGCGCACCTTCTCGCGCACTCTCCTCGTCTCGTCGGCAAGTTCCAGGGAGGCGTCAATGCGACCGCAGCAACCGACCGTCGCCCTTGCGATTTCCGGCGGAAACGCTTTGGGCGCGTACGCGGCAGGGGCATACCACGCGCTGCATGGCCGGGGCTCGCTCGACCAGTTCGAGCGAGGTGACGCGACCGAGACCGCGCACGGCTTTACGCTATGACGCGCGGCGCGCGGGACGGTGATGGGCCAGAGTTGAGCAAAGAACTCCTCTCGATGCCGTTACGCTTGTCATCCTTGCGGCGCAGCCGGCACGGGCGGCGCAGGCGCGACCGGCTCAGGCGGGTCGCGCGACACGATCCCGGGAAGGGGATTCACCACCGTGCGAGGCCGCGCGGGATCGACGTACAAACCGTATTTCCGATGCTGGACGTTGATCACCGGGATTCGGCAATTGATCACTTCCGGGCGCTTGGTCAGGACGATGATCTTGCAGCGAACGTAGGAACGGCGCAGCGCCCTACCGTGAATCGCCTCGATGATCTTCGCCGGATCCATTTCCTCGTTCAGTGGAACCCAGGTGACGGCGTGGTGCGTCGACTTGATCAGCGTGAACGCATCGGAGAAGAAGTCGTCTTCCTTTGTCCTGAACTTCAATTCGTATTCGTTCGTCGCGGAGTCGCCGTCCGCATATTCGCTGATCGCGCTACGGGTTCGTGTCGTGAAGGAAGCCGCGCCCAGCAGCACATCGGTGCCTGACAGGTTCCGGACGAGGATCTGGAGTTGGCGGTTCGAGCGGGTGCGATCCTTGAATTCCCCCTCGACCAACGCGAACGTGAAATTCAGGTTCGGGATGCGACGACGCCTGCCGATGAAGACAAGACCGATCGCGAAGATGCCGACCTGCGCGATCAGGCTTGCGGCAGCCCAAAGGCCGTAGTCGTTCAGCTGCTTCGTCCACTCGAGGAAGGCTGTCATGGCAAGCGCCTCGCGTCTCGGATCGGTCAGGCCGCACGTCCCATTCTGCAACTGGGCGCTTCGCAGGAAAAGCGCGGCAGTGCGGGGCATCTTTCCGTCGGACGACGGAATCGACCATTCGTCCGCCGCAAGCCGCGCCCGAGCAGGCGCCTTGCTACCGTCCCGCCATGAACGCGCGCACGGGTTCGACCGCCGCCGCGGCCGTGCACGAGCCGCTGCCCGCGCTCGGCCGTCCCGGCTGTCGCGTAACGGTCGAGGACCTCCTTCCCGCACTCGTCGACGACGCGATCCTCTCGCGCGACGACGCGGATTCGGTCGCCCGCTATGCGAACCTCTCCAGCAGCGAGCAGCACGCGCTGGTCGCGCTCGCGCGGCGCAAGTTCCGCTCGCCGACGACGAACCGACTCGTCGACCTCGAGACGCTCGTGCCGTGGTTCGCGCGGCGCGTCGGCCTGCCGCACGCGCGCATCGATCCGCTGAAGGTCGATCTCGCGCGCGTCTGCGAAGTGATGTCGAGCCAGTACGCGACGCGCTTCAAGATCCTGCCGCTCGCGGTCGACGCCGAAGGCGTGACGATCGCGACCGCAGAGCCTTTCGTCACCGACTGGGTCGACGAGCTCGGCTCGATGCTGCGCAAGCCGATCCGCCGCGTCGTCGCGGATCCGCAGGAGATCCCGCGCTACATCGTCGAGTTCTTCACGCTCGCACGTACTGTGCGCGGCGCCCAGAAGAACGGCGCGGCCGCACAGCAGAGCAATTTCGAGCAGCTGGTCGAACTGGGGCGGTCGGGTCGCAGCGTCGACGCGAACGACCAGCACATCGTCACGATCGTCGACTGGCTGTGGCAGTACGCGTTCGAGCAGCGCGCAAGCGACATCCACGTCGAGCCGCGTCGCGACAGCGGTTCGATCCGCTTTCGCATCGATGGCGTGCTGCACCACGTCTATCGTTTGCCGGCTTCGGTGCTCGCCGCGATGACCAGCCGCATCAAGCTGCTCGGACGCATGGACGTCATCGAGAAGCGCCGTCCGCAGGACGGGCGTATCAAGACGCGCACCGCGGACGGCCGCGAGATCGAGTTGCGGCTCTCCACGCTGCCGACCGCCTTCGGCGAGAAGCTCGTGATGCGCATCTTCGATCCCGAAGTGCTCGTGCGGGACTTCTCCGAACTGGGCTTCCAGGACGACGACCTCGCGCTGTGGGAGTCGATGACGACGCGACCCAACGGGATCGTGCTCGTGACCGGCCCGACGGGCTCGGGCAAGACGACGACGCTGTACACGACGCTCAAGGGACTGGCGACGGACGAAGTCAACGTATGCACCGTCGAGGACCCGATCGAAATGGTCGAGCCCGCGTTCAACCAGATGCAGGTGCAGCACGGCATCGAGCTCGGCTTCGCCGACGGCATCCGGGCGCTGATGCGCCAGGATCCCGACATCGTGATGGTCGGCGAGATCCGCGACCTGGAGACGGCCGAGATGGCGATCCAGGCGGCGCTCACCGGGCACCTCGTGCTCTCGACGCTGCACACGAACGACGCGCCGTCGGCGATCACGCGACTGCTCGATCTCGGCGTGCCGTCGTACCTGCTGAACGCGACGCTGATCGGCGTGATGGCGCAGCGCCTCGTGCGCACGCTGTGCGAGTCGTGCAAGGAGGCGAGCGGGGAACTCGCCGACGAGCAGTGGAGCGCCTTGATCCGGCCGTTTCGAGCGGCCAGGCCGGCGCGCGTCTACCGGCCGGTGGGCTGCCTCGAATGCCGGATGACCGGCTACCGCGGCCGCAGCGGCCTGTACGAGATGCTGCAGCTCGACGCCGACCTGCGCCGGCTGATCGACGAGCGGCCCGACCTGGGCGAGATCCGCCGGCGCGCGATGCGCTCGGGCATGCGCCCGCTGCGGCTGGCCGGGGCACAGAAGATCGCCGCCGGGCAGACGACGCTCGACGAAGTGCTGAAGGTGGCGCCGCCGATCGCGGATTGAGCCGGGGTCGCGATATGGCGCGCGGCGTGTTCGCGACGTCCACGTTGCCCAGCGCCGGGGAAGAGGCCGGCGCGTGTTTCGGCTGACCCGGTCAGCGCTCCGTTTCCTTGAACACCTCGCGCGCGACGCGGAAGCTGTCGATGGCCGCGGGCACACCGCAATAGATGGCCGTCTGCAGGAACACTTCGGCAATCTCGTCTTTCGTGACGCCGTTGTTCAATGCTCCGCGAACGTGCAGGCGAATCTCGTGCGGCCGATTCAACGCGGTGAGCATCGCGATTCGCGGCGGACTTTCAATCCTCGTTCGAACAGATCCTTGTTCATGAATCTCTCCTGGGGGTGGGGTGGGAGTGGCAGGCCGATGCAGCCGGTGCTCCCGCGCGGTTCGAAGTCCACTACTTCTTCGTAGACGGCCGGCAGGAGTACGCTCGGGCGCATACCGAGCCGGAGCGAGGCATGCGATGGGCAACGAACAGGCGGCGCCCGAGACGAAGGGCGTTACGGTGCAGCTGCTCTGCGCCGTGGACCTCGGCCCGGAAATCGAAGGCATGCAGGGACGCCAACTTCGAATGCGCCTGGTAACGATCGAGCCCGGGGGCGTCTTCGGGCCGGTGCACGATCACATCGACCGGCCTGGCGTCGTCTATATCCTGCAGGGAACGATCACCGACCATCGAAACGGAGTCGCGACGGACTATGGGCCGGGCGCGGGTTGGCCCGAGGACCGCAACACGCTGCACTGGCTCGAGAACCGGGGAAAGACTGCGGCGGTGGAGATATCGGTGGATATCGTTCGGCAGCCGTAGCGCAGTCGAAACGAGAAGCCCTATTTCGACAGCTCCCGCATCGCGCGCTCGAGCCCCTGGATGGTGAGCGGGTACATCCGCCCCTGCAGGATCTGCCGGATGACGGCGATCGATTGCCGATACTCCCAGACGCCTTCCGGCTCCGGGTTCAGCCAGGCGAACTTCGGGAAGCGCTCGACCAGCCGGCGCAGCCACACGGCGCCTGCTTCCTCGTTGTTGTACTCGACCGAGCCGCCCGGCTGCAGCACCTCGTAGGGGCTCATCGTCGCGTCGCCGACGAAGATGAGCCGGTAGTCGGGGTTGTACTTGCGCAGGATGTCCCAGGTGTCGAAGCGCTCGGCGTGGCGACGTCGATTGTTCTTCCAGACGTGGTCGTAGACGCAGTTGTGGAAGTAGTAGAACTCGAGGTGCTTGAACTCGGTTTTTGCCGCCGAGAACAGTTCCTCGGTCTGCTGGATGTGGTCGTCCATCGTGCCGCCGACGTCGAGCAGCATCAGCACCTTGATCGTGTTGTGCCGCTCCGGAATCATCCGGATGTCGAGCCAGCCGGCATTGCGCGCGGTGGACGCGATCGTGTCGTCCAGATCGAGCTCCTCGTCGGCGCCTTCGCGGGCGAACTTGCGAAGACGCCGCAGCGCGACCTTGATGTTGCGCGTTCCCAGTTCCACCTGGTCGTCGTAGTCGCGGTATGCGCGCTGCTCCCACACTTTCACCGCCGTGCGGTTGCCGGCGGACGGCCCGCCGATGCGGACGCCTTCCGGGTGGTAGCCGCCGTTGCCGAAGGGCGAGGTGCCGTTGGTGCCGATCCACTTGCTGCCGCCTTCGTGACGCTCCTTCTGCTCTTCTAGCAGCTCACGCAGTCGCTCGAGCAGCTTGTCGAGCCCGCCCATCGCCTCGATCGCGGCTTTTTCCTCGGGCGTGAACTCGCGCTGCAGGCGGCGCTTCAGCCACTCGAGCGGCAGATCGACGTCGATGCCGGGAATTGCGCGCACGCCGTTGAAGTAAGCGCCGAAGGCCTTGTCGAACTTGTCGAAGTTGCGCTCGTCCTTCACCAGCGTGGCGCGCGACAGGAAGTAGAACTCGTCGATCGACGGCCCGATCACGTGCTCGCGCATCGCCTCGAGCAGCAGCAGGTATTCCTTGATCGACACCGGCAGCTTCGCGCCGCGCAGGTGCAGGAAGAAGTCGATCAGCATTGCGTTGCTCCGCGCATCGACAGCCGCAGCTTCAGGTTCTCGCGCACGGCGGGCCACTCCGCGGCGAGGATGCTGTAGACGCAGGTGTCGCGCAGCGTGCCGTTGGGCATCGTCAGGTGATGGCGCAGTACGCCGTCCAGCTTCGCGCCCAGCCGCTCGATCGCGCGCCGGCTGGCGTGGTTGAGGAAATGCGTTCGCAACTCGACGGCGATCGCGCCGAGCGCGTCGAACGCGTGGCCGAGCAGCAGCAGCTTGCATTCGGCGTTCACCGAGGTGCGCTGCGCGTTCGCCGCATACCAGGTATGCCCGAGCTCGAGACGCCGGTGCGAGGGCTCGACGTGGAAGAAGCGCGTGGTTCCGACGACCGCGCCATCGCTGCGCCGTCGCACGACGAAAGGCAGCGCCCCGTCGCGCTCGCGCATCTCGAGCGCTGCGTCGACGTACGCCTGAGTACGTTCGGGCGAGGGCACCGACGTGTACCAGAGCCGCCACAGCTCGCCATCCGCCGCGGCACGAGCGAGTCCCTCCACGTGCGAACGCGCGAGCGGCTCGAGGACGACGTGCTCGCCCGCGAGCGTGACGGGTTCGACCCAGCCGGCCATGGTCTACCGATTATGACGAGCCATGAAGATGAGCCGCTCGAACAGATGCACGTCCTGCTCGTTCTTCAGCAGCGCGCCGTGCAGCGGCGGGATGACGCTCTTGCCGTCCTTCGAGCGCAGCGCCTCGGGCGGGATGTCCTCGGCGACGAGCAGCTTCAGCCAGTCGAGCAGCTCGCTCGTCGACGGCTTCTTCTTCAGCCCGGGAAGCTCGCGCATCTGGAAGAAGGCTTCGAGCGCTTCCTTCAGCAGCGTCTTCTTCAGGTTCGGGAAATGCACGTCGACGATCTGCTGCATCGTTTCCTTGTCGGGAAACTTGATGTAATGGAAGAAGCAGCGGCGCAGGAAGGCGTCGGGCAGCTCCTTCTCGTTGTTCGACGTGATCATCACCACGGGCCGGTGCTTCGCTCGGATCAGCTGGCGCGTCTCGTAGACGTAGAACTCCATCCGGTCGAGCTCGCGCAGCAGGTCGTTCGGGAACTCGATGTCGGCCTTGTCGATTTCGTCGATCAGCAGTACGACCGGCCGATCGGACTCGAAGGCCTGCCACAGCACGCCCTGGACGATGTAGTTGTGGATGTCCTTCACGCGCTCGTCGCCGAGTTGCGAGTCGCGCAGCCGCGACACGGCGTCGTATTCGTACAGGCCCTGCTGGGCCTTCGTCGTCGACTTGATGTGCCACTGCAGCAGCGGCATGTCGAGTGCCGAGGCCACTTCCTCGGCGAGCATCGTCTTGCCGGTGCCCGGTTCGCCCTTGATCAGCAGCGGGCGCTGCAGGCGAATGGCCGCGTTGACGGCGAGCTTAAGGTCGTCGGTGGCGACGTAGGTGTCGGTGCCCTGGAAACGCATGATTTTCGGGGAATTGAGGTCGTGCGGAACGACCCGTCGAGAGGGGTTTACGAGTATACGGGAACGCCTCTTGACGACCGGGCCGCTGGACTGGCTCGAAGCGACTCCGCTAGAATCCCGGCACCCCAAACATTACAAAGGCCCGCGCCGCCCGGCGCCACGGCCGGAGACCCATGACGAACACGAGGTTGATTGCCGCCGGATTCGCGGCGGCGATGCTGCTGCCATGCCTGGCTGTCGCGCAGGGTGCAGCATCGGGCCCGGACCAGCAGGCGGCGCAGGGAGATGCCGAGGCAGGTCGCGCGAAGAACTCGATGTGCATCGGCTGCCACGAGATCCCCGGGTACAAGTCGTCGTTCCCGAGCGTCTACCACGTGCCGCGCATCGTCGGGCAGAACACGCGCTACATCGAATCGGCGTTGCGCGAGTACCGCAGCGGCGCTCGCAATCATCCGACGATGACGGCGGTGGCCGAGGGGCTGAGCGATCGCGACATCGCCGATCTCGCCGCCTATTACGGATCGAAATGAACATGCGCGCATCCACGCTCTCGCGGATGAGTCCGCGTCTTCTCCCGCTGGCCGGCGCGCTTGCCGCCGCTGCGGCCTTCTCGCTGCCCGCGCAGGCGCAGAACATCGACGCCGGTCGCCAGAAGGCCGACGAAGTCTGCGCAGCCTGCCACGGCAAGGACGGCAACACGCCGATCGATCCGTCGTATCCGAAGCTCGCCGGTC
Source organism: Pseudomonadota bacterium (assembly GCA_023389055.1). GTDB lineage: Bacteria > Pseudomonadota > Gammaproteobacteria > Burkholderiales > Burkholderiaceae_E > Zeimonas. Next base: position 15,302 of record JAEWFA010000056.1, on the reverse strand, counting down.
AGTACCAGGACTACCTCGAGCATTCGCTGCTCGACTACAAGCACGATCGCCGCAAGAACCCGATCATGGGTGCGCAGGCCAAGCCGCTGTCGCGCGCCGACATCCGCAACGTCGCCGCGTACTACGCCAGCCTGCCGGGTACGGTAAGCAACCGCCGCTGAGCCGACATCGCGCGATGACAGTCTCGAAGGTCCCCGTGTCGTTCGCCACCGCCGACCTGTGCGACGCGAACGAATCGCACCTGGCTGCGGGGGAACTGCACGTGCTGGCGCCGGTGTTTCGCGCGTACGGGCGCAACGTGCGATTCGCCGGTGCGATCGAGACGGTGCGCTGCTTCGAGGACAACTCCGCGGTTCGCAGCGCGCTCGAACAACCGGGCAACGGCCGCGTACTCGTCATCGACGGCGGTGCCAGCCTGCGTTGCGCGCTGCTGGGGGGCAACCTCGCGCAACTCGCGCAGCGCAACGGTTGGGTCGGCGTGATCGTCGACGGCTGCGTGCGCGATACGGCCGAGATCGATGCCTGCGACCTCGGCGTTCGCGCGCTCGCGGCTCACCCCCGGCGCAGTGAAAAGCGCGGCGGGGGCGCCATCGGCGAGACGGTGCGCGTATGCGGCGTGCGCGTCGTCCCCGGCCAATGGTGCTACGTCGACGAGGACGGAATACTCGTCAGTTCGATCGCGCTGCTATAGCAGCCCTTCGAAGGCCACGCAGTCCACCTCGTCGCCGATCGCGACCGATCCCTGGTCGTGGTGTAGCACCACGACACAGTTCGCGTCGGACATCGAGCGCAGCACGCCCGAGCCCTGGTTGCCCATCGTGCGCACTTCCATGCGCCCGTCGGCGCCGAGCGCGAGTTTCGCTCGCTGGTACTCGGTGCGCCCGGCGCGCTTGCGCATCGGCTCCAGCGAGCGCGCGCGCACCCAGGGCAGCGGCTGCGGCGTGGCGCCCATCATCTGCAGCAGCGCATCGCGCACGATGAAGTAGAACGTGATCATCACCGCCACCGGATTGCCGGGCAGCCCGAAGTAGCACGCTCGACCTACGCGACCGAAGGCCATCGGCCGGCCCGGGCGGATGGCGATGCGCCAGAACGCGACGTCGCCCAGGCGTGCCATCACCTCTCGCGTGAAGTCGGCTTCGCCCACCGAGACGCCGCCCGAGGAAACGATCGCATCGGCTTCCGCAGCCGCGATTCGCATCGCGCGCTCGAGCGCTTCGGGCGAATCGCGCACGACTCCCAGGTCGACGATCTCCACGCCGAGTCGCGCGAGCATCGACCAGATCGTGTAGCGGTTGCTGTCGTAGATCTGTCCGGGGGCGAGCGTTTCGCCGATCGAGCGCAGTTCGTCGCCGGTGGAGAAGAACGCCACGCGCAGCCTGCGCCGCACGCCGACCTCGGCGACGCCGAGCGATGCGAGCATGCCGATGTCGGCAGGCGTGAGTCGCTTGCCCGCGGCGAGCGCCGGTTCGCCCACGCGCAGGTCCTCGCCGCGCAGACGTCGGTGCTGGCCGCGCTCCTGCCCGGGCGGCACGACGACGATGTCGCCCTCGGCACGAACGACCTCCTGGATGACGACGGTGTCCAGCCCTGCGGGCAGCGAAGCCCCCGTCATCACGCGCAGCGCCTCGCCGGGGGCCACTTTGCCGTCGAAGGCGCGACCGGCGAAAGCGGTGCCGGCGACACGCAACCGGGTGTCGGCGTTCTCGGCGAGGTCGGCGCCTCGCACCGCATAACCGTCCATTGCCGAGTTGTCGTGCGGCGGCACGTCGATCGTCGAGACCACGTCGTGCGCGAGAACGCGATCGAGCGCGCTGCGGATCGCCACCCGTTCGACGAGGGCTACCGTTTCGACGCAGCCGGAGATGATTTCGCGCGCCCGCTCGACGGGGAGGTAGGTGCGCGGATCGGCGTCGAGGATGCCGCGCGCGGTGTCGGCGAGCGTTCGCGCGGGCGCTCCGGTGGCCGTCATCGCGATCGCCTCGGGCGAGCTGTCATCGACGCTCCTCTTCCTTCAGTTCCTGCATCGTGTTCAGGTTGCGGAACGCCGTCTCGTCGTCGAAGCCGACCTCGACGACGCGCAGCGGCGCGTACCACGCGTCGATCTTGCGCCGGCCTGCGTGCAGGAAGCGCTCCAGGTCGGCGAGCAGCGCTCGCTCGACGAGTGCGAAAACCGGATGCGGCTGCGTGCCGGTGCGAGCCACGGCGAGTTGCGCGCGTGCGTCGTCGGCCCCGGAGGCGTCGATCGCCGCGGCCAGGCGCGCGACCAGGTCCAGCGGCAGAAACGGCGAGTCGCACGGCACCGTCGCGACCCATTCGGTTCGCGCCTGCGACATTCCGGCGTGCAGCCCGGCCAGCGGCCCGGCGAAGCCTTCGACGGCATCGGGCGCCACCGGCCAGCCGAAGGCGCCGTAGCGATCGAGGTTGCGGTTGGCGTTGATGATCACCGTGCCGACCTGCGGAGCGAAGCGCTCGAGCGCATGCGCGATCATCGGCCGCCCGCGGAAGGGCTGCAGTCCCTTGTCGACGCCGCTTCCATCGTCGCTCATGCGGCGCCCGAGCCCGCCGGCCAGCACGATGCCGGTAACGTCGTCGCGGCCGATCGTCATGGCCGCCTGCACCGGTTCGCGCCGGGGCGGCGATTCACCGTCGCCGGCACCCGCTCAGGCCCAGGCGCGCACCGGCTGGCGCACGAAGCGCTCGGTGCCGGTGAACAGCAGGTAGTGCTTGCCCTGGCAGCGCCCGATCATCGTCAAGCCGACGCGCCCGGCGATCTCGAAGCCCATCTGCGTGAGGCCCGAGCGCGACAGCAGGAACGGGATCCCCATCTGCGCGCACTTGATCACCATCTCCGAAGTGAGGCGTCCGGTGGTGTAGAAGATCTTGTCTGCCGCGCTCACCGACTCGACCCACATCCAGCCGGCGATCGCGTCGATGGCATTGTGCCGACCGACGTCCTCGACGAAGCGCAGGATCTCGCCGCGCTCGTCGCCCACGTTGGCGCACAGCGCGCAACCGTGTACCGCACCGGCAACCTTGTAGATCGATTCGTGTCGACGTACGCGGTCGGTTACCGCGTAGAGCACTTCCTCGGTGAGCCGGGCGTGCTCGGGCAACTCGATGCGGTCGATCTCGTCCATCAGGTCGCCGAAGACGGTGCCCTGGCCGCAGCCGGTGGTGACGGTGCGTCGCGCCAGGCGCGCGCCGAGCGCGTTGGCCTGCGCTTCGTCGTCCCAGACGGAAATGCCTCGCGAGGCGAGCGAGGCCGACGTGACCGCCACCGAGTTGGTCTCCCAGTCGACCTGCACCGCGGCGAGCTCGTCGAGCGATTCGACCAGGCGCTGGTTGCGCAGGTAGCCGAGCGCGAGGTGCTCGGGGGCCGCGCCCAGCGTCATCAACGTGACGAGCTCGCGCTTGTCGAGATACAGCGTGAGCGGGTGCTCGCCGGCGATCGCGGTCGGCACGGTCTCGCCGCGCTCGTTGATCGCGTCGACCTCGTAGGTGGCCGGACGGGCGCAGGAGCTGAGGACGAGCGACACGTGCTATCCGCCGATGTACGACATCTCGATCTTGCGCATCCCGGCGGTGTCGGCCGAGCGCAGCTCGGAGTAGCGATCGTTGCGCGCGCCCCAGACCGAGGCGATCGCCGCAGCGAGCGTGGCGTCGTCGGCGCCGCCGCGCAGCAGTGCGCGCAGGTCGTGCCCGCGCGTGGCGAACAGGCACGTGAAGAGCTTGCCCTCGGTGGACAGCCTGGCGCGCGTGCAGGCGCCGCAGAAGGGCTGCGTGACCGACGAGATGAGACCGATCTCGCCGGCGCCGTCGACGTAGCGCCAGCGCTCGGCGACTTCGCCCGGGTAGTTCGCCTCCAGCGGCTCGATCGGAAACGCCTCGCCGACGCGGCGGGCGACTTCGGCGCTGGGAACGACGTCGTCCATCCGCCAGCCGTTCGATGCGCCGACGTCCATGAACTCGATGAAGCGAAGGATGTGGCCCGTGCCGCGGAAACGCTGCGCCATCGCGACGATCTCGTGGTCGTTCACGCCGCGCTTGACGACCATGTTGATCTTCAGCGGATGAAGTCCGGCCCTCTCGGCCTGCTCGATGCCGGCCAGCACGTCGGCGACCGGGAAGTCGACGTCGTTCATGCTGCGGAACACCGCGTCGTCGACGGCGTCGAGGCTCACGGTGACGCGACGCAGTCCCGCGTCGCGCAGTGCCTGCGCCTTGCGTGCGAGCAGCGAGCCGTTGGTGGTCAGCGTGAGATCGAGCGGCTCGCCCGACAGTGTGCGCAACTCGGCGAGCATCGCGACGAGGCGCTCGACGTCGCGTCGAAGCAGCGGCTCGCCGCCCGTGAGACGGATCTTCTCGACCCCGTGCTCGACGAACTGGCGCACCAGGCGCGTGATCTCCTCGAAGGTGAGCAGCGACGCCTGCGGCAGAAACGCGTAGTCCTTGCCGAAGAGTTCCTTCGGCATGCAGTAGGTGCAGCGGAAGTTGCAGCGGTCGGTGACGGAGATTCGCAGGTCGTGCAACCGGCGTCCGCGCCTGTCGATCAGGCGGCCCGTGGGTGCGGCCGACGTGCCCGTGACGTCGGGGACCGAAGCGGCGTAACGTTGCTCGGCGGCGGGGATTCGTTCGCTCATGTGGATATCGCTAAGATGCCCCATGGTAGCAATGCGCGCAAAAAAACGCGGAGAACGTGTTGACAGATCGTGAGTATCGTCCTCCCGAAGGCGCCGAACCGTTGCTCGAGGTCGATCCCGTCGCGGTGCGAGTGCGCTTCGAATGCCATGAAACGGGCCACTGGCTGCAACCGCGCATCTGGCGGCCGACTGCCGTCGAGCCGGCCGATGCTGACGGCGAACTGGCGGTTCACTTGCACCTCGACGAGTGCGAGGGGTACTACCTGAACCTGACGACCGACGAGCCGTCGCTGTTCGTGCAGTGGCGCCTGCGCGAGGACGACACGGGGGTCGTCGTCGACGACGACGCGACGCCGCCGCGCGCGCTCGCCGTCACCGCGAGCTACAACGAAGCCGGCCGGTGGATGGACGGCGGCGCTCGCGTGGACCGGGTGCCGATGCCCGGCCCGATGGCTTCGTGGGTCGCCGAGTACGTCAGCCTGCATTACGTCGCGGAGCCGACGAAGAAGAAGCACAAATCTGCAAGGCCGTCTTTCCTGCCGCGCGACCAGTTCGGCGAGATGACCCGACGCGAGCGGGCGGCGATGTCTCCGCAGCAGGGCGATCCCGGCGAGCGGGCAGCGCCGCGCCCTACCGACGCGCGCGACGACCATCGATGAGCGGTGCGGAAACGTGAGATGAACGAACGATTCCTTTCTCGCTGGTCACGCCGCAAGCACGACAGTCGCAGGGGCGAAGAGAGCGCCGAGCCCGAGCCCTCGCGAGCGTCGGCACCCGACGACGCAGGGGCCGGGCAGCAGCTGCGCGACGAGGCTTCGCCGCCCGCGTCCGCGCCGACGGCGTCCGCACGGTCGCCTGAAACGACGGCGCCCGACGCGGCGCCGCCGCAGTCGACCAAGCAGGCGACGACGCCGGAATTGCCGCCGATCGAATCGCTGACCCCCGAGTCCGACTTCCGTGCGTTCATGCAGCCCGGGGTCGACGGGGCCACGCGCAACGCCGCGCTCGCGCAGTTGTTCCGCGATCCGCGTTACAACGTAATGGACGGCCTGGACGTCTATATCGACGATTACACGCAGGCCGACCCGATTCCGTCGTCGATGCTCGCCAGGCTGAAGCAGCTGCACACGATCGGGCTGTCGGACGAAGAGATCGAACGCCGCGACGTGCAGGAGCCGCTCGACGCGAGCGTCCCGTCGGCGGGAGAGGTTCGCGAAGCGTTATCGGCTCCGCAGGCTGCCGACAGCGCGAGCGGCAACGCCGCCGATGTGGCCGAAGCAACCGGTCCGGCCGATGCCGCCGATGCCGCCGGTGCGGGCGACGGCGCGATCACAGAGAACACGAAACCCCAGGAGACGCAAGGGTGAAAACCAAGGTCCTCGTCTGCAGTTGCAATGGAACGATCGACCTCGCGAGCGCGCGGCTCGCGGCGGGCCTGCCCGGCGAGGTCGAGGTGCTGCCTGCGGCGCGCGAGCTGTGCCGGCGCGAGGTCTCGCGATTCACCGACGCGCTCGGCGGCACCGACGACGTCGTCGTGGCATGCACGCAGGAGTCGGCGTTGTTCGCGGAGCTGGCGACGGCGAAACAGGCCGTCGCGCCGGTGCGCTTCGTCAACGTGCGGGAGACGGCGGGCTGGGGCGAGCAGCGCGCCGACGCAGGTCCGAAGATCGCTGCGCTGGTCGCGATCGCCGCGGGCGCGGGGATCGATCCGGTGCCCGCGGTCGAGTATCGATCCGGAGGGCGCGTGCTCGTCGTCGGGCCCGGGCGCGATGCGATCGAATGGGCCGGCCGTCTCGCTTCGCACCTGAGTCCCACCGTGCTGATGACCGACTCGCGCGCGGTGTCGCTGCCGACGGGCCGCGCGTTCCCTGTGCTGTCGGGAACGCTCGTGTCGGTCGAAGGTTGGCTCGGCGACTTCGAGGCGCGCTGGACGCAGGACAACCCGATCGATCTCGATGCTTGCGTACGGTGCGGCGCCTGCGTCACGGCGTGCCCGGAATCGGCGATCGGGTCCGACCTGCAGGTCGACACGACGCTGTGCAAGTCGCACCGCGCCTGCGTCGCTGCGTGCGGTGCGATCGGCGCGATCGACTTCTCGCGCAGCGAGCGCGAGCGCAGCGAGCGCTTCGACCTCGTCTTCGATCTGCGCGCGGATTCGATGTTCGACTGCCGCCTGCAGCCGCTCGGCGAAACCTGTAGGAGCTGCTCGGTCACGCGGCTGGGTACGCCGATGTTCGAGAGCCATCAACCGCCGCAGGGCTATTTCCACGCCGGGCGCAGCGAGAAGCAGCGCTCGCAGATGGCGCTCGAGATGGTCGCGATGGTCGGCGAGTTCGAGAAGCCGAAGTACTTCCACTACCGCGAGAAACTGTGCGCGCACGGACGCAACCAGATCACGGGATGCACCGCGTGCATCGACGTGTGCTCGACGCGCGCGATCGAATCGGCCGGTGACAAGATTCGGGTCGAACCGCATCTGTGCATGGGCTGCGGCGGCTGCACGACGGTGTGCCCGTCGGGCGCGATCAGCTACCAGTACCCGACGCCGGCGCGACTGATGGAGCCGGTGCGCCGAGGCCTGCTCGCGTATCGGGAACGTGGCGGACGCGATGCGCTGATCCTCTTTCACGACGAGGAAGCGGGACGCTCGCTGCTGCAGGCGCTGACGCGGGCGCCGCAGGGCGCGCGCGGGCCGGCGCGCTCGGTGCCGGCCGGGCGAGGGCTGCCTGCGCGCGTGATTCCGGTCTCGGTGCGCCACGTCGGATCCGTGGGCATCGACGTTGCGCTGGCCGCGCTCGCCTACGGCGCAAGCCAGGTCGCCGTGCTCGCTGCGCCCGACATCGCGCCCCAGTATCGCGAAGCGACGACCGCGCAGTTCGCCGTCGCGCAAACGCTGGTGGGTGCGCTCGGGTATGCCGGCCGGCATTTCCATGTCGTCGATGCCGGCCGCGCTGGCTGGGACGACGCGCTCTTCGAACTGGAAGCGGCCCAGGGTGTCGACCAGCCGGCGACCTTCGGACTTTCGGAGGACAAGCGACGTTCGATCGAATTCGCGCTGGACCATCTGGTCGAGCGCGCGGCATCGCGAGGTCGCGCCATTCCGGAAACCGTGGCTTTGCCGGCCGGCTCGCTGTTCGGTTCATTGAAAGTGCAAAGGGATAGATGTACGCTATGTTTGGCGTGCATAGGTGCCTGTCCCGAATCGGCATTGTTGGACAACCCCGATTCGCCGCAATTGCGCTTCATCGAACGCAACTGCGTGCAGTGCGGCCTGTGCGTGAAGACCTGTCCTGAACAGGCGATAACGCTGGAGCCGAGGTATGTGTTCAGTGAGGAGACACGAACACCAGTCGTTCTCAACGAGGCGCAGCCTTTCGCCTGCATCTCGTGCGGCAAGCCGTTCGGCACGCGCCAGATGATCGAGAACATGCTGGGCAAGCTGGCCGGGCACTCGATGTTCGGAGGCGAGGCGACGCGTCGGCTGCAGATGTGCGCCGACTGCCGCGTCGTCGACATGTTCTCGCGCACCGACGAGACGACGATCGTCGCCATCGACGACAGGGAACGACCATGAACGCAGCGACACCGGCGTCGTTCCGATCGTCTCCGGTGTCGCCCGAGGACGTTGCGCGTGCCCGCTGGTACTCGACGCTGGCGGAATTCTTCCGCGCGCCGCTGTCGGCCGCACGACTCGCGGAAATCGGCCGCCAGGCTACGGCGCCCGACGCAAACGACGCCGACGCCACTGCGCTGGGTCGCGCGTGGAACGCCTTCGCGCTTGCGTGTGCCAATGCCGACGCGGAGGCGGTGCGCCAGGAATACGAGGCGGCTTTCATCGGCGTCGGCAAGGCCGAGGTGTTCCTGAATGCCTCCTGGCACATCAGCGGGTACCTGCACGAGCGGCCGCTCGTCGACCTGCGCCAGCATCTGGCGCTGTTGGGCGTCGCGCGCAGAGCCGACGTCTCGGATACCGAAGACCACGTTTCGGCGCTGTGCGAGACGATGGCCTGGCTGATCGTCGCCGCGCCCGATACGGTGCGAAGCCTTCAGACCCAGCGGGTGTTCTTTCAACGCTTTCTGTCGCCGTGGTACGAGTCGCTCGTGAGCGCAATCGAGCACTGCGGCGTCACCGATTTCTACAAGCACGCCGCACGGCTTCTCGGCGAATTCCTCGCCGTGGAGCGCCAGGCGTTCGACTTCGAATCCCTCGACTGACCTTGCGGAGGAATGCAGCCATGAGCACGAAGAAGCCGGAAGCGACCCAAGGAAATGCGCGCAGGGGTTTCCTGCTCGGAGCGGGGCTCGCTTCGGCGGCCGGCGCCGCCGCGGTGGCCACCCGCGGCGCCGCCGTGCAGGCGACGCCGACGAAGGAGCGGGCGAAACTCGACGAGCGCGGCGGTGGCGGTTACCACGTCACCGACCACGTCAAGCGCTACTACCGCAGCACACTGGTTTGAGAACGAGGAGACCCGAGATGCAACTGCAACGCAAATCCGCTGCGACGCCCGCCCCGGGCGCGCTCACGGCCAGCCTTGCGCGCGGCGTGCGTTCGGCGCTGTCGACGACGATCGACCGGCGCACGTTCCTGAAGCGCTCGGGAATCGGCGTTGGCGCGGGCGCTGCCGCCGGCGCCTTCTCGTTCAACATGGTCGAGAAAGCCGAGGCGCAGACCTCCGACGCGCAGCGCAAGGTCGAGGTGCATCGCACCGTCTGCACGCACTGCTCGGTGGGCTGCTCGATCGACGCCGTGGTCGAGAACGGTGTCTGGGTGCGCCAGGAGCCGGTGTTCGATTCGCCGCTGAACCTGGGCGCGCACTGCGCCAAGGGCGCTGCCATCCGTGAACACGGCCACGGCGAGTATCGGCTCAAGACGCCGATGAAGCTCGTCGACGGCAAGTACCAGCGCATCAGCTGGAAGCAGGCGCTCGACGAGATCAGCGAGCGGCTGAAGAAGATCAAGCAGGAGTCCGGACCCGACGCAGTGTTCTGGATCGGCTCGTCCAAGCACAGCAACGAGCAGTCGTACCTGATGCGCAAGATGGTGTCGTTCTTCGGAACGAACAACATGGATCACCAGGCGCGCATCTGTCACTCGACGACCGTCTCCGGGGTGGCGAACACCTGGGGCTACGGCGCGATGACGAACTCCTACAACGACATGCAGAACACGAAGTGCGCGTTCTACATCGGGTCGAACGCCGCCGAGGCGCACCCGGTGTCGATGCTGCACATGCTGCATGCGAAGGAGAACGGCGCCAAGCTCATCGTCGCCGATCCGCGGCGCACGCGCACGGCCGCCAAGTCCGATCTCTACATCCGCTTTCGTTCCGGCACCGACATTCCGGTGCTGTTCGGGATGCTCTACCACATCTTCAAGAACGGCTGGGAAGACAAGCAGTACATCAACGACCGCGTCTACGGGATGGAGAAGGTCCGCGAAGAGGTGCTCGCCAAGTGGACGCCCGACAAGGTCGAGGAGGCTTCGGGCGTTCCCGAGGCGATCCTGGCGCAGGCCGCGGAGATGATGGCGAAGAACCGCCCGTCGACGCTCGTCTGGTGCATGGGACAGACGCAGCACTCGATCGGCAACGCGATGGTGCGCGCGTCGTGCATCGTGCAGCTTGCGTTGGGCAACGTCGGCGTCTCCGGCGGCGGGGCGAACATCTTCCGCGGACACGACAACGTGCAGGGCGCCACCGACATCGGTCCGAACCCGGACTCGCTGCCGGGCTATTACGGCGTAGCCGCGGGTTCGTGGAAGCACTTCGCGGCGGTCTGGGGCGTCGACTACGAATGGATGAAGGCGCAGTTCGCTCCCGGAATGATGGAGAAGGCCGGCATCACCGTCTCGCGCTGGTGTGACGGCGTGCTGGAGGACAAGAGCGCGCTCGACCAGCCGAGCAACCTGCGCGGCGTCGTGTACTGGGGACACGCGCCGAACTCGCAGACGCGCGGGCTGGACATGAAGCGCGCGATGGACAAGCTCGACCTGCTCGTCGTCGTCGATCCCTATCCGTCGGCGACGGCGGCGATGGCCGCGATGCGGGGCGGAGACAACAAGAGCACCAATCCGAATCGTGCGGTCTACCTGCTGCCGGCGTGCACGCAGCTCGAGACCTCCGGCTCGGTTACCGCGTCGAACCGCTCGCTGCAGTGGCGCGAGCGCGTCATCGAGCCGCTGTTCGAGTCGATGCCCGATCACACGCTGATGCAAGCGTTCGCCGAACGTCTCGGCTTCGGCGAGCAACTGTCGAAGAACTACGAGATGCGCACCGTGAACAAGCACGGGATCGAATGGCACGAGCCCACGCCCGAGTCGATCCTGAAGGAGATCAACCGCGGGATCTGGACGATCGGCTACACCGGCCAGTCGCCCGAGCGCCTGAAGCTGCACATGAAGAACCAGCACACCTTCGACGTCAAGACGCTGAAGGCGGTGGGCGGGCCGTGCGACGGTGATTACTACGGGCTGCCGTGGCCGTGCTGGGGAAATCCGGAGCTGAAGCACCCGGGGTCGCCGAACCTGTACCAGACGAGCCGGCACGTGATGGACGGCGGTGGCAACTTCCGCGCCAACTTCGGTGTCGAGCGCGACGGCGTCTCGCTGCTGGCGGCCGAGGGTTCGTACTCGAAGGGCGCCGACATCAAGGGCGGCTATCCGGAGTTCGATTCGGTGCTGATGAAGAAACTCGGCTGGTGGGACGAACTCACCGACGAGGAGAAGAAGGCGGCCGAAGGCAAGAACTGGAAGACCGACAATTCGGGCGGAATCATCCGCGTGGTCATGAAGAACCACGGCTGCTATCCGTTCGGCAACGCCAAGGCGCGAGCGATCGTCTGGAACTTCCCCGACCCGATCCCGCTGCACCGCGAGCCGATCTACGGCACGCGTCCGGACCTCGTCGAGAAGTACCCCACGCACGACGACAAGAACAAGTTCTGGCGCATGCCCACGCTGTACAAGACGCTGCAGCAGAAGAACGTCGCCGAGAAGATGTACGAGAAGTTCCCGCTGATCCTCTCGTCGGGACGGCTCACCGAGTACGAAGGCGGCGGCGACGAGACGCGGTCGAACCCGTGGCTGGCGGAACTGCAGCAGGAGGCCTTCGTCGAGATCAACCCGAAGGCGGCAAACGACCGTGGGATCCGCAACGACGAGTACGTCTGGTTGTCCACGCCCACCGGCGCGAAGCTCAAGGTCAAGGCGCTGGTTACCGAGCGCGTGGGTCCCGACACCTGCTGGATGCCGTTCCACTTCGCCGGCTGGTGGCAGGGCCGCGACCTGCTGGAGTTCTATCCGCAGGGCGCGGCGCCCGTCGTGCGCGGGGAGGCCGTCAACACGGCCACCACCTATGGGTACGACTCGGTGACGATGATGCAGGAAACGAAGACGACGATCTGCCAGGTCGAGAAGTTCGCCTGACGCGCATCGCAGAACGGATAAAAGGAGACCCTACATGGCTCGAATGAAGTTCATCTGCGATGCCGAACGCTGCATCGAATGCAACAGCTGTGTCACCGCCTGCAAGCAGGAGCACGAGATTCCATGGGGCGTGAACCGGCGGCGCGTGGTCACGTTGAACGACGGGCAGCCCGGCGAGCGCTCCATCTCGGTGGCGTGCATGCATTGCTCCGACGCGCCGTGCATGGCGGTGTGCCCGGTCGACTGCTTCTACCGCACCAGCGAAGGAGTCGTCCTGCACGACAAGGACTTGTGCATCGGCTGTGGCTACTGCTTCTACGCGTGCCCGTTCGGCGCGCCGCAGTTTCCGCAGGCCGGAGCCTTCGGTCTGCGCGGCAAGATGGACAAATGCACGTTCTGCGCCGGTGGACCCGAGAAGGATGGCTCGGCAGAGGAGTTCGCCAAGTACGGGCGCAACCGCCTCGCCGAGGGCAAGCTTCCGGTCTGCGCCGAGATGTGCTCGACGAAGGCGCTGCTCGGCGGCGACGGCGAGCAGCTCGCCAACATCTACCGGCAGCGCGTGATGGCACGCGGCAAGGGTGCCGAGCTGTGGGGGTGGGGTACCGCCTATGGTCCGGGCGGGGCGCAGCAGCCGGTCAAGCAAGGGAGCTGAGCCATGGGAAACCTTCGCATCGCGGCGCTGGCCGCCGGGCTCGTCGCGCTGTCGGCGCTCGGCGCGTGCACCGAGAACCCGCAGCTGCTCGAAGAGCAACACATGGGCAAGACCGTGACGCGCGACACGGCGAACTGGGAAGGCGATCCGCTGCTCTTCCAGACGCAGTACAAGCGCGGCGACAAGGAGAGCTGGGAGACCGAACTCACGAAGCGGCTGCAGGGCCAGAACGAGTACATCCGCATCGGAGGGTAGTCATGAAAAGAACGATGCGTGCTCTGACGCTGCTGATCGGGCTGTGGTGCTTCGCGGCCTTCGCCCAGCAGCAGGACGAAGTGCCGGCCGAGGTGCCCAGCGCGTCGTCCGCGTCGAAGGCGCTCGCCGAGACGCGGGACGACCCGGCGGCTCGGCAGAGAGTCCAGCCGTACAACAACGCGCCGATCTGGCGGCAGGTGAATTCGGCCGAGGCGTTCTCCACGCAGTTGCCGAAGCGCGAAGGCGGCGTCCTGATCGAGCCGCGCGGCGAAGACTGGCGCCAGCTGCGCAACGGCCCGATGACGGTCTGGGGCGGCTGGTTCCTGGTCGGCGTGCTGATCCTGATCGCGCTGTTCTACGTGTATCGCGGTCAGATACGGCTGCACGAGCCGCCTACCGGGCACCTGATCGAGCGCTTCACGTTCGTCGAACGCGCCACGCACTGGCTGAATGCCGCCGCGTTCGTCGTGCTGGGGCTGACCGGCATCCTGATGCTGTTCGGCAAGCACATCCTGCTGCCGCTCACCGGCTATACGATCTTCTCGATCCTCGCCATCGTCTCGAAGACCACGCACAATTTCATCGGCCCGCTGTTCGCCGTCACGACGATCGCGATGTTCGCGATCTTCGTGCGCGACAACTGGATCCGCGGTTATGACCTGCGATGGCTCGCGCGCGCCGGTGGAATGCTCTCGAAGAAAGGCGATCACCCGCCCAGCGGCCGCTTCAATGGCGGCGAGAAGGTGTTCTTCTGGGTCGGCGTCGTCGTGCTCGGCATCATCGTGTCGGTCGCAGGGTTCGTGCTGAACTTCCCGAACTTCGATCAGACGCGGGCGACGATGCAGACATACTGGTGGATCCACGTCGGTGCCGCGCTGCTGTTCGTCGCGCTCGTCTTCGGCCACGCCTACCTGGGCACGATCGGGATGGAAGGCGCCCTCGAGTCGATGGAGTCCGGCTACGTCGACGAGACGTGGGCCAAGGAGCATCATCGCTTGTGGTACGAGGACATCCGCTCCGGCAAGGTTCCCGCGCGACGCTCCGACGAGGGGACTGCGGCGGCGCTTCCGAGTCAGTTACACGGCTGACGAGCAAGGGACGGGGAAGGGACGGACTCCCTTCCCCGATCTCTCTGCGGGACTCAGCCCTCCTCGCCGGGGGGCGTGGTCTCCACCTGCTGCAGCGGTTCCGAAGCGGCGACGCTGCGCGGCTTGCGCACGCGTGGCTTGCGCGGCGCCGGTACCAACTCGGGCTGCGGCTCCGGCGCGGCGGGGTGCGTCGTCTCTACCCACTGCAGCCCGGCCGACTCGACGATCGATTCGAGTTGATCCTTCGGCAGCGACGCCGGAACGATCGGCTCGGCCGCTTCCTTCGGCGCAACCCGATCGACCTTCGGCTCCTGCGAGCCGGCCACGGTGCGCTTCGGCTCCGGGGACGAGGTTTCGACCGCTTCCGCATCGGCAGCGATGCCCGGTTCCTGCGGGGCCCGCGGCTGCGCGGACGGGGGCTGCTCGTCACTCGCCTGGATCTTCGGTTTGCGCAGGCTTTCGGGAATGACGCGGGCGGGCTCGCGTGGCACGTCGGCACGCGCGCGTGCCGCGGCGGGGACCCCGGCCACGTCGGCAGCAGCGTCGTCGGCTAGACCGGGGGAAGCCGCTTCCGCCGCGATCGCTTCGATTTCGGCTTCGCTTTCCGCGACGCTCACGCCTTCTTCGCCAGCATCATCGCCGTCGCTGGCCGCGACCGTCTCGTCTTCGGGCTCGGCTGCGGTGCCCTCCGGCGCTGCCGCACCATTGCGCTGGGCGCCGCCTCGACGGCCGCGCCGGCGACGGCTGCGTCCGGTGTGCGCCTCGTCGCGGGCTTCGCCGGCCTGGGCCGACTCGTCCTCCGCGCCCGGTGCTACGGCGAGCAGCTCGGCATCGGCGAGTGCGGGCGGAACGACGATGCCTTCCTCGGCCGTGACCGCCTGGGCGGACAACGTTTCAGGGGCGGCCGCGGGATGCTCGCTGCGCTCCGCGCGCCTCGGACGTTCGCTTCGTTCCGCACGCTCGGCTCGCTCGCCCCGTGCAGGTCGTTCGCTGCGTTCCGCGCGTTCGGGACGAGTTCCCGGCTCGCCTCGCTCCGCCTCGACGCGCGGCCCGCGCTCGCGACGATCCGCCCGCTCAGCACGGTCGGATCGATCGCCGCGCTCCGGGCGATCGCCGCGCTCCGGACGATCGCCGCGCTCGGGACGATCGCCGTGCTCCGGACGGTCGCGACGCTCACCGCGCGCCGCGCGCGTCGTTTCGTCGCGGGCTCCTGGTTCGCGTTCCGGGCGGCGTGTGCGCTC
>JAEWFA010000054.1 GCA_023389055.1 Pseudomonadota bacterium | reverse complement strand
GAACGGCATCGAGGCGAGCAGGCGCGCCGCGAGCGCGCCGTCGGCCAGGCGCGGCGCCCGCTGCCGCGAGCGCGCGCGTCGCGCGCGAGCGAGCGAAAGCTGCTGCGCGAGCAATTCGTCGAAGATCACGCGTCGCCATGCCGGCGCGCTGCGATCGGCCAACCTCTCGAGGCTCGCACCGGGGTCCGGCCGATGGATTGCGCGCAGCGCCTCGGCAACCGGCGGCAGCCCGAGCCTCGCGACGACGTCGCCCGGCACCGTTTCGTCCCAGTCGAGCGCATCGAGCGCACGCTCGACGGCCTTGCGAAGTCGCGCCTGCCCCAGGCCGGATACGGTCGGGTAGACCGGCGTCATCGCCTCGGGCAGCGGCTCGTCGCCGTGCACGACGTGGCACTGCGGGTGGACCATTTCTGCGCCGAACAGTCCCGCCCGCGCCTCGCCGAAGGCACGTACGCGCCGGCCCACGGCGAACTGCTTTGCCTGCGAGCCGTAGAAGTGGAAGAAACGCAGCGAAAGCGAGCCGCTCGCGTCGTGCAACTCGACGCGAAGCGTGCGACGCGGACGGGTCACGATCTCGCTCCGAACGACGATTCCTTCCACCTGCACGGGCCGGCCGTCGCGCGCGGCGGCAATCGGCACGATCCGGGTCCGATCCTCGTAGCGGATCGGCAGGTGCAGCACGAAATCGGAGGCGACGCGCAAGCCGAGCCGCGCGAAGCGAGCGGCGTCGCCGTCGAGTCCGGCGGCCGCTCGTTTCCTGCGCGAAGCCGTCGCCACGGGCTAGGCGATCACCCCGAGAACCATTACCGCATCGACCTCGAACAGCGCGCCGCGCGGCAGGCTGGCGACGCCGATGGTGGAGCGCGCCGGATACGGCGCCTCGAACCAGTTCTGCATCGCTTCGTTCACCTTCGCGAAGTGTGCGAGGTCGGTGAGGAACAGCGTGAGCTTCACGCAGTGTGCGAGCGATCCACCGGCAGCGGCGGCGACTGCGCGCAGGTTGCGGAACGCCTGCTCGATCTGCGCTTCGATTCCGCCCTCCACGAGCGTGCCGCTCGCCGGATCGAGGGCGATCTGGCCCGACAGATAGACGACGTCGCCGACGCGAACCGCCTGGGAGTACGGGCCGATCGCCGCCGGCGCCTCGGAGCTGCGGACGGTCTGTCTTTCGGTCATGCGGACTCCCCGGGTTGCGGCAGCGGAAAGATCAGGCAGGTGGCGGATCCCAACGCGTAGAGGCGCCCGGCCGCGTCGACGACGCGCCCCTCCGCGATCCCGATGCGGCGCGTGACGCTGACGACCGTGGCCTCGGCACGCACCGGCCCGGTCCGGTCGGTGAGCGGCCGTACGTAGCTGACCTTCAGTTCGAGCGTGGTGTAGCCGAAGCCCTGCTCGAGCGTCGTATGCACCGCGCAGCCGAGCGCGGAATCGAGCAGCGTAGCGACGTAGCCGCCGTGCACGCTGCCGATCGGGTTGTAGTAGTCGGTCTTCGGCGTTCCCTGGAACGCCATCGTGCCCTGCCCTGCTTCCACCGGCACGAAATCGAGCGTCTGCATGATCGGCGGCAGAGGCAGTTCGCCGCGGCCGATGCGCTGCAGGAACTGCAGGCCGGAGCCGGCAGCGACCTCGGCGGCCGCGATCTTCCCGGGCGCGGCCATCAGCAGGCGAACCTCGCGCTCGCGCGCGAGCCACTTCTCGAGCGTCGCCTCGGCCTGCGGATCGCGCTGCTGCGGTTCGGTATTCATCGGCTCCTCGGGCGCGTGCACGCGATCACATCGTATCAAGGCGTAGTGCCCGGACGGAACACGTTCTCCAGCGCGATCGCCAGCACCGACAGCAGCAGCACGGTGCCGATCAGCAGCGCGGCGATGGCGACGAACACGTTCGACCAACCGCCCCGCGAATGTCGAGCGACCCCCGCGTTGTAACGCGCGTCCCAGCGTTCGTCGCTCGCCAGGCTGAAGACGATGGCCTCGATCATCGCGACGACGACGACAAGACTGGCGACGAAGAAGCCGGGGTGCCGATACCAGGGCTCGGCGCGCAGCGCGAGGCCTATCGCGGGCATCGCGATCAGCGGGTAGATCGCCCACCAGCGCGCGCCGAGGTACGCGCGATGCGCGCCGGAGAAGCCGACGAACAACGCAAGCAGGCCGGCGACGAGGCGCGAGCGGAAGCGGGCGGGAGCGGTCACGGGCGCGATTGTCGACGATGACGCGGCGGGCGCCAAACGGCGCCGCTGATAGACTCGACGCCTCCCCCTTGCTGCCCGCCCCCGATGCTGCACGAGCCCACGCCCGACCGCACGGACGCGTCGGACGAGCCGCGGCATTCCGCGGCGCACGCCGCGATCCGTATCCGCGGAGCACGCCAGAACAACCTGAAGAACCTCGACGTCGACATCCCCACCGGGGAGCTCGTCGTCGTCACCGGCGTCTCGGGCTCGGGCAAGTCGTCGCTCGTCTTCGACACGCTGTACGCCGAGGGCCAGCGCCGCTACGTCGAGACCTTCTCGGCCTATGCGCGCCAGTTCCTCGACCGGATGGACAAGCCGCAGGTCGACCGCATCGAAGGCGTGCCGCCGGCGATCGCCATCGACCAGACGAACCCGGTGCGCACCTCGCGTTCGACGGTCGGCACGATGACCGAGTTGAACGACCACCTGAAGCTGCTGTTCGCGCGCGCGGCGACGCTGCATTGCCGGGGCTGCGCGCGACCGGTACGGCGCGACACGGTGGCGAGCGTGCGCCAGTCGCTCGTCGAACGAGCGGCTGCCGTCGGCGACCCACGCATCGTCCTGAGCTTTCCCGTGCCGGTGCCGGCCAACTTCGGCGAAGCCGAGATCCGCGCGCATCTCGACGCGCAGGGATACGCGCGCGTGCACGCGCGCGAGACCGAAGGCGAGCGCGTCGTGCTGCACGTCGTGCAGGACCGCTTCCGCGTCTCGGGCGTCGAGCCGTCGCGGCTGGCCGACTCGATAGAGGCAGCGTTCCGCCGCGGCCACGGACGCCTGGCGCTGCACGTTCTCGACGACGACGGAAGCGAGCACGAACGCTGGCGCTACAGCACCGGCCTGCACTGCGCCGACTGCGACATCGCCTACGCCGAGCCGTTGCCCAGCCTGTTCTCGTTCAACTCGCCGATCGGCGCCTGCGAGCGCTGCCGCGGCTTCGGCCGCGTCATCGGCGTCGATCTCGGGCTCGTCGTCCCCGACGGGGGAAAAACGCTCGCGCAAGGCGCGGTCAAGCCGTGGCAGACGAAGAGCTTCGCCGACTGCCAGCGCGACCTGGTGAAGTACGCCGCGCGTGCCGGGGTGCGCGCGGACGTGCCGTGGCGCGCGCTCCACGACGACGAGCGCCGCTGGGTGATCGACGGCGCGCCCGACTGGGCCGGCAAGTGGGAGACGCAGTGGTACGGCATCCGCCACTTCTTCGACTGGCTGGAGTCGCGGGCGTACAAGATGCACATCCGGGTGCTGTTGTCGAAATACCGGTCCTACGACACGTGCCGCGCCTGCGGCGGCGCGCGGCTCGTTCCCGATGCTTTGCTGTGGCGCATCGGCGACGATGCGCATGGCCACGGCGGGCGAACGATCCACGAACTGATGCTGCTGCCGATCGACGCGCTCGCCGCGTTCTTCGCGCGACTGCAACTGCCGGCGCCGCTCGACGAGGCGACCGGGTTGCTGCTCGACGAGATCCGCAACCGACTTCGCTTCCTGCGCGAGGTCGGACTCGGCTACCTGACACTCGATCGCCAGTCGCGCACGCTCTCGGGCGGCGAAGTGCAGCGCATCAACCTGACCACGGCGCTCGGCACCTCGCTGGTGAACACGCTGTTCGTGCTCGACGAACCGTCGATCGGCCTGCACCCGCGCGACATGGGCCGCGTCATCGCCGTCATGCAGCGGTTGCGCGAAGCGGGCAATTCCCTCGTGGTCGTCGAACACGACCCGCTGGTGATGCGCGCCGCCGACCGCGTGCTCGACATCGGACCCGGGCCCGGCGAGCGCGGCGGACGGATCGTCTTCTACGGCTCGCCGAGCGCACTCGCCGGCGCCGACACGCTCACCGGCGACTACCTCGCAGGGCGACGCGTCGTCGACGCCGGGCGCCGCCTGCCGGTGACGCCTTCGACGCGGCGGCTCGTGCTCGAGGGCGCGCGCGAGCACAACCTGAAGCTCGCCAGCGTCGAGCTGCCCCTCGAGCGCCTCGTCTGCCTGACGGGGGTCTCGGGAAGCGGCAAGTCGACGCTGATGCAGAACGTGTTGCTGCCGGCGCTGCGGCGCGCCAAGGGGCAGCCCACCGAGACGCCGGGGTCGTACGACCGCCTGCTCGGCGATGACTGGCTCGATGACGTCGTCTTCGTCGACCAGTCACCGATCGGCAAGACCGCCCGCAGCAACCCCGCCAGCTACGTCGGCGCCTTCGACGCGATCCGCAAGCGATTCGCCGCGGCGCCACTCTCGCGCGAACGAGGCTACACGGCCGGAACCTTCAGCTTCAACGCGGGCGACGGCCGCTGCCCCACCTGCAGCGGCAACGGCTTCGAGCACGTCGAGATGCAGTTCCTGTCCGACGTCTACCTGCGCTGCCCCGACTGCAACGGCAGCCGTTTTCGCGACGAGGTGCTCGAAGTCACGATCGAATGCGACGACGGAACCGCGCGCTCGATCGCCGGCGTGCTCGAGCTCACCGTCCGCGAAGCGCTGTCGGTGTTCGCCGACCTGCGCGACGTGCGCATCAAGCTGCAGCCGCTCGCCGACGTCGGCCTGGACTACCTGCGGCTGGGCCAGCCGGTGCCGACGCTGTCGGGCGGCGAGGCGCAGCGCCTGAAGCTCGCCGGACACCTCGCCGAAGCGGCTGCGCGAGGGCTCACCGACCCGACGACGCCGGGCCATCCGTTCGCGAAGGCCGGGCGTCGCGGCACGCTTTTCCTGTTCGACGAACCGACCACCGGCCTGCACTTCGACGACGTCACGAAACTGCTGCGGGCGCTGCGCAAGCTGCTCGCCGCCGGCCACTCGCTGCTCGTCATCGAACACAACCTCGACCTGATCCGCGCGGCCGACTGGATCGTCGACCTCGGACCCGAAGGCGGCGACGGCGGCGGCGAGCTGGTCGCAGAGGGCACGCCGGAGGACGTGATGCGCGAGGCGCGCTCGCACACCGGCGTGGCGCTGCGCGAATACGAGGCGCAACTCGAACGCGGCAACGCGGGCGCCGCGCGCGAAGACGTCGCGCACAGGGCCGACGAGGGCGACGAGGCCGTCGGGCACGCGGCCGGCGCGCTGCGCGCCGGCGATGCCGCGCTGCCGAAGCGCAACGTGCTGCGCGAGCGCGCGCGCTCGTCGATCTTCGTGCACCACGCGCGCGAGCACAACCTGAAGAACGTCGACGTCACGGTGCCGCGCGATCGCTTCACGGTGATCACCGGCGTCTCGGGCTCGGGGAAATCGACGCTCGCCTTCGACGTCATATTCGGCGAGGGCCAGCGCCGCTATCTCGAATCGCTGAACGCCTATGCGCGGCAGTTCGTGCAGCCTTCGGCGCGACCCGACGTCGACGGCGTCTACGGCATCCCGCCCACCGTCGCGATCGAGCAGCGCGTCAGCCGCGGCGGGCGCAAGAGCACGGTGGCGACGCTCACCGAGATCCATCACTTCCTGCGACTGCTCTACACGAAGCTCGGCGAGCAGTACTGTCCCGACTGCCGCGTGCGCATCGAACCGCAGTCGCGCGAGGCGATCGCCGCGCGCATCCTGCGCGAGTACCGCGGCCGACACATCGGCCTGCTCGCGCCGCTCGTCGTCAAGCGCAAGGGCCTCTACACCGATCTCGCCAAATGGGCGAAGGCGCGCGGATTCACGCACCTGCGCGTCGACGGCGCGTTCCTGCCCACCGAGCGCTTTCCGCGCATCGACCGCTACGTCGAGCACGACATCGAACTGCCGGTTGCCGCGTTGCATGTCGACCCGGCACGCGAGGCGGCGCTGCGCGACGCGCTCGAGCAGGCGCTCGGCCACGGCAAGGGGCTCGTGATGGTGGCGGCGCCGCTCGACGCGCTGCACACGGCAAGCGTCGACGGCGACGGCGACGCGTGGGCCGCCGCCTGCGGCACGATCGAGACGCGACTGTTCTCCACGAAGCGCGCCTGCGCGTCGTGCGGAACGAGCTTCCCCGAGCCCGACCCGCGCCTGTTCTCGTTCAACTCGAAGGCCGGCTGGTGCCCGTCGTGCCTGGGCACCGGCATCCGGCTTCCCTATGTCCCGAAGATCGTCGACACCGGCCGCAGCGAGGACGACTCGACGAGCCAGTCGGTCGGCGACCAGGCCGAGACGCTCGCCGACCAGCGCATTGCCGAGGCGCGCGCCGCGCCGCGCGCTTCGCCGTCTGACGCAGCGGCGCTCGAGCGCAACGACGACCAGGTCGAGGCCGAACTGCGCTGTCCGCAATGCGAAGGACAGCGCCTGAATCGCAACGCGCTGGCCGTGGCGCTGCGCGGCAAGTCGATCGCCGCAGTCGCGCAGATGCCGGTCGTCGATTGCGCACGATGGATCGACTCGCTCGACCTCCACGGACGCGAAGCCGAGATCGGACGCGACGCGATCGCCGAGATTCGTTCGCGCCTGCGCTTTCTCGACGAAGTCGGCCTGGGCTACCTCGCGCTCGAGCGCAGCGCGCCCACGCTGTCGGGCGGCGAGGCGCAGCGCATCCGCCTCGCCGCGCAGCTCGGCTCGACGCTGCAGGGCGTCTGCTACGTGCTCGACGAGCCGACGATCGGACTGCATCCGCGCGACAACGACGTGCTGCTCGACACGCTCGAGGCGCTGCGCGACAAGGGCAACACGCTGCTCGTCGTCGAGCACGACGAAGACACGATCCGGCGCGCCGATCACGTCATCGACATCGGACCCGGCGCCGGACGGCTCGGCGGGCGGATCGTCGCCTGCGGCCCGCCCCAGACGCTCGCCGGCCAACCCGAGAGCGTCACCGGCCGCTTCCTAGCGCATCCGCTCGCCCACCCGCTGGGCGCGCAGCGCCCGACGACGGCCGACACCGCAGGCCTGGACTGGTTGACGCTGCGCAACGCCCATCTGCACAACCTCGCCGGCGTCGACGTGCGCATTCCGCTTGCCCGCATGACGGTCGTCACCGGCGTTTCAGGCTCGGGCAAGTCGACGCTGGCGCGCGACCTGCTGCTGCGCGGCGTCGCGTTGCTGGTACAGGCGCGCAATCGCCGGGAAGCGGCGCCGTGCATCGCCGGCGTCGACGCAATCGAGAACGCGGAAGGTGTAACGCGCGTCCTCGAGGTCGACCAGACGCCGATCGGCAAGACGCCGCGCTCGTGCCCGGCGACCTACGTCGGTTTCTGGGACGCGATCCGGCGGCTTTTCGCCGACACCGCCGAGGCGCGGCTGCGCGGCTGGGGCCCGGGACGCTTCAGCTTCAACACGGCGGGCGGTCGCTGCCCGGCGTGCGAAGGCCAGGGAATGCAGACGATCGCGATGAGCTTCCTGCCCGACGTCAAGGTGCCTTGCGACGTATGCGGTGGCCAGCGCTTCAACGCCGAGACGCTCGAGGTCGCGCTGCGCGATCGCTCGATCGGCGACGTGCTCGCGATGAACGTCGACGAGGCGCTCGAGTTCTTCGCCGCGCATCCGTCGATCGCGCACCCGCTGCGCCTGCTGCAGGACGTGGGCCTCGGCTACCTGACGCTCGGCCAGCCGAGCCCGACGCTGTCGGGCGGCGAGGCGCAGCGGATCAAGCTCGTGACCGAACTGGCGAAGGTGCGTCGCATCGACGACGACGATCCGCGCGTCATCGCATCGCGCGCACGCGCGATCGCACGGGGCGCGAAGCCGGCTGCGCCGAGCAACACGCTGTACGTGCTCGACGAACCGACCGTCGGACTGCACATGGCCGACGTCGAGAAACTGATCCGCGTGTTGCATCGCCTCGTCGACGCGGGAAACACGCTCGTCGTCGTCGAGCACGACGTCGACGTCTGGGCCGAGGCCGACTGGATCGTCGACCTCGGTCCCGAAGGTGGGGCGGGGGGCGGTCGCGTCGTCGCAACCGGCTCGCCGCAGGATCTGGCCGCGCGCGCCGGCACTTACACCGAGCAGAAGCTCGCGAACTTCCTCGGCGAGCGTCGGACGCTACACGCCGGGAACGAGTGAACCGGCCGGGTCAGCCCCGGTAGACGTTCAGCTTCAGCCGCTCGCGCTCGATCGCTGCCGCCACCGGCGGCTGCTGCGCCACGCGCTGCACGTGCGCCCAGAGCCGGGGCAGCGACTCGGGGTCGATGCCGGCAAAGCCGCCCCAGCGCAGCAGGGTGAGCGAGTAGATGTCGAGGAACGACAGCCGCTCGCCGAGCAGGAAGCCGTCGCCCATCTCGACGGTCCATTGCTGGATCCGCTCGAGGTACTTGCGGTACTGCCCGATCGCGTACGCCTTGATCGCCGCCTGCGCCGACTCGTCGTCGGTGAACCGCTCCGGCATGAACACGTGCGTGAACGTGGGGTGGACCGTGTTGTTCATCCAGGCGAAGCGCGACATCGCCTTCGCACGCGCCCACGTTTCGCTGGGCAGCAACCCCGCCTGCGGAAAGCGGCGGTCGAGGTAGTCGCCGATCGCGACGATCTGCGTCAGCGGCTCGCCGTCGACGATCAGCGTCGGCACCTGGCCGTTCGGATTCAACGCCAGGTACTCCGGCGTGCGCTGCTCGCCCTTGTGCAGCTTGACCATGTGCGCGACGAAGTCGTGGCCGGTGGCCGCCTTGATGACCTCGAGCCCGGCGTGCGGAACGAAAGAGCAGGCGCCCGGCCCGTAATGCAGTTCGATCATGAAGTCTCCGAAAACGGGAACGACGCACGGAAGTACCCGGCGTCGCCCGCCGAGTATACGGGGGCGAAGCCGGCGCCCGAAGGTCGCGGCAGAGCTGTCGACGCTGTATCACGCAAGACCCATGTTTCACCTCTGAAACAGTCCCGGCGGCGCGTCGCGTATGCGTCCGCCTCGCAAATCAAGGGTTTGCATCGCCGCCCGCGTCGGCACAGTCCTTGCGTCCGCCGTATGGGGGGAGGACGTACATGCGTTCCTCACCGGGTGCCGCGTCACAACAGACATCAGGAGAGCTCGAATGAGAATGACGCTTCTCGCCAGTGCCATGGCACTGGCATTTGCCAGCGGTTCGGTTTTTGCGAACCCGACCAACAACTCGGCCGATCCGAACGGAAGCAACACGCAGACGGCCACTGCAACGTCGACGCAGGGCGGAGACGGAGCGCCTCAGGCCAATGAAAATTCGAGCGCGTCGCTGGTGAACGACAACAGCACGAACGACTCGAACAACTCCGACTCGAGCACGCGGCAGCGCTGGCTGGATTCCTACAACACGTCGACCAGCACGAACACGACGCAGACGTGGAACACGAGCATCGTCGCCACTGCGAACCTGAGCGCCACGGTCAGCGGCAACACGATCTCCGGGCTCGGCAACATGGCCACCAACAGCGGAAACGCCAACGGCGGCCGCGCCGGTGACGGCTTCGGCGGAACCGGTGGCATCGGCAACGGCGGGTCGGGCGGCGCGGGCGGCGACGGCGGCAACGGCGGCAACGCCAACAACGGCAGCGCGACGAACGGCAGCGCGAGCGCCGGCGCGGCGTCGAACGGCAGTTCGACGAACTGGGGCGCGAGCGCCGGAGACGGCGGGCGCGGCGGCGACACCGGCAACGCGAACGGTGCCAACGGCGGCGACGGCGGGAACGCACGCGCGCAGGGCGGGCTCGGCGGCAACGCGGGCAATTCGACGTCGACCGGGACCGGCACGAGCAACGGCGCGGCCGGCGGTCCGGGGGCCATGGGCGCAGTCGGCGCCACTGGCGGCAGTGCGACGAACGGCAGCGCGTCGAACGGCAGCGCATCGAACGGCTCGGCGATCACCGGCGATGCGGGGAACTCGGGCCGCGCGGGCAACGCGCGTTCCAACGCATCGACGAACGGGCCGGTGGGATCGACGGCGAGCGGCGGCGGGTCGAGCAGCAGCAGCGGTGCGACCGGCGGCGGCGCAAACGGCGGTGATGCGAGCTCCGCGGCCGACGGGAGAAACCGCAACAACGACATCGGATCGACCGGTGGCGCGGGCGGCGCCGGCACGGGCGGCGCCGGCAGCACCAGCGGCACGGCGAGCACCGGCGGAGCCGGCGGCTCGACGTCCACCGGTGGCGCGGGCGGTACCGCGACGGCGACGAACACCAGCGGCGCAGCGGGTGCGGCGGCGCCCGCGACCAACGGCAGTGCCACCAATGGCGGAGCGACCGCGAGCAACGGCTCCGGCGGCTCCGGTGGCTCGGGCGGCAACGGCGGCGCGGGTGGCTCGGGCGGCAGCGGCGGCACGGCCAGCGGCGGCACCTTCTCGCCGAACGGCGGCACCGGCGGCACGGGCCAGGGCGGCAC
>JAEWFA010000052.1 GCA_023389055.1 Pseudomonadota bacterium | reverse complement strand
GCGTTTCGCCGCGGCCTTCGGCGCGCGTTTCCGCGCCGCGCTCGACCCGCGCGGGAACGCCTGCCGCGGCGCCGCCGCCCGCGAGCGCGCTGGCCTCGTTCGCCGGCTTGCGGCGCAACCAACCGAGGATGCGGCCGAGCAGCCCGTCGCCGTGCGCCGCTGCCGGCTCGACGATCCGCGTGCGGGCGACCTGCTGTTGCTGCGGCGGGCTCGCCTCGACACGCTCACGCTCGGCGGGTGCCGGCCGTTGCGCTCGCGGCGGAGGCGGCTGGTCGGGGGTGATGCCGCGCACGACTGCTTCCTGGCGCGGCTTGACGGCTTCGAACTTGCTCTCGAGATACGAATTGTCGTGCGCCGGCGTGTCGGCCAGCGTGTGACTGGCGCGGTAGGTCGCCAGGCGCTCGTCGTCATGGCGCAGCCGCTCGGCCTTGTAATGCGGAGTCTCGAGATGCTGGTTGGGGATCAGGACGATCTCGACCTTCAGCCGCGCCTCGAGCTTGTTCAGCTCGCTGCGCTTCTCGTTGAGCAGGTAGGTGGCGACGTCGACCGGCACCTGCGCGTGCACGGCGGCCGTGTTCTCCTTCATCGCCTCTTCCTGGATCACGCGCATCACGTGCAGCGCCGACGATTCGGTGTCGCGGATGACGCCGGTGCCGTTGCAGCGCGGGCAGGTGATGTGCGTGCCTTCGTTCAGCGCCGGGCGCAACCGCTGGCGCGACAGCTCCATCAGCCCGAAGCGCGAGATCTTGCCGGTCTGCACGCGGGCGCGATCGTAGTGCAGCGCGTCCTTCAGGCGCTGCTCGACTTCGCGCTGGTTCTTCGCGCTCTCCATGTCGATGAAATCGACGACGATGAGCCCGCCCAGGTCGCGCAGGCGCATCTGGCGCGCGGCCTCGTCGGCGGCTTCGAGGTTCGTGCGTAGCGCGGTTTCCTCGATGTCGGAGCCCTTGGTTGCGCGCGCCGAGTTGACGTCGATGGCCACCAGCGCCTCGCTGTGGTCGATGACGACCGACCCGCCCGAGGGCAGCGGCACGACGCGCGAATACGCCGTCTCGATCTGGTGCTCGATCTGGAAGCGCGAGAACAGCGGCGTGTCGTCGCGGTATCGCTTCACGCGGTCGACGTTGTCGGGCATGACGTGCGCCATGAACTGGCGCGCCTGCTCGTAGATGTCGTCGGTGTCGATCAGGATCTCGCCGATGTCGCTCGTGAAGTAGTCGCGGATCGCGCGGATGACGAGGCTCGATTCCTGGTAGATGAGGAAGGGCCCCGGCGCGGAGCCGGCGGCGGCTTCGATCGCCTTCCACAATTGCAACAGGTAGTTCAGGTCCCACTGCAGTTCCTCGGCGCTGCGGCCGATGCCCGCGGTGCGCGCGATCAGGCTCATTCCCGACGGGTATTCGAGCTTGTCCATCGCCTCGCGCAGTTCCTGCCGGTCTTCCCCCTCGATGCGGCGCGAGACGCCGCCGCCGCGCGGGTTGTTCGGCATCAGCACGAGGTAACGACCCGCCAGCGAGATGAAGGTGGTGAGCGCCGCGCCCTTGTTGCCGCGCTCTTCCTTTTCGACCTGGACGATGAGCTCCTGGCCCTCGGCGATCGCGTCCTGGATGCGCGACTTGGAATCGGCGCCGTTGCGAAAGAAGCTCTTCGCGATCTCCTTGAACGGCAGGAAGCCGTGGCGCTCCTCGCCGTAGTTGACGAAGCACGCTTCGAGGCTCGGCTCGACGCGCGTGACGACGCCCTTGTAGATGTTGCTCTTGCGCGATTCGCGGCCGGCCGATTCGATGTCGATGTCGATGAGCTTCTGCCCGTCGACGATCGCCACGCGCAGCTCTTCGGCGTGCGTGGCATTGAACAGCATTCGCTTCATGCAAATGACTCCGTGTACGGCGCTGCGGCGTGGCTGCGCGCGACGGCCAGCGGGTCGATGCGAACGGAATGCTGGAGAAGGAATCCCGACCGACCGATGGCGCGCCGGATGCGGCGCGCCGGCAGTGAGGTCGGTGTTATCGGCGGCTCGATGCGACCCGTACGATCGGTGCACGCACGCGCGCCGGCGGCGGTCTTGACGCGTCTGGCTCGGTAAAGGCGTTCGAAGGCATCGGGGATCGGAAATCGGCGTGGCCGGGGACGATCGCGCGGGACGGCGTTCGTCCTGTCTGATTCTTCTCGAGAATAATCCGCATCGATCCGCGCCTGCTCGCCTCGAGGCGGGGACAGGCCGCGGTTGAAAGATTCCAGTCGTGCGGCGATCGGTTGCGCTGCAGCCTCGACGCCGGCGGCCCGGGTACAATTCGGACTCTCGACACCACCAAGGCAGCGCGGCTTTTTCGCTTCGGCGCATGCGCCCGGGGCGCTCCCGGAGTCCGGGACGGCCGACGTGCGGGGTGGCCGTTTCCACTGGCCGGAATCGCACACGACGCCGGAAGTATATCGCAACATGGAACGATCGCGTGCAGGCAGCGGGCCGGGCAGCACCGGCGAGGCGCGCGATTCGTCGACGGCCCGGGCCGGGTCGCCGCCGGTCGCTTCGCGAGCGATCGATGTCGACGACGACGATGCCGGACAGCGGCTGGACGCTTTCCTGGCGCGACGCTTCGCCGACATTCCGAAGAGCCATCTCTATCGCTGGATCCGCAGCGGACAGTTGCGGGTGAACGGCTCGCGCGCCCGGATCGACTATCGCCTGCAACCGGGCGACCGCATCCGTGTTCCGCCGATCTTCGGCGATGCCGCAAGTGCGTTGCGCACGTCGGGGCCGTCAACGAGAGCCGGCGCGAACGGCAGCGTCGATCCGGTGCAGCGCGAGCGCGCGAACCTGGCGCGCCGGTTGCCGGTGCTGTTCGAAGACGACGACCTCATCGCCATCGACAAGCCTGCTTCGGTGGCCGTGCACGGCGGCAGTGGCGTCTCGAGCGGCGTCATCGAGCAATTGCGCGCGGCGCGGCCCCAGGCTCGGTTCCTCGAACTCGTCCACCGGCTCGACCGCGAGACCTCGGGGGTACTGCTGGTGGCCAAGCGCCGCGCGGCGCTGGTGAACCTGCACGCCCAATTGCGCGAGCGCGGTACCGACAAGCGTTACCGGGCGATCGTCGTCGGACGCTGGCCGCGGCGAACGCGCACGCTGGCGTTCCCGCTGCTGCGCCGGGATGCGCCCGACGGCGATCGACGCGTCGTGGTCGATCGCGCGGGGCTGGAGTCGCTCACGCACGTGACGGGCATTGCCCATTCGGAAGCCGCGGGGCTGGGCGAACTCTCGCTCGTCGAGGCTCGGCTCGAGACGGGCCGCACGCACCAGATCCGCGTGCACCTGGCGCACGCCGGCTGTCCGATTGCCGGAGACGACAAGTACGGCGACTTCGACCTGAACCGTCGAATGGCGCGCGCCGGTCATCGGCGCATGTACCTGCACGCGCACTCGATTTCGTTTCGTCATCCCCGCAGCGGCGAGCGGATGCGCATCGAGGCACCGATGCCGTCGGCCTTCGCTGGGCTGCTGGGCGACAGCGCCGGCGTGTCCGACGAGAAGCCATCGTGACGGAGTCGCGCCGATTTCGCCTCGTCGTCTTCGACTGGGACGGCACGCTGATCGACTCGACCGCGGCGATCGTGCATGCATTGCGCGCCTCCGCTGCCGACCTCGGCCTGCCGGTTCCGTCGCGCGAGCGTGCATCGCACGTCATCGGCCTGGGGCTGTTCGAGGCGATCCGGACCGCCGTGCCGTCGATCGAGCGCGAGCAGTTGCCGGAGTTCGTGGTGCGCTACCGGCAACACTACTTCGCGCTCGACGGACGTCTCGAGCCCTTCGAGGGCATCCCGCAACTGCTCGACGAACTCGTCGACGTCGGCGCCTGGCTCGCCGTCGCCACCGGCAAGTCGCGCGCCGGCCTCGATCGCGCGCTGGAGCAAACCGGCTGGGCGCGGCACTTCCTCACCACGCGCTGCGCCGACGAGGGGGCGCCGAAGCCCGATCCGTGGATGCTCTCCGACATCTGCGAGGAGCTCGGCGTCGATCCGGTGCAGGCGGTGATGGTCGGGGACACCACGCACGACCTCGGAATGGCGCGGGCGGCGGGCGCCGCGGCGATCGCCGTCACCTACGGTGCGCATCCGCGCGGCGAACTCGAGGCGGAGCCGGCGCTGGCGATGGTCGACTCGATCGCCGAACTGCGCGAGACGCTGTTGGCGCGCGTGCCTTGAGCGCACGCGCCCGAACCCTGCCGACGGCCGCTCCGGCCGTAGCAGCCGAAGCCGGGTTGCTCGACGTGTGCGCCTCCGACGCGTTGATCGACGGCGGCGACGGCGTACGCTTCGTCTGGACGGATGCAAGCGGTGCGACGCGGGCGGCGTTCGCCATCCGGCAGCGCGGCGTGGTGCGCGCCTTCGTCAACTGCTGCCCGCATCGCTTTGCCGAGCTCGACTGGCTGCCCGGACGATTCTTCGACGACGCCGGCCTATACTTGGTCTGCTCGATGCACGGTGCGCTGTTCGAGGCCGATACCGGTACCTGCGTGGCGGGTCCGTGCACGGGCGACGCACTCGAGCCGCTAGCCTGCGAGGAGCGCGAAGGCAGGGTGCGCGTGGCGCGGGGTTGCGCGCCGTCTCCGAACCGACTTCCCGGAAACCTCCCATGACCGATCCCGGCGCGCCGCGCGAGGGCGCGCAAGCCGTCTCCGATCCCGCCTGGCAGCGCGACACGCTCGAGCGCCTGCTGTTCGCCACGCTGCGCGAGCAGCGGCGGGCGCGACGCTGGTCGATCTTCTTCCGATTGCTCACTTTCGGGTGGATCGTGCTCGCACTGGTCCTGGCGAGCGGCTGGTTCGCGCGCGACGCGCGCCTGCCCACCGGCAAGCACACCGCGCTCGTCGAGTTGCGCGGCGTCATCTCCGCGGAGGGCGACGCTTCGGCCGACGACTTGATCGAAGCGCTGAAGGCCGCCTTCGAGGACAGGAACACCGCGGCGGTGGTGCTGCGGGTGAACAGTCCGGGCGGCAGCCCCGTGCAGGCCGGCATCATCCACGACGAGATCCGTCGCCTGCGCGCCGAGCATTCGGGCACGCCGCTGTACGCGGTCGTCGAGGACATCTGCGCTTCGGGCGGGTATTACGTCGCGGCTGCAGCCGATCGCATCTACGTCGACAAGGCGAGCCTGGTCGGTTCGATCGGCGTACTGATCGAAGGTTTCGGCTTCACCGGCGCGATGGACAAGCTCGGCATCGAGCGTCGTCTGCTCACGGCGGGCGAGAACAAGGGCTTCCTCGACCCGTTCTCGCCGCTGCCGCCGGAGCAGCGCGAGCACGCGCAGCGCATGCTCGGGGAAATCCACCACCAGTTCATCGACGTCGTGCGCAAGGGCCGCGGCGATCGACTGAAGGAAACGCCGGAGTTGTTCAGCGGACTGGTCTGGACCGGCGAGCGCAGCATCGAGCTCGGCCTGGCCGACGCCATGGGCTCGCTCGAGTCGGTAGCGCGCGACGTGGTGAACGCCGAGCGCGTGGTCGACTACTCTCCGCGGCGCAACGTGCTCGATCGCCTCACCCGCCGCCTGGGGACGAGCGCCGGCGAGGCGATCGGGCGAACGCTCGGCGCCAGCGGCGCCGCTTCGTTGCTGCGCTGATCGCGCGGCAGCCGGTCAGCGCCGCGGCGACGCGGCGCGCGCCTGCAGTCCGAAGACGGCCGGCGCCTTCGGCGCCTCGCGGCTCGCTCGTCGCCAGCCGGCGATCGTGTCGACGACGATGCGCTCGGCCGGCGTCGTCAACTCGCTGGCGAGCATCAGCCGCGTTCCGGGGGCAAGGACGAGCAAAGCGGACTCGAGCAGCGCGCGGTTGCGATACGGCGTCTCGATGATCAGCACCGTCTCGTCCTCGCGCAGCGAACGCTGTTCGAGTTCGCGCAGCCGGCGCACGCGAGCTTCGGCCTGTGCCGGCACGTAGCCGGCGAACGAGAAGCGCTGGCCGTTCATGCCCGAGGCCATCAGCGCGAGCAGCATCGCACTCGGCCCGACCAGCGGGTGCACCGACACACCGGCGACGTGCGCCGCCTCGACCAGCGCGGCTCCCGGGTCGGCCACCGCCGGCGCCCCCGCTTCGGAGAGCAGCCCGGCGTCGCGACCGGCGACGATCGGCGCGAGCAGCTCCGGGATGCGCTCGCGCGGCGTGTGCTCGTCGAGCTCGACGAGCTCGAGCGATTGCAGTGTCCGGGCAGTGCCGGCGGCCTTCAACACCGCGCGCGCGCTGCGCGCGTTCTCCACGATGAAATAGTCCAGCCGCTCGATGCAGGCGAGAGTGGCCGGCGGCAGTACGTCGCGCGCCTGTCCGGGCTCGCCCAGCGGCGTGGGGATCAGCCAGAGGGCGCCGGTCATCGCGCGTCGGGATCGGCGAGCGGCGACAGCCCTGCGTCCCGCAGGATCCGCGCGAGCGGGATCAGCGGCAGGCCGATCAGCGCCGTGGGGTCGTCGCCTTCGATCGCCTCGAGCAGCACGATTCCCAGTCCCTCCGACTTGGCCGAACCCGCGACGTCGTATGGCTGCTCGCGCTGCAGGTAGCGCTCGATCTCGTCGTCGTCGAGCGACCGGAACCGCACGCGGGTCTCGACGAGGGCCGATGCCCGGAAGCCGTCGGCCTGGCGCACGGCGGCCAGCGCCGTGTAGAAGTGCATTGTTCGACCGGAGGCCGCGCGCAGCTGCCTGCGTGCCGCTTCATGGTCGCCGGGCTTGCCGATGGCGTGCATTCCGTCGATCGTCGCCGTCTGGTCGGAGCCGATGACGAGCGCATGCGGATGCTGCGCGGCGACGGCGAGCGCCTTTTCGAGCGCGAGTCGCCGGGAGGTCTCGGCGGGGGCCTCTGCCGCGCGCGGCGTCTCGTCCACGCCGGGCGAGCGCACGTCGAAGCGCGAAGTCAGTCGCGCGAGCAGCTCGCGTCGATAGGGCGACGTCGAAGCGAGGATCAGCGGGGCGGTCGAAGCGGTCACGCGCAGGGCCGCGGCAAGGCGGCAGGCAGGGCAGTCGCTATGATAAAGACGCCGATGAGGGACGCTGATGAAGAACACGGTCGATACCGCACAGCTGGCGCGAAGCGCCGAAACGCTGCAGGGCGAAATCCCCGTGGACCGGCTGCCGCGGCTCGCGTCGCTGCTGGCGAGTTCCGAAGGCGTCGTCCACTGGAACGTCCGTGGCGCACGTCATGCGCGACCCGAAGGGGGGCACGACGATTTCCTCGAGTTGTCGTTCTCCGCCGCGCTGAGGCCGGCATGCGTGCGCTGCCTCGAGCCGGTCGAGATCGGGATCGGCGATAGGCGCCGCTTCCGGCTGGTGGCCAGCGAGGCCGAGGCCGAGCGGCTCGACCCCGAGGACGACGAGTACGACGTCCTCGCCGGCGGATCGCGCTTCGATCTCGACGCGCTGATCGAGGACGAGGCGATTCTGGCGCTGCCGCCGATGCCGCGCCACGACCATTGCGAAGCGGGGATCGCGCCCGACCACTCCGGGCCCTCGGCCGAGGAGTTGGAGAAGCCGTTTGCCGCGCTGCAGCGGTTACGGGGCAACCGGCCTCCCGGCGAAGACGAACCGCCGCGTTGAGCAGGTATAATCGTCGATTGTCCTCCGAGGCTCCACCATGGCTGTCCAGCAGAACAAGAAGTCGCCTGCGCGACGCGGGATGCACCGCTCGCACGACTTTCTCCAGAATCCGCCGCTCGCCGTCGAACCCACCACCGGGGAAGTGCATCGCCGGCACCACGTGAGCCCCACCGGCTTCTATCGGGGCCGCAAGGTGCTTCGCACCAAGTCCGACGAATGAGCCGTTGCGCGTGAACCCGCTGCGGTTCCGTCGCGCCTTCTGAGGTTTGCGGTGGCCTTTGCCGCGACGCCACGCCACGCCTGAACAGGCACCGTGACAGTACGCATCGCCATCGACTGCATGGGCGGTGACCACGGCCCGTCGGTCACCGTGCCGGCCGCACTGCGTTTCCTCGCGTCGACGCCCGATGCGCGGCTGCTGCTCGTCGGGCGTTCCGACGTGCTGGAGGCCGCGCTCGCCGCGGCGCGGGCGCGCCAGCGCGATCGAGCGCCGGGCGATCGCATGGAACTGCGCAACGCGAGCGAGGTCGTCGAGATGGACGACCCGCCGGCGACGGCATTGCGCAGCAAGCGCGACTCGTCGATGCGAGTGGCGCTCGATCTCGTCAAGAACGGCGAAGCAGACGCCTGCGTGAGCGCCGGCAACACCGGTGCGCTGATGGCGATCTCGCGCTTCGTGCTCAAGATGCTCCAGGGCATCGACCGCCCCGCGATCGCGTCGCAGATGCCGAACCAGCGCGGCGGCACGACGACGATGCTCGACCTCGGCGCGAACGTCGACTGCGAGCCGGAGCACCTGCTGCAATTCGCGATCATGGGGTCGGCGCTCGTCGCCGCCCTCGACGGACGCGAGCAGCCGAGCGTGGGATTGCTGAACATCGGCGAGGAGACGATCAAGGGCAACGACACCGTGAAGGTGGCTGCGGAATTGCTGCGCGCCAGTTCGTTGAACTTCTACGGGAACGTGGAAGGCAACGACATCTACGAAGGCACCACCGACGTCGTCGTGTGCGACGGCTTCGTCGGCAACGTGGCGCTGAAAACCTCCGAAGGCCTCGCGCGCATGCTCACCGGCTACATCCGCGAGGAGTATCGACGGCACGTGTTCACGCGCCTGATGGCGCTGCTGTCGTCCCCGGTGCTTCGGCGTTTTCGCGCGCGCCTCGATCCGCGCCGCTACAACGGCGCGGCGCTCGTCGGCCTGCGCGGAGTGGTCATCAAGAGCCACGGTTCGGCCGACGCCTACGCTTTCGAGTTCGCGCTGCGCCGGGCCTACGATGCCGTGCGCAACGGACTGCTCGACGGGATCGCCCAGCGGCTGCCGAAAGCGGCGCCGGCGCCCGTGAATCAACCTACCGCCCCATGACGTACCGTTATTCGCGCATCGTCGGCACCGGAAGCATCCTGCCGACGCGCATCGTCACCAACGCGCAACTGGTCGCCGACCTCGCCGCCCGCGGCGTCGAAACCTCCGACGAATGGATCGTCGAGCGAACGGGAATCCGCCAGCGGCACCTTGCCGACCAAGGCGTGACGTCGAGCCACCTCGCCACCGAGGCGGCTCGCCGCGCGCTGGCCGCAGCCGGACTCGCGCCGGGCGACATCGACCTGATCATCGTCGCCACCTCCACGCCGGATTTCGTCTTTCCGAGCACGGCGTGTCTCGTGCAGAAGGAGCTCGGCACGCCCGGCGGCGCTGCGTTCGACGTGCAGGCCGTCTGCACCGGCTTCGTCTATGCCTTCGCGGTGGCCGACTCGATGATCCGCACGGGCCTGGCGCACCGGGCGCTCGTCGTCGGTGCCGAGGTCTTCTCGCGCATCCTCGACTGGAACGACCGGGGCACCTGCGTACTTTTCGGCGACGGTGCGGGCGCGGTCGTGCTCGCCGGATCGGACGAACCCGGCTTGCTGGCGGCGAAGCTGCACGCCGACGGGCGTCATGAATCGATCCTGCGAACCGCCGGCAACGTCTGCCATGGCGAGGTCACCGGACATCCGTTCCTGACGATGGACGGGCAGGCGGTGTTCAAGCTCGCCGTATCCGTGCTCGACTCCGTCGCCCGCGAAACGCTCGATGCCGCCGGCCTGGCGATCGACGCAGTCGACTGGATGATTCCCCACCAGGCGAACGTGCGCATCCTGAACGCTACCGCCCGCCGCCTGCACATCCCGATGTCCCGGGTCGTCGTCACCGTCGACGAGCACGCGAACACCTCGGCCGCGTCGATTCCGCTCGCGCTCGACCAGGCGGTTCGCGACGGGCGCATTCGCGCCGGACAGAACGTCCTGATGGAAGGCGTGGGCGGCGGATTCACCTGGGGCGCGGTGCTCGTTCGGTTCTGAGCCGGCATCCATACGGAAATTCTCCGATGACGGTCGCATACGTATTTCCCGGTCAGGGGTCGCAGTCGGTCGGAATGCTGTCGGGTTTCGCCGACTCGCGCGAGGCGCGTTCGCTGCTCGAACGCGCCGACGATGCCCTCGGCGAAAAGCTCTCCACGCTCATTGCCGAAGGGCCGGCCGAGGCGCTCTCGCTCACGGTGAACACGCAGCCGGCGATGCTGGTCGCCGGCTACCTCTGCTGGAGCGCGTGGCGCGATGCCGGCGGCGAGGCACCCGTGGCGCTCGCCGGTCACAGCCTGGGCGAATACACCGCGCTGGCGGTGGCCGACGCGATCGGCTTCGACGACGCGGTGCGCCTGGTGCGCCTGCGTGCGAAAGCGATGCAGGAGGCGGTGCCGGTGGGCGAGGGCTCGATGGCAGCCATCCTCGGGCTGGACGACGAAGGCGTGCGCCGCGCCTGCGAGCAGGCGGTGCAGGACGCACCCGGCGAGGTCGTCGCACCGGCGAACTGGAATGCGCCTTCGCAGGTCGTCATCGCAGGCCACCGGTCCGCGGTCGAGCGGGCCTGCGACAGGGCGAAGGCGCTGGGCGCCAAGCGGGCCCTGCCGCTGCCCGTGTCGGCGCCGTTTCACTCGGCGCTGCTGCGTCCCGCCGGCGAGCGGCTGGCGCAGGCGCTCGCGCAGGTCGAGATACGCGCGCCGCGCTGGCCGGTCGTCAACGACGTCGATGTGCAGGTGGAGTCCGATCCGGCGCGCATCCGCGATGCGCTGGTGCGGCAGGCGTCGGCGCCCGTGCGCTGGGTCGAGGTGGTGCAGCGCCTGAAGGCGATGGGCGCCACGCGCGTCATCGAGTTCGGCCCGGGCAAGGTCCTCACCGGTCTCGTCACGCGCATCGATCGTTCCCTCGAGGCCGCGTGCGTCCACGATCCCGCGTCGCTCCAGGCGGCGCTCGCTGCCCGTTCCGGAGAAAGGACATGAATCTCGCGAACCAGGTTGCGCTGGTGACCGGAGCGTCGCGCGGCATCGGCCGGGCGATCGCGCTCGAGCTCGCGCGTCAGGGCGCCAGCGTCGTCGGCACGGCCACGACGGCGGCGGGCGCGCAGGCCATCTCGCACGCCTTCGAGCAGGCCGGATTGTCGGGACGCGGCCACGCGCTCGACGTCACCGATGCCGCAGCCTGCGAGTCGCTCGTCGAGGCGATGATCGCCGAGGGGCGCGCTCCGGCCATCCTCGTGAACAACGCCGGCATCACGCGCGACAACCTGGCGCTGCGCATGAAGGATGACGACTGGAGTGCGGTGATCGCGACGAATCTCGATGCGGTCTTTCGCCTCACGCGCCTGGTGCTGCGGCCGATGACGAAGGCGCGCTACGGGCGCATCGTGAACATCGGCTCGGTGGTCGGATCGAGCGGCAATGCGGGCCAGGCGAACTATGCCGCCGCGAAAGCGGGCGTCGCCGGCCTGGGCCGCGCGCTGGCGCGCGAGTTCGCCAGCCGCAACATCACCGTCAACTGCGTCGCACCGGGTTTCGTCGACACCGACATGACCCGTGCGCTGAGCGAAGCGCAGACCGCGGCGCTCGTGCAGCAGATTCCTGCCGGGCGCTTCGGGCAGCCCGACGACATCGCCGCGGCGGTCGCGTTTCTCGCGTCCGCCCAGGCGGGGTACATCACCGGCGTCACGCTGCACGTGAACGGCGGCATGTACATGGAGTAACGCGCCGCATCGATCCGCGCCTCGGCCATGCGGCCGAGTTGCGCGCCGATGCAGGCAGCGAAGTGCTATACAATCCGCCGCGCCCGTTTCCCGTTCGAACGAAGGGCACGGCAACCTGAGAGCGAGAGGGAACTCCGAATGGAAAACATCGAACAACGCGTCAAGAAGATCGTCGCCGAGCAACTCGGCGTCAACGAAGCGGACATCAAGAACGAATCCTCGTTCGTCGACGATCTGGGCGCCGACTCGCTCGACACGGTCGAGCTCGTGATGGCGCTCGAGGACGAGTTCGAGACCGAGATCCCGGACGAGGAAGCCGAGAAGATCACGACGGTGCAGCAGGCGATCGACTACGTGAAGGCCAACTCGAAGGCCTGAGCGCAGGTCGTCGGGCAGGCGCGAGCCGCGGCGCAGGGCGCCGCCCGGCACCGTTTCACTGGACCAGCAGGAGCATCCGTTGAGTCGGCGACGAGTGGCGATCACCGGACTGGGCGTCGTCAGCCCGGTCGGCAACGACGTGTCCACCGCGTGGAGCAATCTGCTCGCCGGGCGCTCCGGCATCCGGCGGATCACCCGCTTCGACGTCTCGTCGTACCCGACGCAGATCGCCGGCGAGGTGCGCGATTTCGACGTCACGCAGTACATGCCGGCGAAGGAAGCGAGGCACTTCGACCATTTCGTGCACTACGGCATCGCCGCCGGCATGCAGGCGCTGCGCGACAGCGGCCTGCAGGTCACCGACGAGAACGCCGAGCGAATCGGCGTGATCATCGGCTCGGGCATCGGAGGCCTGCCGCTCATCGAGCAGATGCGCGACGAGCTGAAGGCGCGCGGCGTTCGGCGCATCTCTCCGTTCTTCGTCCCCGGCTCGATCATCAACATCATCTCCGGGGAGATGTCGATCCTCGCCGGATTGAAGGGCCCGAACTACGCGATCGTCAGCGCCTGCACCACGGGCCTGCACTGCATCGGCGACGCTGCGCGGATGATCGCGTACGGCGATGCGGATGCCGTGCTGGCCGGCGGCGCCGAGGGCACGCTGTCGCCGCTCGGCCTGGGCGGTTTTTGCGCCGCGCGCGCGCTTTCGACGCGCAATGCCGAGCCCGAGGCGGCAAGCCGTCCCTGGGATCGCGAGCGCGACGGTTTCGTGCTCGGAGAAGGCGCCGGCGTCGTGATGCTCGAGGAACTCGAGCAGGCGCGCGCGCGCGGCGCGCGCATCTATGCCGAGCTCGCCGGCTTCGGCATGAGCGCCGATGCGCATCACATCACCGCTCCGGACATGGACGGCGCGCGCCGCTGCATGCTCGCCGCGTTGCGCGATGCGCGCGTGGACGCCGACGGCGTCCAGTACCTGAATGCGCACGGAACTTCCACGCCGCTCGGCGATCGCAACGAGACCGACGCGATCAAGGCGGCGCTCGGTGAAGACGCCGCCCGCAGGGTCGTCGTCAACTCCACCAAGTCGATGACCGGCCACCTGCTCGGCGGCGCCGGCGGTATCGAGACCGTCTTCACGGCGCTGGCGATCCATCACCAGGTCTCGCCGCCGACGATCAATCTGGAGAATCCCGATCCGGAGTGCGACCTCGACTATTGCGCCGAGGGCGCCCGGCCGATGCGCATCGACGTCGCGATGAAGAACTCGTTCGGCTTCGGCGGAACGAACGGCACGCTCGTGCTGCGCAAGGTCTGACGTCCTGCGGAAGCGCGACGGTGTCTTTTGCGCTGCGCATCGATTCCGCGCCGCGCGCGCTTGCGCAGCGCCTGCACGTTGCGCTCGCGTTCTTCGCGCTCTTTGGGTCGATTTTCGCGACGGCCTTCGCCGAACCGGAGCAGCGGGGCGCGATCGTGCTCGCATCGCTCGCCTGCTTCGCGATCGCCGCGGGGCGGCGCCGTTTCTCGAAGACCCGAGGGCCGGCCGACGGAAGTCTCGCCATCGATGAACAGGGACGCGCGAGCTGGAGCGACGCGCGCGGCGGCGAGCGCGGGCAGCGAGCGGTGCGAATCGAGCGCTGGAACGTGTTCGGGCCGCTGGCCTGGTTGCGGCTGCGCGTGGCCGGCGAGTCGGCGACGATCGACGTGATGTTCAGCCGGTTCGGCGCGGGCGGCATTGCTGCCGACCCCGACGACTGGCGGCGCCTGCGCGCGTGGCTGCTATGGTACGGACGCGGCGCCACGCGAGCCGACACGCCACCGGCGTCCACGACCGGGCCACAATGACCCCCGGCGCCGCGCGCGAAAGCGCACGCCGCGCGCCGCTTGTGCTTTGCTGAAGTATCGGGCCGAGGTACAGACCGTATGAGAAACCTGCTTGCCGCATGCATGCTGGCCGTTGCCGCCGCCGCCTTCGCCGGATGGGCGCCGCCGTCGCTCGCTCAACCGGCGAGTCGGGGGCGCCTGCCCGACTTCGCCGACCTGGTCGAGAAGGTCGGACCCGCGGTCGTGAACATCCGCACGACCGAACGCGCCAACGGAGACCGCGCCCAGCTGCCGCAGTTTCCGTTTCCCGACGGGCTGGACGAAAACGATCCGTTCTACGATTTCTTCCGCCGGTTCTTTCCGCCGCGCCAGGGTCCGCGCGCTCCGGGACGCAACGGCCCCGGGGCCGGCGAAGAGGTGCCGCGCGGCATCGGCTCGGGCTTCATCATCTCCTCCGATGGCTATGTCCTCACCAACCACCACGTGGTCGAGGGCGCCGACGACATCTACGTGACGCTCACCGACAAGCGCGAGCTGCGCGGCAAGCTGATCGGCTCGGATCGACGAACCGACGTCGCGCTGGTGAAGGTCGAAGCGACGAATCTCCCGTTCATGACGATCGGCGATT
The DNA here is from genome assembly GCA_023389055.1 of Pseudomonadota bacterium. Taxonomy (GTDB): domain Bacteria; phylum Pseudomonadota; class Gammaproteobacteria; order Burkholderiales; family Burkholderiaceae_E; genus Zeimonas. The sequence goes on along the minus strand of JAEWFA010000052.1, from coordinate 61,733 downwards.
CGGAGCGCCTGCGCGTCGGCGAATGGGTGCTGGCGATCGGCTCGCCGTTCGGCCTCGACAACACCGTCACCGCGGGCATCGTCTCGGCGAAGAGCCGCGATACCGGCGACTACCTGCCGTTCATCCAGACCGATGTGGCAGTCAACCCGGGCAACTCCGGCGGTCCGCTGATCAACCTGGCCGGCGAGGTCGTCGGAATCAACTCGCAGATCTACAGCCGCACCGGCGGGTTCATGGGAATCTCGTTCGCGATTCCCATCGACGAGGTGATGCGGGTGGTCGAACAGTTGCGTACCTCCGGACGAGTCGTTCGCGGGCGCATCGGAGTCGGGATCTCGGAAGTCACGCGAGACGTCGCCGGACCTCTCGGACTCGATCGTCCGTCCGGAGCGCTGGTGCGCAGCATCGAGCAGGGCGGGCCGGCGGAGAGCGCAGGGCTCGAGGTCGGCGACATCATCCTGAAGTTCGACGGCAAGCCGATCGATCGCTCGAGCGACCTGCCGCGACTGGTCGGGTCCACGCGTCCCGGGTCGACGGTGCCGATCGAGGTGTGGCGCCGCGGCGAGACGAAGCAGTTCCGAATCACCGTGGCCGAACTCGAGCCGGAGCGCTCTGCCCGTTCGCGTTCCTCGGAGCCCCGGCGCGCAGACCAGCCGCCGGCGGTGAATTCGCTGGGGCTGGCGGTCTCCGACCTGCCCGAACAGCAAAGGCAGCGGCTGCGCGTGCGCGGCGGCGTCGTCGTCGATGCGGCGGAGGGTGCCGCGGCACGGGCGGGAATCCGCCCGGGCGACATCCTGCTGTCGATCAACAACGAGGAGATTCCGAACGCGCGGCGCTTCGGCGAGATCGTCGCGAAGCTCGATCCGGCGAAGGCGGCGGTGTTGTTGGTGCGAAGGGGGGATTCGGCGCAGTTCGTGCCGCTACGGCCCGAGGCGCGCTGACGGAGTTCGACGGGTCCGCCCGCCACCCCTGCGGCGGCAGTCGGCGCGGCCGTCCCGCCTGGCGCACGGCGGTCGCGCGGGCTGCCCCGGCGGGCGCACGGCTTCGGCCTCCGCTTCGCGGAGGCTACCGGCGCCTACCTCGGAAACCTGCACCCGCTGCCGAGGGGCGCTTCGCACCCCAGGCGACGGGTCCCGCAGGTTTCCTTTCGGTAGCGCGCCGCTCGTCGAGCGCCCGCCGGGGCAGCCCGCGCGACCGCCGTGCGCCAGGCGGGACGGCCGCGCCGACTGCCGCCGCAGGGGTGCGGCGGGCGGACCCGTCGAACTCCGTCGCTTGTTTTTTTAGGGTCTGCGGCGGGGGGTGGCGGTCGGGCGGGGCGCTCGGCGCATGCGGCGCTGATAAAATCGACTGTTTAGCCTGCGTGGGCGTACCCGAGGTGCGTCGGCGCGGGACGCGCAGCGCCTCTCTTCGTTTCGGGCACCGTCGTCGACTGCCGCAGGCGCGGCGGCGGGCGATCCGGTCTTTACGGCTTCGATGCAGCACATCCGCAACTTTTCCATCATCGCGCACATCGATCACGGCAAATCGACGCTTGCCGACCGCCTGATCCAGCGTTGCGGCGGCCTGAGCGATCGCGAGATGGAAGAGCAGGTGCTCGACTCGATGGCGCTGGAGCGCGAGCGCGGCATCACGATCAAGGCGCAGACCGCGGCACTGCAATACCAGGCGCGCGATGGAAAGACGTATGCGCTGAACCTGATCGACACGCCGGGGCACGTCGACTTCTCCTACGAGGTGAGCCGATCGCTGTCGGCCTGCGAGGGAGCGCTGCTCGTCGTCGACGCTTCGCAGGGCGTCGAGGCGCAGACCGTGGCCAACTGCTACACGGCCATCGACCTGGGCGTCGAGGTCGTCCCGGTGCTCAACAAGATCGACCTGCCGCAGGCCGATCCCGACGCGGCGGCCGTCGAGATCGAGGACGTCATCGGCATCGACGCCAGCGATGCGATCCGCGCCAGCGCGAAGACGGGCGAGGGGATCGACGAGATCCTCGAGGCGATCGTCGCGCGCGTGCCGCCGCCGCGGGGCAGCCCCGACGCGCCGCTGCAGGCGCTGATCATCGATTCGTGGTTCGACAACTACGTCGGCGTCGTGATGCTGGTGCGCGTGTTCAACGGCGTCCTGCGCGCACGCGAGCGGATCCGATTGATGGCCACGGGCGCCGTGCACAACTGCGAGCAGCTCGGCGTCTTCACGCCGAAGGCGAGCCCGCGCGATTTGCTCGAAACGGGCGCCGTCGGCTACGTGATCACCGGGATCAAGGAGCTGAAGGCGGCGAAGGTCGGCGACACGATCACGCTCGCCGCGCAGCCGGCGTCGAAGCCGCTGCCGGGCTTCCGCGAGATCAAGCCTTCGGTGTTCGCGGGGCTGTATCCGGTGGAGGCGAACCAGTTCGAGGCAATGCGCGAGGCGCTCGAGAAGCTGCAGTTGAACGACGCGTCGCTGCAGTTCGAGCCCGAGGTGTCGCAGGCGCTCGGCTTCGGCTTTCGCTGCGGGTTCCTCGGGCTGCTGCACATGGACATCGTGCAGGAGCGACTCGAGCGCGAGTTCGACATGGAACTCGTCACGACGGCGCCCACCGTCGTGTACGAGGTGATGCTGCGCGACGCACAGGTGCTGCGCGTGGAGAACCCGTCGAAGATGCCCGAGCCGTCGAAGATCGAGGAGATCCGCGAGCCTATCGTCACCGTTACGATCTTCACGCCGCAGGAATACGTGGGCTCGATCATGACGCTGTGCACCGGCAAGCGCGGCGTGCAGCGCAACCTCGCGTACCACGGACGCCAGGTGCAGCTCACCTACGAACTGCCGATGAACGAGATCGTGCTCGACTTCTTCGACAAGCTGAAGTCGACCTCGCGCGGCTACGCGTCGATGGACTACGAGTTCCTCGAGTACCGTGCCTCCGACGTCGTCAAGATGGACATTCTCGTGAACAACGAGAAGGTCGACGCGCTGTCGCTGATCGTGCACCGCAGCGTCGCGCAGAGCCGGGGGCGGGACGTCGCCGCCAAGATGCGCGAACTGATCCCGCGGCAGATGTACGACGTCGCGATCCAGGCGGCCATCGGCGCGAACATCATCGCGCGCGAAAACGTCAAGGCACTGCGCAAGAACGTGCTTGCCAAGTGCTACGGCGGCGACATCAGCCGCAAGAAAAAATTGCTGGAAAAGCAGAAGGCGGGCAAGAAACGGATGAAGCAGGTGGGCAGCGTGGAGATCCCGCAGGAAGCCTTCCTCGCCGTGTTGCAGGTCGAAGACAGATGATGAATCGCAGTATCCATTTAGAAGAACGATGAATTTCGCGCTGATTCTTTTCCTGTTGCTCGTCGTCACCTTCGCTGCCTGGGTGGCCGACCGACTCGTGTTCCGTGCTCGTCGCCTGCGCGCTGCCGATGCGGCCGTTGCCGAGTTCGATCGCGTCGGCGCTCCGGCCCTGGGCCGCTCTGCCGGGACGGCTGCGGTCGAGGCCGAGCGCGAGGCATTGCGCGCGAACCGCACGCGCCAGCCGCTGTGGCTCGAGTACACCGCGGGGCTGTTCCCGGTGATCCTCGTCGTCTTCGTGCTGCGCTCGTTCGTCGCCGAGCCGTTCAAGATCCCGTCGGAATCGATGCTGCCCACGCTCGTCGTCGGCGATCTGATCCTGGTGAACAAGTTCGCCTACGGCGTACGCCTGCCCGTCATCCACACGAAAGTGATCGACGTCGGCGAGCCGCAACGCGGCGACGTCATGGTCTTCCGCTTCCCGCAGGATCCGTCCGTCGATTACATCAAGCGGGTGATCGGCGTGCCCGGCGACACCGTGAGCTACCAGGACAAGCGGCTGACGATCAACGGGCAGCCGGCGCCGCTCACGCCGGCCGGCGAGTTCGAGGACACGCGCAAGCTGACGCTCTATCCGCAGTATTCAGAAAGAATCGGAGATGTCACCCATAAGATATTGACAGAATTGGAGAAACCGTCTGACATTCAGCCTGTGTTTCGCTTTCCGCACTTCGAAGACTGCCGTTACTCGGCCGGGGCGGTGACGTGTACCGTCCCGCCCGGCCACTATTTCATGATGGGCGACAACCGCGAGAACAGCCTCGACAGCCGCTTCTGGGGCTTCGTTCCCGAGGAGAACATCGTCGGCAAGGCTTTCTTCATCTGGATGAACTTCACCGACCTCGGGCGCATCGGACGCTTCCAATGAATCGAACACGTGTTTTCCTGCCCGCGCTGCGTCGCCGGCAATCGGGCCTCTCGCTGCTCGGGTTGCTGCTCGCCGCCTTCGTCGTCGTAATCGTCGCGCTGGTGGCGTTGCGAGTCGTGCCCTCGGCGCTCGAGTACCGTGCGATCGTCAGCGCCGTGAACAAGGTCGGCACCACCGGCGCGACTACGCCGCGCGACGTGCAGGTGGCGTTCGACCGCTTCGCGGCGGTCGACGACATCCGCTCGATCGCGGGCAAGGACCTGCTGGTCGAGCGCCAGCCCGACGGCACGATGGCGGTCTCGTTCCAGTACGAGAAGCGCATTCCCCTGTACGGGCCCGCGTCGCTGGTCATCGACTACCAGGGTTCCAACCGCGTGCGCTGAAACCGACATGAGCCTCGAAGACCTGCAGCAGCAACTCGGGCATCGTTTTTCCGACGATGCCCTGCTGCGGCAGGCGCTCACGCACCGCAGCTACGGCCAGCCGAACAACGAGCGCCTGGAGTTTCTCGGCGACTCGGTGTTGAACTGCGTCGTCGCGGCCATGCTCTATCGACATTTCGCACGAATCGACGAGGGCGACCTGTCGCGATTGCGCGCGAACCTCGTCAAGCAGCAGTCGCTCGTCGAAATCGCGCAGCGCCTCGGGCTGAGCGCGCACCTGCTGCTCGGCGAGGGCGAAGCGCGCAGCGGCGGCTTTCGGCGTCCGTCGATTCTCGGCGACACCGTCGAGGCGGTCGTCGGTGCGGTGTTCCTCGACGCCGGATTCGACGCCGCGCAGGCGATGATCGTCGCGCTCTACGAGCCGATCCTGAAGACCGTCGATCCGAAGACGCTCGGCAAGGACGCCAAGACGCTGCTGCAGGAGCACCTGCAGGGCAAGAAGTTGCCTCTTCCGGTGTATTCGGTGGTCGCCACGCACGGCGCCGCGCACAGCCAGCTGTTCGAGGTCGAGTGCGCGATTCCGAAGCTGCAGATCCACGTGCTCGGCACCGGTGCCAGCCGCCGTGCCGCGGAACAGGCGGCGGCGCGCGGGGCGCTGGAGGCCGCGCAGGCCAAGGTGTCGGCGCGGCGCTCGCGCGGCCGAGCGAGCCGCGGCGCGGGTGCGAACGGCGCGGCAGGCGCCGGTGCACCGCCCGACGCGGGGGAGGATCCGGGCGCGACGGAAGGCGAGCTGCCCAGGCAAGAGGCCGGCGATCCTCCGGTAGCGCAGGAGACGGCCGCGGGCGACGCGCTCGGCGCGCATCCCGCCCACGCCGCCTGAGTTCGCACGCCGCGCGTTCCGCTTCGATGTTCCGCTGCGGCACCGTCGCCCTGGTCGGGCGTCCGAACGTCGGCAAGTCGACGCTGCTCAACCGGCTGGTCGGACAGAAGCTGTCGATCACCTCCGATCGCCCGCAGACGACGCGCCACCGGATCGTCGGCGTCGTGCATCGGCCGGATGCGCAACTCCTCTTCCTCGACAGCCCCGGCTACCAGACGCGCACGGGCGGCACGATGAACCGGGTGCTGAACCGCACGTCGATGCAGGTGGCGCAGGACGCCGACGTCGTCGTGCTCGTTTGCGACGCCCGCCACTGGACCGCGACCGATGCGCGCATCGCGAAGGCGTTGCCGAGCGGGCGGCCGGTGCTGCTCGCGATGAACAAGATCGACCTGGTGAAGGACAAGGAGCAGTTGCTGCCGGCGATCGACCGGGTGCGGCAGACGCGCGAGTTCGACGAGATCGTTCCGATCAGCGGGCGCAGCGGCCGGCAGGTCGATGCGCTGATCGACGCGTGCGCGAAGCGCCTTCCGCAGGCGCCGCCGGTCTACGATGCCGACGCGCTCACCGATCGCAGCGAACGTTTCCTCGCCGCCGAGACGATTCGCGAGAAGCTGTTCCGCCAGCTCGGCGACGAGCTGCCGTACGAGAGCACGGTGGAGATCGAGCGCTTCGAGGAGTTGCCGCAGCTGCGACGCATCCATGCGGCGATCGTCGTCGAGCGCGAGGCGCAGCGCCCGATCGTGATCGGCGCGCGCGGCGAGCGCATCAAGCGCATCGCCACCGAAGCACGGCTCGACCTCGAGCGGCTGTTCGGCACGAAGGTCTTCCTCGAACTCTTCGTCAAGGTGAAGTCGGGCTGGGCAGGCAGCGAGCAGAGCCTGCGAAGCTATGGCTACGAGTAGCCGCGACGAACCGGCGTGGCTGCTGCATTCGACGCCGTACAGCGAGACGAGCCTCGTCGTCGACCTGTTCACGCGCGAGCACGGGCGCATCGCCGCCGTGGCCAAGGGCGCGAAGCGTCCGCGCTCGAGCCTGCGCGCGGTGCTGTTGCAGTTCCAGCCGTTGCGCGTTTCGTGGACCGGGCGCCGCGAGCTGCGCACGCTCACCGGCGCGGAGTGGAGCGGGGGGCTCGATGCGCCGCGCGGCGACGCGTTGCTCTGCGCGTTCTACCTGAACGAGCTGCTGATGCGGCTGCTTGCGCGCGAGGACCCGCATCCGCAGTTGTTCGACGCGTACGGCGAAGCGCTGGCGCAGCTCGGTTCGCAGGTTCCGCTCGACGAGACGTTGCGCCGCTTCGAATGGACGTTGCTGCGCGAGATCGGCTATGCGCCGGACCTGGAGTTCGACGCGTCGCGCGAGCCGATCGATGCGCAGCGCTTCTATGGCTGGCGCCCGGGCGAAGGATTCGTCGTGCGCGACGCGGCTTCGCCCGATTCCGTGCCGGGGCTCGTGCTGCAGGAGCTCGCCCAGGGGCGGCACGGATCGGTCGCGAGCCGACAGCAGGCAAAATACCTCACGCGCGCGATCCTCTCGCACCACCTCGACGGTGCGCCGCTGAGCACGCGGCAGATCCTGATCGACCTGCACAAGCTGTGAACCCGGAGATTGCCTCGACATGATCGAGCTCGGCGTCAACATCGACCACGTGGCCACCGTGCGCCAGGCGCGGCGCACCTACGAGCCGGATCCCGTGTGGGCCGCGGTCGAAGCGCACCTGGGCGGCGCCGACGGCATCACCGTGCACCTGCGCGAGGATCGTCGCCACATGCACGACGAGGACGTGCGGCGCCTGCGCGAGCTCACGCACATCAAGCTGAACCTCGAGATGGCGCCCACCGACGAGATGCTGCGCATCGCGCTGGAGCTGCGGCCCGAGATGGCGATGCTGGTGCCCGAAGGTCGCCAGGAGGTCACGACCGAAGGAGGCCTGGACATCGCCGCGCAGACCGACCGGCTGCGCGACTTCGTTGCCGCGCTCGGCGAGGGCGGAATCGTCACGAGCGTCTTCATCGACGCCGATCAGCGCCAGGTCGACGCGGCTGCGTCGATCGGCGCGCGCGTCTGCGAGGTGCACACCGGCCCGTATGCGCATGCCTTCCATTCGCAGGGGCGCGATGCCGAAGGCGCTCCGGTGGTCGCCGAACTGGCGCGCATCGCCAGCGCGGGCGCGGCGATCCGCGCGCATGGCATGCGCTTCAACGCCGGGCACGCGTTGAACTACTTCAACGTACAGCCCGTCGCCGCGCTCGACGGCGTGCGCGAGCTGCATATCGGGCACGCGATCGTCTCGCGGGCGCTCTTCGTCGGAATGCGCGAGGCGGTGCGCGAGATGAAGCGGCTGATCCGTGAAGCGGCCGGAGGCTTCTCGCGATGATTTACGGCGTGGGCACGGACATCGTGCGGGTGGAGCGCGTCGAGGCGTTGCTCGAGCGCTGGGGCGAGCGCTTCGCGCGCCGCGTGCTCGGCGACGACGAGCTTGCCGAGTATCGGCGGCGCCGCGCAAGGGGCGCACACGGCAGCGGCTACGCCGCGCGCTACCTGGCCAAGCGTTTCGCTGCGAAGGAGGCTTTCGGCAAGGCGCTCGGCGTCGGCCTGCATGCACCGATGACGCTGCACTCGCTGCAGATACTGAACGACGCGCGCGGCCGCCCGATGACGATTGCGCGCAAGGCGCTCGGGCGCCACCTCGAGGACAACGGACTGGTTGCGCACGTGTCGCTGTCCGACGAGATCGACAGCGCGCTCGCCTTCGTGATCGTCGAACGCAGGGAACACCGATGAGTACGACGTCGCAGCTTCGACCGGTGCAGCGGGCAAGCCTGGCACGCGGGCCGGTCGTCGTCGACGTCGCGGGCTGCGCGCTCGACGAGCAGGAGCGCCGGCGGCTGCTGCACCCGCTGGTCGGCGGCGTGATCCTCTTCGCGCGCAATTTCGAATCGAAGGCGCAACTCGAGCGCCTGTGCGCCGAGATTCACGCACTGCGCACGCCGCCGCTGCTCGTTTGCGTCGACCACGAAGGCGGGCGCGTGCAGCGCTTTCGAAAGGGCTTCACCGAGTTGCCGCCGATGCGCGAGCTCGGCAGGTTGTGGGACGAGAATCCGCAGGCTGCGTGCCGCCGGGCGACCGAGATCGGGCGCACGATCGGCGCCGAGTTGCGAGCGCTCGGCGTCGATCTCAGCTTCACGCCGGTGCTCGATCTCGACTGGGGCCGCTCGGCGGTGATCGGCGACCGGGCCTTCCATTCGGACGCCGCCGCCGTCGCCGCGCTCGCGCGCAGCCTGTCGCACGGCCTGCTGCTCGCCGGCATGGCGAACTGCGGCAAGCACTTTCCCGGCCACGGTTTCGCCGACGCCGATTCGCACGTGGCGTTGCCGGTCGACGAACGCGCGCTCGACGAATTGCTCGCCGAGGACGCCGCCCCGTACGAGTGGCTCGGCGAAACGCTGCTGTCGGTGATGCCGGCGCACGTCGTGTATCCCGCGGTAGACCTGCAACCGGCGGGCTTTTCGCCGCGCTGGCTGCGCACGATCCTGCGCGAACGCCTCGGCTTTCGCGGGCTGATCTTCAGCGACGACCTGACGATGGAAGGCGCCACGGTGGCCGGCGACATCGTCGCCCGCGCCGAAGCCGCGCTTTCGGCCGGCTGCGACATGGTGCTCGTGTGCAACCGGCCCGACCTGGCCGACGAGCTGCTTGGGCGGCTGCGGTGGAGTCCGCCGGACGCATTCCAGCAGCGGCTGGCGGCGCTGTTCCGATCCTGAGATTCCCACCGAGCGCCGTGCAACAGGAGGACCCCGTTCCCGCCGATCCCCAGCACGCGGAGCTTTCGACCCCGCAGGTCGAGGCCTCGGCTTTCGATCTGCGCGCGTACCTGCTGCAGTTGCCCAACCGGCCGGGCGTGTACCGGATGATCGGTGCGAACGACGCGCTGCTCTACGTCGGCAAGGCGCGCGACCTGAAGAAGCGCGTCTCGTCGTACTTCAACAAGGGGCAGCCGAGTCCGCGCATCGCGCACATGATCGAGCGCATCGAGCGCATCGAGACGACGGTGACGCGCTCGGAGGCCGAGGCGCTGCTGCTCGAGAACAACCTGATCAAGACGGCGGCGCCGCGCTACAACATCCTGTTCCGCGACGACAAGTCGTATCCGTACCTGAAGATCACCGGGCACGAGTTCCCGCGCCTGGTCTACTACCGCGGCGCCGTCGACAGGAACAACCGCTATTTCGGGCCGTTCCCGAATGCGAAGGCGGTGCGCGAGGCGATCCAGGTGCTGCAGAAGGTGTTTCGCCTGCGCACCTGCGAGGACAGCGTCTTCGCCAACCGCACGCGGCCGTGCCTGCTGCACCAGATCGGGCGTTGCAGCGCGCCCTGCGTCGGAAAGATCGACCGCGAAGCCTATGCGCGCGACGTCGACGCGGCGGTGCGTTTCCTGCAGGGCGAGCACGGGCAGGTGCTCGCCGAGCTCGAGCAGCGCATGCACGCCGAGGCCGCGGCGCTGCGCTTCGAGGCCGCCGCCGTGCTGCGCGACCGAATGGCGGCGCTGTCGAAAGTGCTCAGCCGCCAGTCGATGGAAACGATGCCCGACGCCGACGCCGACATCATCGCGGTGGCGATGCGCGGCGGACGCATCTGCGTGAACCTCGCGATGGTGCGCGGCGGGCGCCACCTGGGCGACAAGCCGGTGTTCCCGATGCACGCGGCGGAAGCCGGCGATGCGGAGTCGGCCGCCGACGTGCTCGAAGCCTTCGTCGCGCAACACTACGACGGCGTGCCGGTGCCCCCGGTGCTCGTCGTCGACGGCGTCGCTCCCGATGCCGCGCTGCTCGAGTGGCTGCAACAGCAGGCCGGGCACGCCGTGCAGTGGATCCGCCAGCCGCAGGGCGTACGCCGCGAATGGCTCGATCTCGCGCGACAGAACGCCGAGGTATCGCTCGCCCGCGTGCTCGCCGAGGAGGGGTCGCAGCAGGCGCGCACGCGCGCGCTCGCGCAACTGCTCGGTCTGGACGACAGCGACCTCGATGCGCTTCGCGTCGAATGCTTCGACGTAAGCCACACGATGGGCGAGGCGACGCAGGCCTCGTGCGTCGTCTTCCAGCACCACGCGATGCAGCGTTCGCAGTACCGGCGATTCAACATCCGCGACATCGAAGGCGGCGACGACTACGCGGCGCTGCGCCAGGTGCTCGAGCGACGCTACGCCGAAGCGCCATTGCCGGACGTCGTGCTGGTCGATGGCGGCGCCGGGCAGGTGGAGATCGCGCGCCAGGTGTTCGCCGACCTCGGACTCGACATCTCGACGATCGTCGGCGTGGCGAAGGGCGAGGGGCGCAAGGTGGGCCTGGAGACGCTCGTCTTCGCCGACGGACGCGCGCCGATCGTGCCCGGCTCGCATTCGGCGGCGCTGATGCTGATCGCGCAGATTCGCGACGAGGCGCATCGTTTCGCCATCACCGGGATGCGCGCGCGGCGCGACAAGACTCGGCACACGTCGCGCCTGGAGGAGATCGACGGTATCGGACCGCGCCGACGCCAGCGGCTGCTCGCGCGCTTCGGAGGACTGCGTGGCATCATGGCGGCGAGCGTCGATGACCTCGCCACGGTGCAAGGCGTTTCGCGTACGCTCGCGGAGGAGATCTATCGCCGGCTGCACTGATGGCGTATGAGCCGGCCCTCCACGCACGTACTCGCGATCCCCGCATGGTTCTGAACCTCCCGACGTTGCTCACCTGGACCCGCGTGCTGGCGATTCCGCTGCTGGTCGCCGCGTTCTACCTGCCGGTGAGCGTGCACGCGCAGAACGTCATCGCCACCGTCCTGTTCGTGGCCGCGGCGATCACCGACTGGCTCGACGGGTGGCTGGCGCGTCGCTGGGGCCAGACCTCCGCCTTCGGCGCGTTCCTCGATCCGGTCGCCGACAAGCTGATCGTCTGCGTCGCGCTCGTGATGCTGGTCGCGCTCGGAAGGGTCGACGCGATCGTGGCGGCGATCATCGTCGGTCGCGAACTGACGATCTCGGCGCTGCGCGAATGGATGGCGCAGATCGGCGCACGCACGAGCGTGGCGGTGCATTCGATCGGCAAGTTCAAGACGATCGCGCAACTGGTCGCGATCCCGATGCTGCTCTACGCCCGGCCGCTGTTCGGCGTGCTCGACACGCACGCCGTCGGCACGTGGTTGATCTACGCCGCTGCGATCCTCACCGTCTGGTCGATGACCTACTACCTGCGCCGGGCCTGGCCGTACCTGCGCGATTCGGGCTGATCTGTCCTTCGATCGGAACGGCGAGCGCGACCGGTAGCTGCGCTACGCTCGTCATCCAGTGCCACCCGCCGCACGCGTCGAGTCGTTCGTCGCGAGGGAGTCGAGAATCGGGCACTCCGGACGTTCGTCGCCGTGGCACGACTTCACGAGTTCGCCGAGCGTCGCCTTCATCTCGAGCAACTCGCGCACCTTGCGGTCGAGCCGTTGCATGTGTTCGAGCGCCAGCGCCTTCACTTTGGCGCTCGATCGCCCGCGATCCTGCCAAAGGCCGACGAGCTGCGTGATCTCGGCGATCGAGAAGCCGAGGTCGCGGGCGCGGGCGATGAACGTGAGCAGGTGCACGTCGTTCGCCGCGTACCTGCGATAACCGGCATCGCTTCGCTCGGCCGGCGGAATCAGGCCGAGCGATTCGTAGTGCCGGATCATCTTCGCCGAGACACCGGAGGCGCGCGACGCCTCGCCGATGTTCATCGCCTGGCCGTGCATTGCGTTCATTCCGCCGAAGCTGCGGCGCGCAGCGCGGCCGACGAGCGGGCAGTTCGCCAGCGGTTTCCGGCTGCCGAATCGGCGCTCTCGGTCGTCGGCCGCCAGCCGCGAAGCAACAGCGCGTTGCTCACGACGCTCACACTGGAGAACGCCATCGCGGCGCCCGCGATGACCGGGTTCAGGAAGCCGAGCGCGGCCAGCGGCATGCCGACCGCGTTGTAGAAGAAGGCCCAGAACAGGTTCTGCCGGATCTTCGCGTAGGTGCGGCGCGACACGTCGATGGCATCGGCGACGAGCCGCGGGTCTCCGCGCATCAGCGTGATGCCTGCCGCCTCCATCGCGACGTCGGTTCCGGTGGACATTGCAATGCCGACGCTTGCCGCTGCGAGGGCGGGGGCGTCGTTGATTCCGTCCCCCACCATCGCGACGATGGCGCCGTCGCGCTTGAGCTCGCCGACGATCGCTGCCTTCGTCTCGGGCAGCACCTCGGCGCGCACCTCGTCGATGCCGAGTTCCGCGGCCACCGCCCGCGCGCTGCCGCGGTTGTCGCCGGTCACGAGCACCGTGCGGACGCCGCGCGTGTGAAGCGCAGCAATCGCTTCGGCGGCTTCGGGCTTGATGGTGTCGCCGAAGGCGAGCAGGCCGCGCAGCTCGTGTGCCCCGTCGGCTCCCGTCGTCAGCCAGGAAACCGTGCGACCTTCGGACTGCAGACGGGCAGCGTGCGCCGCGAGGGTGCCGGCCGACACGCCGAGCTCTTCGAGCAGCCGAGAGCTGCCCAGATGCAGCGTTTCCCCGTTGATCGACCCTCGTATGCCGCGGCCCGCGAGCGCGCGCACCTCCTGTGCAAGGGCCGCAGCGATCCCGCGCGCCTGTGCCGCGTCGAGCACGGCTTTCGCGAGAGGGTGTTCGCTGCCGCGTTGCAGCGCTGCGGCGAGCCGCAGCACGTCGGCTTCGCTGCCATCGTCGGCGGCGAGCACGGCCGCAAGGCGCGGTTGTCCGATCGTCAGTGTTCCCGTCTTGTCAAAGGCGACGGTGGTCACCGAGTGCGCCACTTCGAGCGCCTCGGCGTCCTTGATGAGGATGCCGTGCCGGGCGGCGACGCCGGTGCCGGCCATGATCGCCGTCGGTGTCGCCAGGCCCAGCGCACACGGGCAGGCGATGACGAGCACGGCGACGGCATTCAGCAGCGCGCGCTCCCAGTCGCCGGTCGCCAGCCCCCATGCCGCGAGCGTAACGAGTGCGACGGCGAGCACCACCGGCACGAACACGGCGCTGACGCGATCGACGAGCCGCTGGATCGGCGCCTTGGCGGCCTGTGCGCCCTCGACCATCCGGATGATGCGTGCGAGCCTCGATTCGCTGCCCGTCGCGATGGTTCGCACGACGAGCAGCCCTTCGACGTTGATCGACCCGCCGGTGACGCGATCGCCGGCCGCCTTGGCTACCGGCAGGCTCTCGCCGGTGATCAGCGCCTCGTCGGCATGGCTGCGTCCCTCGACGACTTCGCCGTCTACGGCGATGCGCTCGCCCGGGCGGACGACAACCAGGTCGCCGATGCGCACATTCGCCGCTGGCAGCTCGGTGTCGACCCCGTTGCGGCGCACACGGGCGGTCTCGGGGCGGAGCGCGTTGAGCGCGCGGATCGCATCCGCCGTATGGCGCTTGGCGCGCGCCTCGAGCCACTTGCCCAGCAGCACGAGCGTGATCACCGCGGCCGACGCCTCGAAGTACAGGTGCGGGATGCCGTGCCCGTGATCGGTGGCCATCAGGTACACCGACAGCCCGTAGGCCGCGGACGTGCCGAGCGCCACGAGCAGGTCCATGTTGCCGGTGCCTGCGCGCAACGCCTTCCAGCCCGCCCGGTAGAAGCGCGCCCCGAGCCAGAACTGCACCGGCGTTGCGAGGAGCAACTGCGCCCACGCGGGCAACATCCAGTCGCGCCCGAGCGGCGAACCGAGCATCGGCGCGACCAGCGGAAGCGTGAGGATCGCCGCGAGCGCAACGGGCCACCAGCCGGGCAGCATCGATGCGTTCGCCGCCGCCGGCGCCTGGGCGCCCGTTTCGGACGATGGTGCAACTTCGTAACCGGCTCGTTCGATCGCCTCGTGCAGCGCGTGCAGCGGCGTAGCGCCGAAGGTCTCGACGGTCGCACGCTCGGTGGCGAGATTGACGGAGACGCGCGCGACACCCGGCACCTTCGCCAGCGCCTTTTCCACGCGGCCGACACACGACGCGCAGGTCATTCCGGCGATCGAGATGTCGAAGGTCTCGCGCGCGACTTCGTACCCGGCCTTCTCGATCGCTTGGGCGAGTTCGGCGGGAATGACCGACGCCTGCGCGCGGACGCTGGCCGTTTCGGTAGCGAGATTGACGTTCGCCTCTTCCACGCCGGGCAGCTTGCGCAACGCGCGCTCGACGCGCCCGACGCACGAGGCGCAGGTCATTCCCTTGACCTGCAGCCGAACGGGTCCGCCGACGGCGGCAGTAGTGGACAGGGGTGCGGTGGTCATCCAAAGCTCCGGAACGATGCCATCGAATGCATCGTCCACCTTCACATGATGTCAAGGTCAAGCCCCGGATTTCAAGGCATGGGGCCGCAGCAGGAGCGGGAACGCTCCGCGGGCTGGCTACACGCGTGCGCGATGCCTTATCAGGAGGCCGGCCGCCGCAAGCCCGATCGCCAGCAGCAGGAGCGTCGACGGGAGCGGCACCGCCGCCACCGCTCCTGTGAAATCCACCAGCGCCACGTTGAAGCCGCCGCTCGGCGCTGAGCCGGAGGACCCGCTCGCCTCGCTTGTGAGGACCAGCTCGAGGGTGCTGGTCGTGCCCTTCGGGAGGACCAGCGAGAACTCCCGCAACCCGGAAACGTCGAGGACCTCCTCGATCAGCGTGTTGGCGCCGCTGGTGAGCGTGATGAACAGCGTCGCGCCCGCAACTCCACCGTCGCCCAACGGGAAGCCGATCGAATTGAAGTCGAAGCTCAGGTTCAGTTCACCGGTGTCGCTGAAGGAGCCGACGAAACGAGCCGTACCCGTCGCGGCCGCGACATCGGCAATGGCATTCACGTCGGCGCTGGCGCTCAGGAAGCCCGGCGTGGCGAGTGCCTCCGCCGACGCCGAGTCGGTGGTACCGATCACCGCCGCACTCGTGATGAGCGGTGTGGCCGCGGGTGGGCTGCTGCCCGCTTGCACGTCGGCGACGCCTTCCGCCAACGCGACGGCCGTGGTGTCGAACAGCGTGTCAAAGCGCCACGGCCGGGACGCGGCGCCCGATGCGCACGACCGTTCGCGCTAAGCGGTTGACTTCATTTGGAGGCGGAGGTCGGAATCGAACCGGCGTACACGGCTTTGCAGGCCGCTGCATGACCACTCTGCCACTCCGCCGGGAGAGCAGGCCGAACCGTGCGCAGGCGAGCGGTTCGTGGGCCCAGGAAGGGGAAACTGGAGCGGGAGACGAGTCTCGAACTCGCGACCTCAACCTTGGCAAGGTTGCGCTCTACCAACTGAGCTACTCCCGCGCGAAGCCGACGATTATATCGTTCGCCGTCGACGTGTCAATTCGATACGGAAGGCGACGCTCGCTTCGCGCCACGCGCAAACCGGGCCGCACGCGTGCGTCGATGCACTCACGCGCGGCCCGTGCCGTCGAGGTTTCAGGCCGCCATCGGCGTGACTTTCGCGCCTTCGAGCGCTACGCCGGCGGCCAGTCCTGCGTTCGTCATCACGAAGGCAATCACCGGCTGCTGCGCGGAAGCCGTATCGATGCGGCCATTCGCGCCGACCTTCGCCACCGCTACGGTCGCATCGACGCCGGCCGTCCAGCCGTTGCTCTGGCGGAACTGCTCCAGGGCTTGCGGCGTCATGAACAGGTAGACCGCCGCCTGCGATTGCGCGCCGGCCTGCAGCCCGATCGAGCCGGCGTTCACGGTGTAGTAGCCGAGGGTGTTCCCGCCCTTGCCGAGCAGCGCGCCGTCGCCGTGCGCGCCGCCGATGCCGAGGCTCACGCGGATCACCGACGGGAACACCAGCACGCCACTTGCGCGCTGCACGAGCTCTCGCGAGCCGGGCGCGGTTTCGTACAATTTCGTCAGCGTGGTGTTGACCTCGGCGTCGATCTCGCGCCGTTTGGCGGCGGCCGTCGCGCTGCCGGAACGCCCGGTCGTCGTGCATGCGGCCAGGCCGCCGGTTGCCAGCACGACCAGCCCCAGGGTGACGCGGCGTCGGGACGCAAAATCGGTCGGTTCTCGGTGCATCTCGTCCTCCGGTTGCGTTGCCGAAAACCGCAAAGCGCGCAAACGGACGGCCCGCCGCGGCGTCTCAGTCGTTCGCCGCAGCGTCGTCGCGCGCGGCCAGCGCTCGCTCGAGGGCTGCGACGATCGCATCGGCACCTTGCGCGCCGCGCACGCCGAAGCGACGATCGACGATGAACAACGGGACACCGCTCACGCCCTGTTCGCGCAGGTCGCGCTCGACCTGCGCGATAGCGTCGAGCGCATGGCGATCGTCGATGGCCGCGGCCGCCGTCTCCCGTCGCATCCCCGCGGATTCGGCAACGTCGAGCAGTTCGTCTCGCGCCGTCAGGTCGACGCCGTTGACGAAGTAGCCGCGAAACAGTTCTTCGACCATCGACTGCTGTCTTGGGCCGTTGGGCATCGATGCGATCAGCGCGTGTGCCGGCAACGTGTTCGGCTGCCGGGCGATGCGCTCGAAGTCCATCGCCAGCCCGACCGACTCGGCGGCCGCCGCCACGCGCGCGTACAACTGCCCGGTGTCGGCGCTGCCGAATTTGCGCAGCAGGTAATCGTCGCGGGCCACGCCCTCGGCAGGCATGTCCGGGTTGAGCTGGTACGCGTGCCACGACACTTCGACCGGAACGTGGGGGTGCCGCCGCGACCAGAGATCGACGGCATTCTCCAGCTGGCGCTTTCCGATGTAGCACCAGGGGCAGACGACGTCGGAAACGACGTCGACGGTGATCGGGGTCATCGCGGTTTCCTTGCTCTTGCGGATGGGACGTGCTTCAACACGAATTGCGCGTGGCGTGCCGCCGTCGCGCAGCGTATCGCGAACATCCAGCAGGGCGCGAACCCGCGCCGGCAGTGACGCAGCTGAAGCAAGGCGGTTCATCGCACCGTTGTCGCACAGGAGGCGAACATGCAAGACCGGCCTTCTCCGTACAGGCTCGAGCGGGCGCTTCGCGGCATGGCCTGGCGCAGCGCCTTGCGACTGCGCGGGGGTCGGCGTTGCCACCGGCCACTGCGCCGGTACACTGCGCAGCGGCGCCCGAGTGGTGAAATCGGTAGACACAAGGGACTTAAAATCCCTCGGCCGCAAGGCCGTGCCGGTTCGAGTCCGGCCTCGGGCACCAGCTACGCGCGCCTCGCATGCTCGAGCGTACGGACGATTCCTTCGGCGTACGGCGTCGGCACCACGCCGAACGTTCGCTCGAAGGCGCTCGAGTCGAAGACGTAGGCTTCGGTGTTCTGGTAGGCGAGTTCGATCGTTTCGCGGGCCATCGGCATGAAGAGGCCACCGAGCCGCATCGTCGTGAGCGACATCACTTTCGCCTCGCCGTCGCCGAGCAACCGCACATACTCGCGGCCCGTCTGCGCGGGCGCCGCCGTCGGCAAGTGCCACGTCTTGCCCGTCGCTCGCCCGTCGGTGCCGATGACCGCGAGCGCCCGGCCGATATCGGGCGTGTAGGTCATCGAGTGCGGCTTTGACGCGTCGAACAGCCACACCGGACGCTTGCCGCGCACGACGTTTTCGACCGCCATCATGTTGAAGACGCTCGTCGCCGCCCCCGGGCCGTAGAAGTCGGCGCTGCGAGCTATCGTGGCGACGAGGCCCCCGGCACGGGCTTCGTCGAGCATCTGCAGCAGCCTGGCGCGCACCTCGCCTTTGCGGCTGCTCGGCCGGATCGGCGTTCGCTCGGTCATCGGCCCCTCGGTGCGGCCGTACGAATAGACGTTGTCGAGGAACACGAGGTGTGCATCGCTCGCGCGTGCAGCAGCGATCGCATTTCGCATCACCACCGGCCAGTCGCGACGCCACGCGCCGAGCCGGTACGGAAGGCCCACCAGGAGATAGGCGACATCGGCGCCGACGAGCGCGCGCCGGACGGCGTCCGGATCGAGCACGTCCGCCGCGATCGATTCGACACCGGCGACGCTCGAGCGGCGTCGGCCGAAGGAAACGACGTCGATGCCGCGTCTAAGGAGCGCCGCTGCGGTCTCCCGGCCGACCGCTCCGTTGCCGCCGAGGAGGACGTGCCGGCTCATGTCTTCACGGCGGCGAAGGCGATCTGGATCATCATCGGGTAGATCGACGCAGTCGGCGACGCCGAGGCCGTCGCGGCCGACACGGCCACGTACAGTGCGACGAACGATGCGCGCGGGATGATGGCGGTGGGCCTACAAGCGGATCCAGCCTCTTCGCGTGGCGTGATACGCCAGCACTCCGAACAGCACCGCGAGCCCCGCGTGCCAGACGGCGATGCCCGCGGTGGCGAGCACGACGAAACGATCGACTTTCTCGCCACCGGGCTCGCGGCTGCCGAGTGCGAGTTGCAGCCCCGCGAGAAAGAGGATCGCGCCGAGTACCGCAGGCGGCACCAGCGCAGACAACGTTGCCACGGCGTCGGCGAAGACGAGTCCGAGCACAAGCAGCGTGACGCCGAGGATCACCGGAGCGCGTCCGCTGCGCGCGCCGAAGCGCGTCTGCGCGGCCATGCCGCCGGCGCCGTGGCAGAGCGGAATACCGCCCAATGCGCTCGAGACGACGTTCATCGCGCCGGTGCTCAGCGCAACGGTGCGTTCGTTCGTCGGATTCGTCGGAAAGCGACGGTTGTTCTCGTCGACGACGGCGAACAGCGCGTTGCCGAAGGTCAGCGGAAGTTGCGGCAGCGCAAGCAGCAGCACGCCGACCTCGAGTGCGCGCCACGACAGCGTCGGCCACGCAAAGGCCGGCACCGTCAGTGCCGGCCTCATGGCCAGGTCGGCAAGCGCGGCCGGCGACGCGGTGAGAAGACTGGCCAGCGCGCCGCCGCCCAGCAGCACGAGCATCGTCGGGATCGCCGGGCGTGACAGCAGCACGAGCGCGATCGCCAGCGTCGCCGCACCGCCCCACGGCTGCGCCGACATCGTGCGCAGGCCTTCGAGCATGAACCCGAAGCCCAGTCCCATGACGACGCCGAGCAGCGCTTCGCGGGGGATCCACGCACTGAAGCGTTCGGCCAGGCCGGTCAGCCCGAGCGCGAGCCAGACGACGCCGGTGACCAGGCCCGCGGCAACCACGACCTCGGGCGTCATCGTGATGCCCGCCTGCGCGTAGAGAATCACCGAGGCGCCGATCAGCTTCATCGGCTGCACCGGGAAGGGCGTGCGGAACCAAAGACCCGCGGCGATAGATGCGAGGCCGATCGGCACGAGCACCGATTGCGGCGCCATGCCGACGATTGCGAGGTAGGCGGTGACGAAGGGAATCAGGACGCCGAGGTCGCCGAAGGCGCCGGAGGCTTCAGACAGCCATCCGCAGCGCGTCGATTCCTCGTCCGACGGCAGCGTTGCGCCGGAATCACGAAGTTGCGTTTCGTTCATCGACGCGCGTCCGAAGCACGCAGCAGCGGCGCCAGCGCGGGCCAGGCGACTTCGGCGAGCTTCGGTTGCGCCTCTTCGGTCGGATGGATGCGATCGGGCTGGAACCAGCGCGTGTCGCCGGCGATCGGCGCGAGAAAGAACGGGACGAGCGCGGCTCCGCGCCGCGCGGCGATGCGCGGGAAGATCGCCGCGAAGGCGTCGGCGTAGGCGGCGCCGTAGTTCGGCGGTACCTGCATGCCCAGGAGCAGTACGCGGGCGCCGGCGCCGCGCGCGGCGCTCGTGATCACGTCGAGATTGGCTTCGGTCGCGCGCAGGTCGAGTCCGCGCAGCGCGTCGTTGCCGCCCAGTTCGACGACGACGATCTGCGGTTCGTGCTTGCGCAGCAGCGAATCGATCCGATTGCGCCCGCCTGCGGTCGTTTCGCCGCTGACGCTCGCGTTGACCAGCGACCACGGCGGCTTGTGCGCGCGCAGCCGCTCGGCCAGTTGCTCGACCCAGCCCGTGCCTCGGCGCAGGCCGTACTCGGCCGACACGCTGTCGCCGAGCACGAGCACCGTGCCGGCGGCTTCGTCTGCCTGTACAGGTAGACTCGCGGCGACCGCGCCGCCGGCGACGAGCAGCGTCTCGACGAAGCGGCGGCGACTTTCACGGAATCCGGACATGGACGCCATTATCGTCGAGCACCTGGGCAAACGCGTGCGCGACGCGGACGGCTGGCTGACGATCCTCGACGACCTGTCGTTCACGGTGCACGCCGGCGAGACTGTCGCGATCACCGGCGCCTCGGGCTCTGGCAAGTCGACGTTGCTCGGCCTGCTGGCCGGGCTCGACCTGCCCAGCCACGGCTCAGTGACCGTGTTCGGCGAATCGCTGTTCGCGCTCGACGAGGACGGACGCGCCGCGTGGCGCGCCCGTCATCTGGGCTTCGTGTTCCAGTCGTTCCAGTTGTTGCCGCAGATGACGGCGCTCGAGAACGTGATGCTGCCGCTCGAGCTGGCCGGCGAACGGCGAGCCGCGGTTCGCGCGCGCGCGCTGCTCGGCCGTGTCGGGCTGGGCGATCGGCTCGGCCACTACCCGAAGACGCTCTCGGGCGGCGAGCAGCAGCGGGTGGCGCTGGCACGCGCCTTCGCGCCCGACCCGAAGCTGCTGTTCGCCGACGAGCCCACCGGAAGCCTCGATGCCGCGACCGGCGCGCGCGTGATCGACCTGTTGTTCGAGCTGAACCGGGAAGCCGGAGCGACGCTGCTGCTCGTCACGCATGATCCGGCGCTTGCGGCGCGTTGCGCGCGCCGCATCGCGCTGCAGGCGGGGCGCCTCGTCGAGCATCCCGATCGACCAGCGCTTTCCGTATCCGCTTGATCAGCGGTTGCACGGTGGCGTGCGGGTCACCGGCGCGCTGCGCATCGCCTGCCGCGGCCAGCATTGGCTCGATGTCGGCAGCAAGCACCTTGCCGAGCTCGACGCCCCACTGGTCGAAGGAATCGATCTCCCACAGCCAGCCGAGCGCCGCGGTCTTGTGCTCGTACAGGGCGATCAGCGCGCCGAAGCTGCGCGCATCGAGCGCATCGAGCAGCAGCACGCTCGACGGCCGGTTGCCGGGCGTGCTCCGGTGCTCGGCGAGCCAGGGGTCGGCGTCGTCGGACTGGCGTCCGCAGGTGAGCGCCTCGACCTGCGCGAGCGCGTTGGCGAGCAGTGCGCGGCCGCGGTGCTCGTCGTCGCCGGCACGCGGCACGACGACGATGAAATCCACCGGGTGCACGCTCGTCCCCTGATGCAGCGCCTGGAAGAACGAATGCTGCGCATCGGTCCCGGTCGAACCCCAGATCGCCGGCACCGTCTGCCACGGCACCGGTTCGCCGTCGCGACGGATGCGCTTGCCGTTGCTCTCCATCTGCAACTGCTGCAGGTAGGCGACGAGGCTGCGCAGCGCATCGCTGTAGGGGACGACGACTTCGGTGCCGCCGTCGAGCACGAGGCGGTTCCATAGCGACACCAGCGCCATCAGCACGGGCGCGTTGCGCTCGAGCGGCGTTTCGAGGAAATGTCGGTCCATCGCGTGCGCGCCGTCGAGCATCGCGCGGAAGTTCTTCGCGCCGATCGCGAGCACGATCGGCAGGCCGATCGCCGACCACAGCGAATAGCGCCCGCCCACCCAGTCCCACATCGGAAAGAGCGCCTCGGGCGCCAGCCCGAAACCGGCCGCCGCCTCGACGTTCGACGTGACGGCGACGAAGTGCCGCTGCAGCGCTTCTCCGGCAATGCCGCTTTCGGCGAACCAGCGTCGCAACGCCCGCGCATTGCGCGCCGTCTCGGTCGTGTGCCAGGACTTCGAAGCGACGATCGCCAGCGTCGTGCGCGCATCGAGCCCGGTGGTGGCGCGGGCGAAGGAATCGGGGTCGACGTTCGACAGGAAACGTACGTCCAGGCGTCCCGACTCGTGCGCGAGCGCCTCGCACGCGAGCTGCGGGCCCAGGTGCGAGCCGCCGATGCCGACATGGACTACCGACTCGATGCGACGGCCGCCCGCCGCCTGCCAGCGACCGTCGCGCACCGCTTCGGCGAAATCGAACATCCGCTCGAAGGTCTGCGCGACCTCGGCGGCGACCGGATCGTTCTCGCCGCGTCCTTCGCGGGGCCGGCGCAGTGCGACGTGCCAGGCCGGCCTGCGCTCGGTGAAGTTCACCGGCGCGCCGTCGAACATCGCATTGCGCTGGCCTTCGAGGCCGACCGCGCGCGCGAGCGCCAGCAGCGCATCGAGCGCCGGCAGCGGCAGCCGGTGCCGCGTGAAGTCGGCGTGAATGCCGGCTGCGTCGACGGCAAGCCTTGCCTGGCGTTCGGGCTCGTCGCGCAGCAGTCCGACGATCGACACATCGGGCATGGACTCGACGAGGCGATGCACCTCGGCGCGCGCGGCCGCCTTCGCGCCGTTTTTCGCGCCGCCGTCGTCGTTCGCGCCGTTCTTTGCGCCGTCCCTCGAACTCATCGCGACTCCTCATGCGAACGAAGACCGGCGGCCGCCCCCCGGATCCACTCGTGCAGTTTCGCCACGCTCAAGCCGTCGGCCGTGCCGTGCGCGTGCGTCCATTGGCTGCCCGCTTCGCCGTGCAACCATGCGCCGAGGCAGGCGGCACGCTCGCCGTCGAGCCCGCGCGCGAGCAGCGCCGCGCAGGCGCCGGCGAGCACGTCTCCGGTGCCCGCGCTCGCCAGCGCCGGCGAGCCCGCGTCGATGATCGACCAGCGCCCGACGGGTGTGGCGACGACGCTGCCCGCGCCCTTGAGCAGCACGACGCAGCGCAATCGCGCCGCGAGCGCGCGCGCGGCGCCGATACGATCGGACTGGATGCGGGGCACGTCGACCTGCAGCAAACGAGCGGCCTCGAGCGGGTGGGGCGTGGCAATGCAGCGCCACGCGCCCGCGCGTGCGGCAAGCGCATCGGCGAGCGCCTCGTCGGCGGCGATCGCGTTCAGCGCGTCGGCGTCGACGACGAGCGCGCGTGCCTCGGCGACCGCACGGCGTACCGCCGCGCGCGCGGGGTCGGACTCGCCCAGTCCGCAGCCGATCGCCACTGCGTCGAACCGCGCAAAGGCCGCATCCGCTGCCGCGCTCATCCATTGCGGCTGCCCGGGGTCGAAGAGCTCGCCCGCGGGCGTTGCGATGTAGATGCGCCCGACGCCGATCGCCTGCGCACCGCGCGCGGCGAGCAGTACCGCGCCGTGCATTCCGGAAGCGCCTCCGTAGCAGAGCACCGAGCCGAAGCTTCCCTTGCTGGTGTCGTTCGCGCGCGGGGAGAGCGCGGCGGCACGCGCCTGCTCGCGGTCGAAAAGCCGGCCGCGATCGTCCGCTGAAGCTGCGCCGAGTGCCGCTTGCCGCCGTTCCGGTTCGATGCCGAGGTCGGCGACTCGCACGTCGCCGGCGTGGTCGAGCGCCGCTGCGGTGTGCAGCCCCGGCTTGTCGGCGATCATCGTCACCGTGACCTGCGCCCGGATCGCGATCGATCCCAGCCGTGCGCCGGTGTCGGCGTCGATTCCGCTGGGAACGTCGACGGCGACGACCGGCCAGCCGCGTTCGGCGATGCGCTCGCACAGCGCAGCGACGTCGGCGCCGAGCGGACGCTGCAGCCCTGTGCCGAACAGGCCGTCGATGACGATCGGCGCGCGCGGCGGCGCGGCGAACAGCGTCTGCCAGGCATCGGCCGATTCGATCGGGAAGCGCTCGCTGCGCGCGCGCCGCCAGATCTCGCCCGCGTCGCTGCCGGGCGCACGCTGCGCATCGAGCGCGATCGCGCGGGCATCGAAGCCGAAGGCGCGCAGCCGCAACGCCGCCAGCAACGCGTCGCCACCGTTGTTGCCCGGCCCGATCCAGGCGACGATCGGACGTCCGGCTTCGAGCGAGCGTGCGAGCCGGGCCGCCACGTCGACCACCGCGTCGGCGGCGCGCGACATCAGGGTGCCCGGGGGCAGCGACCCCGTCGCCGCCGCCTCGACGCGGCGGATCGCCGGGCTGCGCAGCAGCTCGCTCATGACTCGCCTCCGTCGAATTACGCCACGCCCTTCATCTGTGCCGGCAGCCACCCGACCAGGCCGGGAAAGGCGTAGATCAGCAACACCGCGATCACCATCAGCGCGAACATCGGCGCCGCCTGGCGCGCGATCCACATCAGATCGCGTCCCGTCATTCCCTGCAGCACGAACAGGTTGAAGCCCACGGGCGGCGTGATCTGCGCCATCTCGACGACGATGACGACGAACACGCCGAACCACAGCAGGTCGATGCCGGCAGCGGTGACGGTGGGCAGGATCACGCCCATCGTCAGCACGACCATCGAGATGCCGTCGAGAAAGCAGCCGAGCACGATGTAGAAGACCGCCAGCGCGACGATCAGCTGGAACTTCGTCAATCCGAGCGTTGCGATCCACTCGGCGAGGTGTCGGGGCAGCCCGATGTAGCCCATCGCGAGCGTGAGGAACGCCGCGCCCGCGAGGATCAGCGCGATCATGCAATACAGCCGCGTGGCGCCGAGCAGCGAATCGACGAAGGTGCGCCAGCCCAGCGCGCCCTGCACGGCCGACAGCAGCAGCGCGCCGACGACACCGAGCGCGGCGGCTTCGGTCGCGGTGGCGATCCCGGTGTAGATCGCACCGAGCACGGCGACGATCAGCAGCGCGACCGGGATCAGGTGGCGCGACATCCAAAGCTTCTCGCGCAGGCGCGGCGACTCGTCCGCCAGCGGTACGCGCTTCGGATTGCACAGCGCCCAGACGGCGATGTAGCCCATGAACAGCGCGGCGAGCAGGATGCCGGGGATGATGCCGGCGACGAAGAGCTTCGCGATCGACACGTCGGCGCTCACGCCGTAGACGATCATGATGATCGACGGCGGAATCAGCAGCCCGAGCGTGCCGGCGCCCGCGAGCGTGCCGACGACGATGCCGTCCGGATAGCCCCTGCGCCCCAGTTCGGGCAGCGTCATCTTGCCGATCGTCGCGCAGGTGGCGGCCGACGAACCCGACACGGCGGCGAAGATCGCGCAGCCGATGATGTTCGTGTGCAGCAGCCGGCCGGGCAGGCGGTTCATCCACGGCGCCAGGCCGTGGAACATGTCGGCCGACAGCCGCGTGCGGAACAGGATTTCTCCCATCCAGACGAACAGCGGCAGCGCCGTGAGCGTCCAGCTCGACGCGGTCCCCCAGATCGTGATCGCCATCGCGTCGCCGGCCGAGCGCGTCGAGAAGATCTCCATTCCGAACCAGGCGACGCCGGCCAACGCGAGTCCGATCCACAGGCCCGAGCCGAGCAGCGCGAACAGGGCGACGATCAGCAGGGCGGTGATCGTGAGGTCGCTCATCGCGGATCGAACCCGGGTTCGTGGACTGCGGCGCGCAGCGCGGTCGCGAGTCTCACTCGTTGCGCAGCGGCTCGGCGTCGGCGGCTTCGTGCCGGCGCTCTCCGCGCAACTCGAGCGCCAGCTGGTCGGCGAAGGCGATCAGGAAGACCAGCGTGCCGAGCGCCATCGCCAGTTGCGGAATCCACAGCGGCGTTGCATCGCTGGCCGTGGAGATGTCGTTGAAGACGTAGGACTGCCACGCCAGGCGCGCGCTGTAGAACGCGAACAGCGCGGCGAGCAGCAGCGCGAGCAGCAGCGAAAAGACCTCGAGCGCCCGACGCAGGCGGGTGTGCGTGCCGGCCAACGTGAGAACGAGCGTGACGCGGATGTGTTCGTTGCGCGCGAGCGTGTGCGCGAGCGCGAGAAAGCCGGCAGCGGCCATCAGGTAGCCCGCGTAGGCATCGGTACCCGGCACGTAGAAGCCGAACTGACGCCCCGCGATCGACAGCAGCACCATCACGAGCAGGCCGATCATCGACGCCGCCGCGAGCCATGCGGCGGCGTCGTAGAGCCGGTCGAGCGCCGCGCGCATGGTGTTCGGGGCAGCCGCGTCGCCGCGAGCGTCACATCTTCCCGTACGCGTCGAGGATCGCCTTGCCGTCGGGGCCCGCCTGCTTGACCCAGTCCTCGACGAGCGCGTCACCGACCTTCTCGAACTCGCTGACCATCTTCGGCGACGGCGGCAGCACCTGCATTCCGTTCTTCTTCAGCTGGTCGAGGTACCAGGCGGTCTTCTCCTCCGAACTCTTCCAGCCGCGCGTCTCGGCGTCGGCCGAGGCCTTGAGCAGCGCCTCCTGCACCGGCTTGTCGAGCTTGTCGAAGGCCGACTGGTTGACGATGACCGCGTTCTTCGGCAGCCAGGCCTGCGTGTCGTAGAAGTACTTGATGTGCTCGTAGGCCTTCGTGTCGTAGCCGGTGGAGCCCGACGTGATGAATGCCTCGACGCCGCCGCTGGCCATCGCCTGCGAGAGTTCGGCGGCCTGGATCGTCACCGGCTGGGCGCCGAACTGCTGCGCGATCTTCGCCGTGGCCGCGTTGTACGAGCGGAACTTCATCCCCTTCAGGTCGCTGGCCGCTTGCAGCGGCTTCGTCGAATACAGTCCCTGCGGCGGCCAGGCGACCGTGTAGAGCAACCTCATCCCCTGCGAGGCGAGCAGCTTGTCGAGCGCCGGACGGGCGGCGCGGTCGAGCTTGCGCGCGGCTTCGTAGCTGGTTGCCAGGAACGGCAGCACGTCGACGCCGTACAACGGATTCTCGTTAGAAAAATTCGACAGCAGGATCTCGCCGATCTGCGCCTGGTTCGTCTGCACGGCACGCTTGATCTCGGGCGCCTTGAACAGCGAAGCGTTGGCGTGCACGGTGATCTTCAGCTTCCCGCCGGTCGCTTTGTCGACGTCGGCGGCGAATTGCATCAGGTTCTCGGTGTGGAAGTTGCTCGCCGGGTAGGCGGCCGGCAAATCCCACTTCGTCTGCGCCAGCGCGGCCGACGAAACGATGCCCACCGCGACGGCGGACAGTACGGGTACGACTCTCATTGGGCCTCCGGTTTCGGTTCTGGTTCTTCAGCGGATCTTCGCACGCACCGGCGGGTTCGGTGCATTGCCTTTGTCCGGCTCGCGAAGCTTAGGAAGTTGTGAGATAAATTGTCAACGTAACGTTCACGTTTTGGAGATGTTGCATGGCAGCAGCCCGCGAATCCCGCGCACGCGCGCCGTTGCGCATCCTGTCGTCGGCGCACCTGGCCGAGGGCGACTGGGGCGAACTGTCGGAGTTCGAGTTCGGCCTGATCGTCGCCGCGCACGCCTTCGACCGCTGGGCGGTGCGCTGCATGGCCGCCGCCGGCATGCCCGACCTGACGATCACCGACGTGCTCGTGCTGCACCACGTGCACCACCGCGGCAAGGGCAAGAAACTCGCCGACATCTGCTTCACGCTGAACTACGAGGATTCGCACGTGGTCGGCTACGCGTTGCGCAAGCTCGCCGCACTGGACCTGGTGCACGGCGAGAAAATCGGCAAGGAAGTATTCCACTCGACCACGCCGGCCGGCGCCGCGCTCGTCGAGCGCTATCGCGACGTGCGCGAGCGCTGCCTGATCGCGTCGGTTCCCGATCGGCTGAATGTGGCTTCGGCCTCGAGCGCGGAGCGCCTCCCCGGGAGCGACGGGCGCGAAGAGCTCGCGAACCTGGCACGGGCGTTGCGCACGCTTTCCGGGCTGTATGACCAGGCCGCGCGCGCGGCCGCATCGTTGTGAGGTGCTCATGAGCCGATGGCAGTTCTGGATCGATCGGGGCGGCACTTTCACCGACATCGTCGGTCGACGCCCCGACGGGACGCTCGCCACCGCGAAACTGCTCTCGGAGAACCCCGGGCAGTACGAGGACGCGGCCGTCGAAGGCATCCGGCGCATGCTCGGCCTGGCCGAAGGCGAGCCGATCGGCTCCGAGCGCGTCGAAGTCGTGAAGATGGGTACGACGGTGGCGACGAACGCGCTGCTCGAGCGCACCGGCGAGCCGTTGCTGCTCGCCGTCACGCGCGGCTTTCGCGATGCGCTGCGAATCGCCTACCAGAACCGGCCGAAGCTGTTCGAGCGGCAGATCGTGCTGCCCGAAATGCTGTATCGCGAGGCGCTCGAGATCGACGAACGCATGGGCGCCGACGGGACGGTGGTGCGCGCGCTCGACGAGGCGGCGGCGCGCGACGCATTCGCGGCAGCCTTCTCCCGCGGCCTGCGTGCGATCGCGATCGTGCTGATGCACGGGTATCGCCATCCGGCGCACGAGGAGCGACTCGCGCGGATCGCGCAAGAGGTGGGCTTCCGGCAGGTCTCGGTGTCGCACCGCATCTCGCCGCTGATCAAGTTCGTCGGGCGCGGCGACACGACGGTGGTCGACGCGTACCTGTCGCCGGTGCTGCGTCGCTACGTCGATCGTGTCGCGCGAGCGATGCCGGGCGTGAGACTGCAGTTCATGCAGTCCAACGGCGGGCTGACCGACGCGCACGCGTTCCAGGGCAAGGACTCGATCCTGTCCGGACCGGCCGGCGGCATCGTCGGCATGGCCCGCGTGAGCGCGGCCGCCGGCTTCGACCGCGTGATCGGCTTCGACATGGGCGGCACCTCGACCGATGTGTCGCACTTCGCCGGCGAGCTGGAGCGCGAGTTCGAAACGCTCGTTGCCGGCGTGCGCATGCGCGCGCCGATGATGAATATCCACACGGTGGCCGCCGGCGGCGGATCGATCCTGCATTTCGACGGTGCGCGCATGCGCGTGGGCCCCGAATCGGCCGGCGCCGACCCGGGACCCGCGTGCTATCGCAAGGGCGGGCCGCTAACCGTGACCGACGCGAACGTGATGCTCGGGCGCATCCAGCCCGCGTTCTTTCCGCACGTCTTCGGGCCCGATGCCGACCAGGCGCTCGACGCCGACGTCGTTCGCGCGAAGTTCGAGACGCTCGCGCTGCAGGTCTCGCGCGACAGCGGCCGCTCGATCGGCCCCGAGGCGCTCGCGCAGGGATTCCTCGACATCGCGGTGGCGAACATGGCCAACGCGATCAAGAAGATCTCGGTGCAGCGCGGCTACGACGTCACGCGCTACACGCTCACCACCTTCGGCGGCGCGGGCGGCCAGCACGCCTGCGGCGTGGCCGATGCGCTGGCGATGCCGCGCGTGCTCGTGCATCCGCTGGCCGGCGTGCTGTCGGCGTACGGAATGGGGCTGGCGGAGCCGGTCGCGATGAAGGAGCAGTCGATCGAGCGGCGCTTCGGCGACGAGGGACTGGCGGTCGCGCGTGAAAGGCTCGATGCGCTCGAGCAGGTCGCGCGCGAGGAGTTGCAGGCGCAGGGCGAGGCAGCGGATTCGCTGCGCTCCGCCCGGCGCGCGCTGTTGCGCTACGAAGGCACCGACACCGCGCTGCCGGTGGCGTGGGGAGACCTCGAATCGATGCGTGCCGCCTTCGAGACGGCCTATCGGCAGCGCTTCGCGTTCCTGTTGCCGGGGCGCGCGCTGGTGATCGAGTCGGTCGTCGTCGAGGTGGCCGGAAGGGCCGGCGCGGGCTCGGTACTCGCGCCGGTGCACGTGCGCGACGGCGCGCTGCAGGCGCAATGCAGTATCCGCGTCTTCGTTGAAGGCGGCTGGCGCGACGCGCCGCTCTTCGACCGCGAGCAGATGATCGCCGGCGATGCGATCGACGGCCCGGCCATCGTCGCCGAGGCGAACGCGACGACCGTCGTCGAGCCCGGATGGCGCGCACGCCTGTCGCGCTCGGACGACCTCGTGCTCGAGCGGCACGTTCCGCGCCCGCGCCGGACGGCGATCGGCACCGACGCCGATCCGGTGATGCTCGAGATCTTCAACAACCTGTTCATGTCGATCGCCGAGCAGATGGGATATCGGCTGCAGAACACGGCGCACTCGGTGAACATCAAGGAGCGCCTGGACTTCTCGTGCGCGATCTTCGATCCGCAGGGCCATCTCGTCGCCAACGCGCCGCACATGCCGGTGCACCTCGGATCGATGGGGGCGAGCGTGCGCGCGGTGATCGACGCACACGCCACGCGCGAACCACTGGCGCCAGGCGACGTGTACGTGCTGAACGACCCCTACGCCGGCGGCACGCACTTGCCCGACATCACCGTGATCACGCCGGTCTTCGACGAGCAGGGGCGCGAGATCCTCTTCTTCGTCGGCTCGCGCGGTCATCACGCCGACGTCGGCGGCAAGACGCCGGGCTCGATGCCGCCCGACAGCGAGCACATCGACGAGGAGGGCGTCCTGTTGACCGACTTCCCGCTGGTGCGCGGCGGTCGGATGCGCGAGGAGGCGCTGCGCGAGACGCTGGCTGCGGCGCGCTATCCCGCGCGCAATCCGGAGCAGAACATCGCCGACCTGCGCGCGCAGATCGCCGCCAACGAAAAGGGACGCGAGGAACTCGCGAAGATGGTCGCGCAGTTCGGTCTCGACGTCGTTCACGCGTACATGCGCCACGTGCAGGACAACGCCGAGGAATCCGTGCGCCGCGTGATCGGCGCATTGCACGACGGCGAGTTCGCGCTGCCGCTGGACAACGGCGCGACGATCCGCGTACGCATCTCGGTCGATCGCGAGGAGCGCTCGGCCGTCGTCGATTTTGCCGGCACCTCCAGGCAGCAGCCGAACAACTTCAACGCGCCGCTCGCGGTGACGACCGCGGCGGTGCTCTACGTGTTCCGCACGCTCGTCGACGACGAGATCCCGATGAACGACGGATGCCTGAAGCCGATCGAGGTGCGGGTCCCCGAGGGATCGATGCTCAATCCGCGTCACCCGGCGGCGGTCGTCGCCGGCAACGTCGAGACCTCGCAGTGCATCACCAACTGCCTGTACGGAGCGCTCGGCGTGATGGCGGGCAGCGCCCCGACGATGAACAACTTCACCTTCGGCAACGAGCGTTACCAGTACTACGAGACGATCTCGGGCGGCTCGGGCGCGGGCGGGCGCTTCGACGAGCAGGGTCGGCTCGTCGGCGGCTTCGACGGAACCTCGGTCGTGCAGACGCACATGACGAATTCGCGGCTCACCGACCCGGAGATTCTCGAGGCGCGCTTTCCGGTGCGGCTCGAGAGCTTCGAGATCCGGGCGCGTTCGGGCGGGGAAGGGCGCTGGCGCGGCGGTGACGGGGCGGTGCGTCACATCCGTTTTCTCGAGCCGATGACCGCGTCGATCCTGGCCAACGGGCGGGTGCATCCGGCCTTCGGTGCGGCCGGGGGCGATGCGGGGTCGCCCGGGGCCGATCGGGTCGAGCGGGCCGACGGACGCATCGAGCGCCTGCGGCACGCCGACTCGGCGCAACTCGGGGCGGGCGACGTGTTCGTCGTCGAGACGCCGGGAGGAGGCGGTTTCGGTCGTCCTTCCGGATGAGCGCGGGCGCGTCGGGATCGTTTTGCGCTAGGCGGCAGAGGGCGGTTACGGCGAAGGGATCGCGAAGCGCTTGCTCGGCGTGCGCAGAGCTGACCTTGTGCTTGGCGAACGCAGCGCTAGGCGACACGCCCGATCTCCGGTCAGCGCGCGCGCCGGTAGTGCATGGCGACCGCGCCGCTGCGCAGCGGCTTTGCCGAAATCAACTCGAGCCGCCGCGTGCCGGGCAGCCCGCTCTCGTACAGAGTCGGGCCGTGGCCGGCGATCCTGGGGTGGACGAGCACCTGATACTCGTCGATGAGAACCAGCCGGTCCAGCTCGGTAGCGAGCCTGCCGCTGCCGAGGAGTACGCCATCCGGGGTCGCGTCCTTGAGCTTCTGTACGCCCGTGCGAAGGTCGTCGGCGATGTGGTGGCTGTTGGCCCAGGGGAAATCCTTTCGCGTCGACGACACGACGTACTTCGGCTTGGCCTGCAGCTTGACTGCCCACTCGCGCATCGCCGGTGGTGCTTGCGCGTCGCCGCAGGCGACCGCGGGCCAGTAGCTCTCCATCATCTCGTAGGTGACGCGGCCCCAGAGCATCGCCCCGTTCTCGTCCATGAGGCGGGTGAAGAACGCGTGCGTCTCGTCGTCGGCGATTCCTTCCTGGTGGTCGATGCAGCCGTCCAGGGTGACGTTGATACTGAAGGTCAAGAGTCCCATGGTGAGGTCTTCGGTTCGAGCTACGCGATGAGTTGCACCGCGATCGTACGGGCTGCGGGTCGTGCCGGGATCGGCGAGCGGAGAGGCGGCGATGAATCCATCCGCGGAGCCGAATTTCCCCGCACCAATATAATGGAGCCCTGCGCACGCAGCTTTCGCGCGTCACCTCTCGCGCGCTCCGCCACCACCCGATGCCCACCTACCTGACGCTGGCCGGTGCACCGGCCCTGTCCGCTTTTCGCCTCGCGCGCCTGCTCGATCGCCTGCGTGCGATCGAACTGCAGGTGGGTGCCGTGCACGCGCGCTACTGCTACTTCGTGCGGCTCGACGACGAGCCGACGCCGGATACGCGCGCACGGCTGCGTGAACTGCTCGAAGCGCTGCCGGGTGGCGCTTCCGAGGCGCACGAAGCGGGCCAGCCGCTGTGGGTCGTGCCGCGCATCGGTACCGTCTCTCCGTGGGCGAGCAAGGCGACCGACATCGCGCACAGCTGCGGTTTCGACGGCGTGCGCCGCATCGAGCGCGGCATCGAATACCGGATCGAGGCGCAGGCCAGGCTCGGCGGCCTGATGCGCGGCGCGCCTCTCGAAGACGACGTGCTCGCCCGCCTGGGCAGCGTGCTGCACGACCGGATGACCGAAAGCCTGCTGCTCGCGCCGCCCGATCCGCGCGAGCTCTTCGCATCGCTCCCCGGCAAGCCGATGCGGCACGTCCCGGTGCTCGCCGACGGTCGTGAGGCGCTCGTTCGCGCCGATCGCGACCTCGGGCTGGCGCTTTCCGACGACGAGATCGACTACCTCTTCGACGCCTTCGCGACGGCAGGGCGCGATCCGACCGACGTCGAGTTGATGATGTTCGCGCAGGCGAATTCCGAGCACTGCCGGCACAAGATCTTCAACGCGGGCTGGACCGTCGACGGCGAGCCGCGCGACGAGACGCTGTTCGGAATGATCCGCAGCACGCACGCGGCGAACCCGCGCGGCACGGTGGTCGCGTACGCCGACAACGCCGCGATCCTCGCGGGGGACGACGCGCGCCGGTTCCATCCCGACGCGACCGCGAACGGCCGCTATGTCGCCGGCGAACGACGCACGCACGCGCTGCTGAAGGTCGAGACGCACAACCATCCGACGGCGATCTCGCCGTTTCCCGGCGCCGCCACCGGCGCCGGCGGCGAGATCCGCGACGAAGGCGCAACCGGCCGGGGCGCGAAGCCGAAGTTCGGCCTGACCGGTTTCACCGTGTCGAACCTGCGAATCGACGGCTACGTGCAGCCCTGGGAACAGGGCGGTCCGGGCGCGCCCGAGCGCATCGCCGCCCCGCTGCAGATCATGATCGAAGGGCCGATCGGCGGCGCGTCGTTCAACAACGAATTCGGCCGTCCGAACCTTCTCGGCTATTTCCGCACCTTCGAGCAACGGGTCGAGGGCGTGGTGCGCGGCTATCACAAGCCGATCATGATCGCGGGCGGTGTCGGCGCAATCGACGATTCGCTCACGCACAAGCTCGACCTGCCGCCCGGCACGCTGCTGATCCAGCTCGGCGGCCCGGGCATGCGCATCGGCCTGGGCGGGGGCGCCGCCTCGAGCATGGGCGCCGGGACGAATACGGCCGAGCTCGACTTCGACTCGGTGCAGCGCGGCAACCCCGAGATGCAGCGTCGCGCGCAGGAAGTGCTCGACCGCTGCTGGGAGCTGTACGAACGCACCCCGATTCTTTCGGTGCACGACGTCGGCGCGGGCGGGCTGTCGAACGCGTTCCCCGAGCTCGTCTACGGGGCAGGGCGCGGCGCGCGCTTCGACCTGCGCAAGGTGCCGCTCGAGGAATCGGGCCTGTCGCCGGCGGAGATCTGGTCCAACGAATCGCAGGAGCGCTACGTGCTCGCGATCGCGCCGCAGTCGCTGGCGCTCTTCGATCACCTTTGCCGGCGCGAGCGCTGCCCCTATGCCGTCGTCGGCACCGTATCGGACGATCGGCAGCTCGTCGTCGAAGGGGCCGCGCACGATGCGCGCGCCGACAGCGACGCGCAAGCGCTTGCGGTGGACATGCCGATCGACGTGCTGCTGGGCAAGCCGCCGCGCATGCATCGCGATGCGCGCCGTCGAGTGCGCAAACTCGCGCCGCTGGACCTCACGAGCATCGCGCTCGACGACGCGGTCCAGCGCGTGCTGCGGATGCCCTCGGTGGCGAGCAAGGCGTTCCTCGTGACGATCGGCGATCGCAGCGTCGGCGGCCTGTGCTCGCGTGATCCGATGGTCGGTCCGTGGCAGGTGCCGGTGGCCGACTGCGCGGTGGGGCTGGTCGACTACGACGGATATCGCGGCGAAGCGCTGGCGATGGGCGAACGCACGCCGCTGGCCGTCGTCGATGCGCGCGCCGCTTCGCGCGTGGCGATCGCCGAGACGATCACGAATCTCGCCGGCGCGCCGATCGCGTCGCTCGATGCGATCAAGCTGTCGGCGAACTGGATGGCGGCCTGCGGCGATCCCGCCGAGGACGCCGACCTGTTCGACGCGGTCGAGGCCTGCACCGCCCTGTGTCGTGCACTCGGGCTGGCGATCCCCGTCGGCAAGGATTCGCTGTCGATGCGCACCCGCTGGCCGGGCGGCGAAGTGGTCGCGCCGGTGTCGCTGATCGTCACCGGTTACGCGCCGGTGTCCGACGCGCGCCGCGTGCTCACGCCGCAACTCGTGCGCGACGTCGATTCGGTGCTGATCCTCGTCGATCTCGGAGCCGGTCGCCAGCGAATGGGCGCCTCGGCACTCGCGCAGGCCTACGAGTTGGTGGGCGACCGCGCCCCGGACGTCGACGATCCGCAACTGCTGGTGCGCTTCTTCGCCGCGATCCAGCAGTTGAACGCCGATGGGCAGTTGCTCGCCTATCACGACGTCTCCGACGGCGGGCTATTCGCTGCCGTCTGCGAGATGGCTTTCGCCGGTCGCAGCGGGGTCGGTCTCAACATCGACCTGCTCACCTTCGACAACTATGTCGCCGACTGGGGCGACTACAAGATCCGTCCGGAACAGGTCTCGGTGCAGCGCGACGAGCGCACGCTGCGGGCGCTGTTCTGCGAGGAGCCGGGCGCCGTGCTGCAGGTGCGCGCCGACGCGCGCGACGCGGTGCTCGGCGTGCTGCGCGAGCACGGCCTGTCGACGATCTCGCACACGATCGGCAAGCCGCACAAGCAGGACACTATCGAAGTCTGGCGCGACGGACGGCGCATCTATCGACAGCCGCGCGCGACGCTGCAGCGCATCTGGAGCGAGACCAGCGCGCGCATCGCGTCGCTGCGCGACGACCCCGCCTGCGTCATCGAGGAGTTCGAGCGCATCGAGCGCAACGACGACCCGGGGCTGCACGTCGCGCTGCGCTTCGATGCGAACGACGACGTCGCTGCACCCTTCATCGCGCGCGGTGCGCGCCCGCGCCTCGCGATCCTGCGCGAACAGGGCGTGAACAGCCAGACCGAGATCGCCGCCGCCTTCGACCGCGCCGGCTTCGAGAGCTTCGACGTCCACATGACCGACCTGTTCGCGGGGCGACATCTGTTGCGCGACTTCCGCGGCCTGGTCGCCTGCGGCGGCTTCTCGTTCGGCGACGTGCTCGGCGCCGGCAGCGGCTGGGCGAAATCGATCCTCTACAACGCGAAGATGGCCGAACAGTTCGCGGTCTTCTTCCAGCGGCCGGACACCTTCACGCTCGGCGTGTGCAACGGCTGCCAGATGCTCTCGCAGCTGAAGGCCATCATCCCCGGCGCCGCCGCCTGGCCGCGTTTCGTGCGCAACCGCTCGGAGCAGTACGAAGCGCGCTTCTCGATGGTCGAAGTGCTCGACTCGCCTTCGGTGCTGTTCGCCGGAATGATGGGCAGCCGGATGCCGATCGCCGTTGCGCACGGCGAGGGGCGCGCGCAGTTCGCCTCCGATGAGCAGCGCGGTCGCGCCGTCGCCTCGCTGCGCTTCGTCGAGAACGATGCAACACCCGCCGAACGCTATCCGGCGAACCCCGGCGGCTCGCCCGGCGGGCTCACCGGCTTCACGAGCGAAGACGGCCGCGCGACGATCCTGATGCCGCACCCCGAGCGCGTCTTCCGAACGATCCAGATGAGCTGGCGCGATCCGTCGCTCGGCGAGGATTCGCCGTGGATGCGCCTGTTCCGCAACGCCCGCGTCTGGGTGGGCTGAACTACACATCGCCCGCACTTGCGGGCTCACCGCTCCTTTCGCTTTCAGCAGGTCGCAACGAATCGAATGCTTTCCGCAGTCAACATCACCATGCAGTTCGGGGCCAAGCCCCTGTTCGAGAACGTCAACGCGAAGTTCGCCGACGGCAACCGCTACGGCCTGATCGGCGCCAACGGCTCGGGCAAGTCCACCTTGATGAAGATCCTCGGCGGCGACCTCGAGTCGTCCAGCGGCCAGGTCGTGCTCGAGCCGAACGTGCGCCTGGGCAAGCTGCGCCAGGACCAGTTCGCCTTCGAGGACGAGCGGGTGCTCGACGTCGTGCTGATGGGACACGCCGAGATGTGGGCCGCGATGCGCGAGCGTGACGCGATCTACGAGAACCCCGAGGCGAGCGAGGAAGACTACATGCACGCCGCCGAGCTCGAGGCGCGCTTCGCCGAGTACGGCGGCTACACCGCCGAGGCGCGCGCCGGCGAGCTGCTGCTGGGTCTGGGCATCGTCGTGGAACAGCACGCCGGGCCGATGCGCGAGATCGCGCCGGGCTGGAAGCTGCGCGTGCTGCTCGCGCAGGCGCTGTTCTCCGACCCCGACGTGCTGCTGCTCGACGAGCCGACCAACAACCTCGACATCGACACGATCCGCTGGCTCGAGACGGTGCTGAACGAGCGCGATTCGACGATGGTGATCATCTCGCACGATCGCCACTTCCTGAACGCCGTGTGCACGCACATGGCCGACCTCGATTACCGCGAGCTGCGCGTCTATCCGGGCAACTACGACGACTACATGCTCGCGTCGGCGCAGGCGCGCCAACGCGTGATGTCGGCCAACGAGCGCGCCAAGGAGCGCATCTCCGAGCTGCAGGAGTTCGTGCAGCGTTTCGCCGCGAACAAGGCGCGGTCGCGCCAGGCCACTTCGCGCCAGAAGCTGATCGCCAAGATCCGCAGCGAGACCGTCGAGGTCAAGCCGTCGTCGCGGCAGAGCCCCTACATCCGCTTCGAGCAGGCCAAGCCGATGCATCGGCAGGCGCTCGAGGTCGAGAACCTGGGCTATCGCTACGACGGCGCCGATCGCCCGGTGTTCTCCGGCTTCTCGACGATCTTCGATGCAGGCGATCGCGTCGCGATCGTCGGGGCCAACGGGGCAGGCAAGACGACGCTGCTGCGCGCCATGCTCGGCATCGATCGCGGAGCGCTCGATCCGGACGCAGGGGCGGGCAAGGGCGGCGGTCTCGTGCCCACGCAGGGCGAGGCGCGCTGGTCGGAGAACGCCGACGTCGGCTACATGGCGCAGGACGTGCACCCCGACTTCGAGTCCGACCGCACGCTCACCGACTGGCTGTCGCGATACACGCAGCCGGGCGACGACGAGCAGACGCTGCGCAGCATCCTCGGGCGGATGCTGTTCTCGGGCGACGAGGTGCGAAAGGCCGTGCGCGTGCTCTCCGGGGGCGAGATGCACCGGATGAGCTTCGGGCGGCTGATGCTCGGCCGGCACAACGTGCTGATGCTCGACGAGCCGACCAACCACCTCGACATGGAGTCGATCGAGTCGCTGCAGTACGCGCTCGAGAAGTACCCGGGAACGATCTTCGTCGTCTCGCACGACCGCCAGTTCGTCGACGCGGTCGCCACGCGCGTCATCGAGGTGCGCGCCGGCGGCGAGATCGTCGACTGGCGCGGCGACTACGAGTCGTATCTCGCCAGCCAGGGTATCGAATAGCGACGCCGTGGCGCGCATCCTCGTCATCGAAGACGACCCGGTCATCGGCGCCAACGTCTGCGACTTCCTGCATCGGCGCGGTCACGTCTGCGACTACGCGGGCGATGGCTACCTGGGGCTGGCGCTCGCCGCGCAACAGGTGCCCGAGCTCGTCGTGCTCGACCTGAACCTGCCGCGGCTCGACGGCCTCGAGTGGTGCCGGCGCTTCCGCAACGAGCTGCACGCCGATGCGCCGGTGATCATGCTCACCGCGCGCGACGAACTCGACGACAAGCTCGCCGGCTTCGACGCCGGCGCCGACGACTATCTCGTCAAGCCGTTCCAGCTGCCCGAACTCGCCGTGCGCATCGACGCGTTGCTGCGGCGATCGCAGGGACGCGCGCTGACCGGCCTGATCGTCGCCGGACGCCTGCGAATCGACCGCGAAGCGCGCAGCGTGCGAGTCGACGACGTGGAGTTGCGCCTGTCGCCCAAGCCGCTGCGCCTGCTGGAGGTGCTGGCGGAGCGACCCGACAAGGTTTTCTCGCGCGAGGCGCTCGAACGCGAGATCTGGGGCGAGGACGCTTTCCGGGACGAGGCGCTGCGCACGCTCGTCGCCGCGACGCGTCGTTCCTTCGCGCAGGCCGGCTGCACGCTCGACCCGATCGAGACGCTGCACGGCCACGGCTACCGACTGCGCACGCGATGAGTACGCGCCCGGGCGCGCGTGCGTCGCTGCGCCGGCAGCTCGCCTGGTTGCTGACCGCGCTGGCCATCGTCGTCGCCGTCGCGCAGGCGGCGCTCGTCTACTGGAGCGCCGAGCGCTGGGAGGAACAGGTGATCGACGCGGTGACCGCCGAGCAGTTGCGCCTGAGCATGGCGCAGTACGGGCGCGATCGCGCGCTCGCCGCGCCGAACACGCCCGACATGCGGCTGTACGTCACCGGCGATGGCGAGACGGCGTCGCTGCCCGCCTTCCTGTCGCGGTTGCCGGCGACGCCCGGCGCCTACGAGATCTTCCCGTCGCCGGGCATCGAGTACCACGTGGCGGTCGGCGAGCGCGACGGCCGGCGTTTCTACCTTGTCTACGACGTCGCGGAACACGAGCAACGGCAGGACAACGTGCTGGCGATCCTCGCGGCGTCGGTGATCGCGATCGCATTGATCGTGCTCGCGGCCAGCGATCGCATCGCGCGTCGCCTGACCGACGATCTCGAGCGACTGTCGCGCGCGGTGCGCGACGGCAGCGCAGCGGCCGGACCGGACCCGCTGATCGGGCTCGCCCGGCACGCGGAATCGGCCGAGCTCGCCGCGGCGCTCGACGAGCGACGAGGCCGGCTCGATGCGGCGCTGGCGCGCGAGCGCGCTTTTTCGGCGGCCGCCAGCCATGAACTGCGAACGCCGCTGATGCAGGCGGTGAGCACGCTCGACCTCCTCGAGTCCGCGCCCCTCGAGCCGCAGCAGCAGGTGCGCGTCGCGCAATTGCGCGCAAGCCTGAGCGAGATCACGCGGCTCACGACGGGCCTGCTGCGCGCAGCGCGCGGCAGCGCGCAGGGCAGGCATCCCACCGAGTTCGCGCCGCTCGTCGACGAGGTCTTCGCGCACCTGCGCGGCGAGGCGCAGATGCGCGCGATCGCGTTGCGCTCGTCGGTCGCCCGGGGCGCGGCGTTGCGCGCCGACCGGGACGTGCTGTGGATCGTGCTCGTGAATCTCGTGCGCAATGCGATCCGCCACAGCGGCGGCAGGAGCGTCGAGGTGCGTCTGCACGATTCGGATCTGGTCGTCGAGGACGACGGAAGCGGCTTCGATGCCGCCAGCGAGCCCGGGCAGCGCCGGCGCACGGGCGACGCCGATGCGTCTTCGATCGGACTGGGCTTGAGCATCGTCGAGCGCATCTGCGAAGGAGCGGGCTGGACGATCTCCATCGACAGCGATGCGCGCAACGGCACCCGGGTGAGGGTCGGCTTCGGCTGAGAAGCAGCTTCCGAGGCTTCTCGCGCGGGTCGGGGGCTCACGGATTTCTCGCAGGGTACGCGGCGAAGACTCACGCAGCCTCGGGCACCGTCGCCGGCATGCTTCGCCTTCGCTCGCTGCTTCGGCGCGTCCCGCTCTCCCACCAGGCCTGCGTCGATGCGGTGGCACTGTTCGTGCTGCTGGTCGTCGTGTGGACGGCAACGCGCATCGTCCTCGTCGCGCTCGCCTGGCCGCAGCTCGATGCCAGGCCATTCCGGCTGGTTCCGGTGTTCGCGCGAGGCCTGCTCGTCGACACGCTCCTCGCGGTCTCGGCGGCTTCGGCACTGCTCGCGCTGCGAGCGCTGTCGCACGGCGGCGCACGCCATCCGGCGCTCTCGCGCGCGACGCGTGCGGTGCGGCTGGCCGTCTTCGCGGCGGCGGCCGTCTTCGTCGCCGCGGCCGAGGTGTTGTTCTGGGACGAGTTCTCGGTGCGCTTCAACTTCATCGCCGTCGACTATCTCGTCTACACGCAGGAGGTCGTCGGCAACATCCGCGAGTCGTACCCGCTCGAGCCGCTGCTCGCCGCGGTGGCGGCGGCCGGTGCGGTCGGCGCCTGGCTGCTCGCGCGATGGCGCCCGCTTCGCCTGCAACCGGCCTGGTCGCTCGGCCCACGTCTCGTCGTCTCGATGGTGGCGGTCTTCGTCGCCGCGCTGGCCGGGCGCGCGGGCATCGCGGTCAACGACGCAGTCGCGGTCGCGCATTCGTTGCGTGCCGACGTTCGGGCGCAGGAACTCGCGCGCAACGGTCCGGCGAACTTCGTCGCGGCCTTTCGCGACAACGAGTTGTCGTTTCGCCGCTTCTACGCGTCGATCGACGACGCGCGCGCGCTTCGCCTTGCCGGCCCCTGGCCGCGACCGCAACGGGCGCCCGAGGTCGCACGCGTTTCGGCCAGGCCCATGCCCGCCGTGCCCCGACACGTCGTCGTGATCCAGGTCGAGAGCCTCAGTGCCAGCTATCTCGGCGTCTTCGGCAATCCGAACGGTCTCACGCCGAATCTCGATCGCCTCGCGCATGAGGGGATCTCGTTCACCGAGCTGTATGCGACGGGAACGCGCACGGTTCGAGGACTCGAGGCGCTCTCGATCGGACTGCCGCCGCTGCCCGGGCAGTCGATCGTCCGCCGCCCCGGCACGGCGGGGCTGCAGACGCTCGGGGGCCTGCTGCGCCGGCACGGCTTCGAGGCGACCTTCCTGTACGGCGGGTACGGCTACTTCGACAACATGAACGCGTATTTCGCCGCCAACGGCTATCGCGTGCGCGATCGCAGCGACATGCCGGCCGAACGGATCGGCTTTGCCAACGTCTGGGGTATTGCCGACGAGTACCTGTTCGATGACGCGCTCGAGCAGATGGATCGAGCGACGAATCGCGGGCGCCGCCAGCTGATGCACCTGATGACGACGTCGAACCATCGGCCGTACAGCTATCCGGAAGGCCGCATCGAGATTCCGTCGAAGACCGGGCGCGCGGGTGCCGTGAAGTACACCGACTGGGCGATCGGGCGCTTCCTGCAGGACGCGCGCAGCCATCCGTGGTTCGACGAAACGCTGTTCGTCATCGTCGCCGACCATTGCGGTTCGGTCGCCGGCAGGACGCGCATCCCGCCACAGCGCTACCGGATACCGGCGATCCTCTACTGGCCGGGCCATCTCGCGCCGCGCGAGATCGCGACGCTGTCGAGCCAGATCGACCTGCCGCCGACGATCGCGTCGATGCTGGGCGTCGATGACGGCGGGTACTTCTTCGGGCAGGACCGGCTCGTTGCCCATCCGCTGGAGCGCGCCTTCCTCGGGAATTACCAGGAGGTCGGGATGCTGACGCCCGGCGAGCGCGGCGAACGCAAGCTCGTCGTGCTGTCGCCGCGTCGACGCATCGAGCAGTACCGCATCGGCAGCGACGGCAGCCAGCGTGCCGTGGCCGTCGACCCGGTCGACGCCGAGCGGGCGATCGCCCAGTACCAGTTCGCCGATCTGCTGTTCCGATCCGGGCGGCGCAGCGCCACTCAGTGATCGGGTGCGCGCGCGCGTCCGCGCGTGCGTCGCGCCGACGACGCCTGCCGCAACGCATTGCGCAGTGCCACGGCGGCCTCGCCGATATCGGTGCGCTGGCGCAGAAGCACCGAGGTCGCGCCGAGCGCGGGCAGCCCGCGCGCCGACGGGCGATCGAGCGCGTGAGCGCGCCCGACGTCGGCGGGCAGCACGACGATGCCCAGCCCGCGTCGGGCGGCCTCGATGCACATCGCCAGGCTGGGGGCTTCGAAGACGATGCGATGACGGGCCGAGCTGCCGGCCAGCGCCGCGTCGCTGCGCCGGCGCAATGACCCGCCGCGCGGCGGGGCGATCACCGGCCACGGGGCGCTTTCGGTTGCCGGCATTGCGCGTCCGTACCACAGCAGGCGTTCGCGCGAGACCACCGTCGCGCCGGCGGCTACCGCGTCGGCGTGCTCGAGCAGCAGGTCGAAACGACCCTGCGCGAAACCGTCGTGCAAAGCTTCGTTGTCGTCGATGCGAAGCTGCAACTCGACCTGCGGCCACGCATGCGCGAAATCGCGAACGGTCTCGATCAGGCCCAGGCCGAGCGCCACCGATTCATCGGCACCCAGCCGCACTTCGCCCCTCAGCTCGGGGGCGTCCAGCCGCGTGAGAACGATCGCCTGCAGCCGCAGCAGTTCGCGCGCGATCGGCAACATCCGCAATGCGGTTTCGGTGGGCTCGACCGACCGTGTCGTGCGCTCGAGCAGTGTTGCGCCGACGAGCTTCTCGAGTCGCCGGATCTGCAGGCTCACGGCCGGCTGCGTCGTGCCGAGCTCGCGCGCCGCGCGCGAGAAGCTGCGCGTGTCGACGACCGCGAGCAGCGCGCGAAGCAGCGAGGCGGGCAGGTCCTTCATGGGCACTCCTTGGACTTCACATCGCCGAACGGAGTCTTCTGCGCAGGAAGCGCGCGGGGTCGACCGCGCGCAGCAGGTCCGATTCGATCGGCGCGGGCGACCCGTCGACGAGCGCCGGCAGGCATCGGGCGGCAAGCGCTGCCCACAACACGCCGCGTGCGCCGAAGCCGAACGCGCCGTAAAGCCCCGGCGCGCGCGGCAGCGGCAGGCGCGCATCGCGCACGAGCCGCACGGCGTCGGCCCGGGCGCTCGCTTCGTCGGGCATTTCACCGATCGTCGCGATGCGGTCCGGGCTCGCCCAGCGCAGGCCCACCGACGCGCTGCGCGCGACGCGGGTCCAGTCGTCGGCGACCGCCTGCGCGAACGGCGCCGCAACGAGCATCCGCGCGAGCCGTCGCACGTTGCTCTCGTCGGCTTGCGGCGTCAGTTCGAGGGATTCGTCGGCCTCGAAAGTTGCACCGACGAGAATGCGCTCGGCGGTCGGCGCTGCCCAGGCGAGCCCGCTCACCGCGCGCCGCAATCCCGGCAGGCAGGCACGCGCAAGCCAGGTGCTCTGCCCGCGCATCGCACGCAACGGAATCGACGCGCAGGCGCCCAGCCGCGTCGCGTCGGCGGCGTTGGCGAGCACGACGATCGCCGCCCGAGCGATCGTCGCGCCGTCGGCGCCGATCGCGCTCCAACCGTGGTCGGCACGCAGCAGGCGCTCGACCCGCGTGGAGCGGCGCAGGCGGATCGCGTCGGCGTCGAGCCAGCGTCGCGCGAGCGCGCGCGGGTCTTCGACGTGCGCGCCGGGCAGCCACAGCGCGCCGCGCGGCAGCGCAACGCCGGCGAGATCGGCGGCTTCGCGGGCGTCCACGTGTCGCACGAAGGCGTCGGGAAAGCCGAGCGCCGCCAGCATCGCGATCCGCTTCTCCGACTGCGCGTCGTCGGCATCGAGCACGAGCTTGCCCGCCGGTGCCGGTGCGGCATCGCCAGCGAGACTGTCGCGTGCATCGAGCCCCGCGCGGGTGAGCCGCGCCAGCACGTTGTCGTCGCTGGACAGATGAAGGTGATCCGCGGCGAGGGGTTGGCCCGAGCCGGCGCTCGCCGGTTCGGCCCGGGCCTCGAGCACCTGCACGTTCCAGCCGCGGCGGGCGAATCCGGCCGCGGCCGCGGCACCGGCCAGACCGGCGCCGACAACGAGCACGTCGCCGGACGGCCATTGCGGGATCGCGACCGGGGCAGGGAAGCTGCGCCAGCGCGGCGCGTAGCGGCCTTGCAGACGATGGCGCTTGCCGGCATGTCCGCTGACGCGCTCGACGTGGAAGCCGGCCTGCTCGAGCGCATCGCGCACCCCGCAAGCCGCGGTCCAGGTCGCGAAAGGCGTCCCGG
Source organism: Pseudomonadota bacterium (assembly GCA_023389055.1). Taxonomy (GTDB): domain Bacteria; phylum Pseudomonadota; class Gammaproteobacteria; order Burkholderiales; family Burkholderiaceae_E; genus Zeimonas. Next base: position 17,295 of record JAEWFA010000052.1, on the reverse strand, counting down.
GGCGTGACAGGCGAGCGACGGCGCGCATCATCGCCTCGCCCCACATCGTCGGATTGCGAGCGGGGGCGAAACCGTCGAGGAAGATCGCGTCGGCGGCCATCCGCAGCTTCCCGACGATGCGGCAAGCGTCGCCGAGGCACAGATGCAGCACGGCGTTCGCATCGTCGAAATCGATCGAGTGCATTCCCGGCAGCGCGAGCGGCCAGCGCGCTCGCAGTCGTCGCGCATCGGTGCCGTCGGCGCCGAGCGCTTCGTGCACGCGCGCAAGGTCGTCGAGTCTGAGCGGATGCGCCTCGACCGAGACGAAATGCAGCCGGACTCCCGCCGGCGCCGTGTCGCGCCATGCGGCCAGGGTTTCGAGAAAATTGATGCCCGGTCCGAAACCGAGTTCGAGCACGGCGAAAGGCCGCGCGAGCGCAGCGCCGGGGCGGTGCAGTGCGCGCCATCGCTCGGGCAACGCGCATCCTTCGACGAACACTTCGCGCGCCTCCGCGCGCGCACCGCTGCGGCTGCGGAACACGTCGCGAAAGAGCGCACTCATGGGCGCGCCGCTTTCATCGAAGACGATCGGCGGATGCGGTTCGATCGGATCCATCGGGGCCGGTGCGCCTGTCCCTCGTCCGCGTCGATGCGGACGCTTCGGGGGCGCGACCGACATGGTAATGTGCACCACTGCTTCGGGAGCCGCAGGACGGGGTCGATGATCAGGGCGCATTGGCAGGATCGAATCGAAGTGGCCCTCGGGCTGTGGCTCGTCGCCTCGCCCTTCGTGCTCGGCCTGCAAGCCACGCAATCGGCGGCATGGGCGGCGATGGTCGCCGGCGTGGCGATCGTCACCTTCGCGGTCGACGCCTTCTACTACCCCGAGATCGTCGAGGAGTGGGGCAACCTCGCGATCGGCGTGCTGCTGCTCGCGTCGCCCTGGCTGCTCGGCTACGCGCCGGTACGCATCGCGATGCTCAACGCAGTCGTCTGCGGCGTGGCGATCGCTGCGCTCTCGTTCTCCACGGTGGGCGACATCCGACGCGAACGCCGCGCGCGCGCGCTGCGCAGCGGTTCCTGAAGCGCGCCCGGCCGATGCACGCTCCCGGTTCGACGCCGCGCCGCGGACCGGCGTCCGGCGCGCGCATCGGTGCCTGGTTCGACCGCAACGTGCTCGCGCTTGCGCGCGACATGCGCCTCTCGTACCTGCCGCCGCTGATGGTCTACGTGGCCGCGGGCATCTCCGGGCTGACGGCGATCGTCGGCACGTTCTTCGTCAAGGAGTACCTCGGCCTGTCGGCCGAGTTCCTCGCCGCGCTCGGTTTCTGGGCCGGGTTGCCGTGGGCGCTGAAGATGCCGCTCGGCCACCTGGTCGACCTGATCTGGCGGCACAAGGCGGCGCTGGTCTGGCTGGGCGCTTCGCTGATCGCCGCCAGCCTGTTCGTGATGATCGGCCTGCTCGCCGAACCGCAGCGCATGCGCGCGATCATGTCGGCCGAGTCGTGGTACGTGCTCGCGGCGCTGCTCGCGCCGATCGGCTACGTGACGCAGGACGTCGTCGCCGACGCGATGACCGTCGAGGCGGTGCCGCGCTTCGACGAGCGGGGCGAGCCGCTTGCCGAGGAACGCGTTCGCGCGATGCACACGACGATGCAGACGCTCGGGCGGGTGGCGATCATCGGGGGATCGGTGCTGGTGGCGCTCGCCAACGTGTTCCTGCTTCGCGATGCGAACACGCTTCCCCAGGCGCAGAAGGTCGACGTCTATGTCCATGTCTACGTCTACGCGCTCGTCATCCCGGTCGTGTCGGTGGCGGGCGTGCTGTTCGCGTCGTGGCTGCGGCGCCGGGAAGCGGGGCGCCTGCGCCGGCAGGGAGTGCCCCGGGACGAGATCCGGCGGCGCCTCGTCGTGCAGTCGGAACGCCCTGCGGTGAACTGGTGGGTGCTGGGTGGCGGATTGGCGTTTGCGGTGCTGTCGCTCGGGGTGGGGCTGAGCAACGCACCGGCCGCGGAGGAAATCGTCTTCGCCGTCTCGATGACGATCGTCGTCACGTTGATGGTGCGGCTCACGCGCGACCTGGCACCCGTTGCGCGCGAGACGCTGCTCGGCACGGCGCTCGTCATCTTCGTGTTTCGCGCGCTGCCCACGCCCGGGGCAGGACAGACCTGGTGGATGATCGACGTGCTCGGCTTCGACCAGCAGTTCCTGTCGGTGCTGGCCGTCATCGGCAGCGTGCTGACGCTGGCCGGCCTGTTCGTGTTCCGCCGCTTCATGGCGGAGCGCTCGATCTACTACATCGTCGGCGTGCTGACGGTCGTCGCTACGCTGCTGTCGGTGCCGATCGTCGGGATGTTCTACGGCCTGCATCACTGGACCGCCGCGCATACCGGCGGCATCGTCGACGCGCGCTTCATCGCGCTCGTCGATACCGCGATCGAATCGCCGCTCGGGCAGATCGCGATGGTGCCGATGCTCGCGTGGATCGCGAACTCGGCGCCGGCGCAGTTGAAGGCGACGTACTTCGCCGTAATGGCCTCGTTCACGAACCTCGCGCTGTCGGCTTCCCAGTTGTTCACCAAGTACCTGAACGACCTGTTCCTCGTCACCCGCGAAGTACGCGACCCGGTCACCGGCGCGGTGACGGTTCCTGCCGACTACAGCCAACTCGGCGAGTTGATGCTCGTCGTGGTGGCGATCGGCTTTTTCGTTCCGATGGCGGCCATCGTGCTCGCGCGCATCGCGCGCCTGCGCAGCGCATGAGACGGCGACGCTCGCCGCTGTCCACGGCGGCAATCGCGTTCGCGCTGCTCTCGATCGCGATGCACGTCGCGATCTGGAATGCCGCGCGTGCGCCGACGCGGCACGAAGGCGGGAACGCGACGTCGCCGGCACCCGTGCAGCTGGTCGCGCTCGCAGCGCCGGAACCCGCGCGCGAGCCGGCTTCGGCGGTTCCGGTCCCCGAAAGTGCCCCGAACCTTCGGCCGGTCGCCGCAGCGAAGCCGGTGCGCAATCGCGCCGCGAAACCACGGCCGGCGCCGGCGCGCGCGTTGCCTGCCGCAGCGCCGGATCCGCAGGCGTGGCGCCGCCCGGTCGCGCTGCCCGAGTTCGACGACTCGATCGACGCGGGCAATCTCTTCGCCGCGGCGCCTGGCCGCGCAGCGCGAGCGTCGGCCGTGAGCGCCGGCGAAGACGAAGCGCCCGCGCCCAGCGAGCCCGCCACGCCAGCGCCAGCGCCACCAGCGCAGGCGCCGCCGACCGAGCCGAAGGCGCTGTCGGCCGTCGCCGCCAGCGGCAGCGCGCGCTACCGGGTGCACTTCGGCGATCCCGCCGACGGAAACGTCGTCGCAATGCTCGAGCAGCGCTACGAAATCGACAAAGGCCGGTACCGGCTGCACAGCGAGGGGCGCGCGACCGGCCTCGCTTCGTGGTTCTACCGAGGAACCCTGCTGCAGGAGAGCACCGGACGCGTTTCGGTGCTCGGCCTGCAACCCGAGCGCTACCGCGAGCGGCGCGGCGAGCGCAGCGAAAAGGAAGCGGTGCTCGACGCGACCGCGGAACGCGTGCGCTTCGCTTCCGGCGCCGAGTCGGCGTTGCCGCAGGGTGCGCAGGATCGGCTGTCGGTGTTCGTGCAACTCGGGCTGCTGCTGCAATCGCACCCCTCGCGATTCACGCCGGGCGCCGTCGTCGAGATCCCCGTGCTCGCCAGCTCGCGCGTCGAGCCGGCGTCGTTTCGCGTGCTCGGAAACGAGACGGTCGACGCCGGCGAGGCACAGGTCGCCGCACTGCATCTTCGTCGCGACCCGCTCGACGACGACGAGCCGGCGATAGACCTGTGGCTTTCGCTCGAGCCGCGCGTACTGCCGTTGCGCGTGCGCATGACCGAATCGAGCGGACGTTCGCTGGACCAGATCGTCGTCGTCGACGACGATCGTTGATCGCCCGGGCGGTCTTCGCGCAGCGCCCGCGGTCGCTGCGCTATGCTCGTCGCCCATGACGCACATCCTGCACCGCGCGCTGAACCGTAGCTATCCCGTCGCCGTCCGCGGCGAAGGAACGACGCTCGTCGACGCCGACGGTCGGCGCTACCTCGATGCGTCGGGCGGGGCCGCCGTCTCGTGTCTCGGACACGGGCATCCCGACGTACGCGCCGCCATGCACGAGCAGATCGATCGCCTGGCCTACGCGCACACGAGCTTCTTCACGACGCAGGTCGCCGAGACGCTCGCCGACGTGCTCGTCGAGGACGCGCCCGAGGGCATCGGGCATGTGTACTTCGTCTCGGGCGGCTCGGAGGCGGTCGAAGCGGCGCTGAAGATGGCGCGCCAGTATTTCGTCGAGATCGGCCAGCCGCAGCGCCGCCGCTTCATCGCTCGCCGGCAGAGCTATCACGGCAATACGCTCGGCGCGCTCGCGGTCGGAGGCAACGAATGGCGACGCCGCCAGTTCTCGCCGCTGCTCGTCGACGTCGCGCACGTGTCGCCGTGCTACGAGTACCGCGGCCGGCACGCGGGCGAGAGCGCCGTCGCCTACGGTCGTCGGCTCGTCGACGAGCTCGCGGCGCAGATCGATGCGCTCGGCGGCGAGAACGTCATCGCCTTCGTCGCCGAGACGGTCGGCGGAGCGACGGCCGGCGCGATCGAACCGGTGCCCGGCTACTTCCAGGGGGTCCGCGAGCTTTGCGATCGGCACGGCATCCTGCTGATCCTCGACGAGGTGATGTGCGGGATGGGACGCACCGGTACATTGCATGCGTGCGAGCAGGAGGGAATCGCTCCCGACCTGATGACGATCGCCAAGGGGCTGGGCGGGGGCTACCAGCCCATCGGAGCGGTGCTCGTGCAATCGCGAATCGTCGAGGCGTTCTCCCGAGGCAGCGGCTTCTTCCAGCACGGGCACACGTACCTGGGTCACGCCGTGGCCTGCGCGGCGGCGCTGGCCGTGCAACGCGTGATCCGGCGCGACGGTCTGCTCGCCGCCTGCCGCAGCAGCGGCGAGGCGCTCGAGGCGCGGCTGCGCGAGCGCTTCGGCGAGCACCCGCACGTCGGCGACATCCGCGGACGGGGCCTGTTCCGCGCCATCGAGCTTGTCGCCGATCGCGCGACGAAGGAGAGCTTCGACCCGGGCTTGAAACTGCACGCGCGGATCAAGCAGCAGGCGATGTCGCGCGGCCTGCTCGTCTATCCGATGGGCGGGACGATCGACGGCCAGCGCGGCGATCACGTGTTGCTCGCGCCGCCGTTCACGGTGTCGCTCGCCGAACTGGACGCGATCGTCGACCGGCTCGCCGAAGCCGTCGACGCGTCGATCGCCGCCTCTGGCGGTTGATCTCGCGGCAGCGTGCGCCGGCGAGGGGCTTTCCCGGGGTTGCCGGCACCTCCCGAACCGGCATAATGGCCCGCGCTTTTCCCCATACCGAACTGGAGATGCAACGAATGCGCAAATCCCCGAAGCTGTTCCGCCTGGCGGCGTTCTCCGTCGCCGCCCTGACGGCAGCCGCCTTTCAGGCGCCAGTCGCTGCACAGCAGCAGTTCGTCACGATCGGCACCGGCGGTGTAACCGGCGTCTACTACGCCGCGGGCGGGGCGATCTGCCGGCTGGTGAACAAGGACCGGTCCAAGCACAACATCCGCTGCTCGGTGGAGTCCACCGGCGGTTCGGTCTTCAACGTGAACACGATCAAGGCGGGCGAGCTCGACTTCGGCTTCGCGCAATCCGACGTGCAGTACAACGGCTTGAACGGCGTCGGCCAGTTCAAGGACGCCGGGCCGTACCCGGACCTGCGCGCCGTGTTCTCGGTGCACCCCGAGCCTTTCACCGTCGTCGCCCGCAAGGAAGCGAACGTCAAGAGCTTCGAGGACTTCAAGGGCAAGCGCTTCAACGTCGGCAACCCCGGCTCGGGCACGCGCGCCTCCATGGAGGAACTGCTCGCCGCGATGGGCTGGAAGATGAGCGACTTCGGACTCGCCGCCGAGCTGAAGGCCGACGAGCACGGCCCGGCGCTGTGCGACGGCAAGATCGACGGCTTCTTCTATGCGGTCGGCCACCCGTCGGCGAACATCCAGGATCCGACGACGACCTGCGGCGCGCAGCTGGTCTCGCTCACCGGTCCTGCCGTCGAGAAACTCGTCGCCGAAAAGCCGTACTACGCGAAGGCGACGATCCCGGCCGGCCTGTATCCGAACAACCCGCAGGCCACGCAGACCTACGGTGTGCTCGCCACCGTCGTCACGTCGGCGAAGACCTCGCCCGATACGGTCTACGCGATCGTCAAGGCGGTGTTCGACAACTTCGACGAGTTCAAGAAGCTGCATCCGGCGCTGTCGAGCCTGAAACCGGAGAACATGGCCAAGGACGGCCTGTCGGCGCCGCTGCACGAAGGTGCGCAGCGCTACTATCGCGAGAAGGGCTGGATCAAGTGATGCGCCGCGCGTTCGCGCCTGCACGGGCGTCGGACGCGCGATCGTTTTCCCAGGCGGGCCGCGTGCCCGCCTTTTCGATTTTCGCTGACCGCGTCGGCGGCGCACGGGCCCCCGGGAGACGCTCATGAGCGAAACCGCAAAGTCCTCGGCCGAACTGCAGGAGCTGGTTGCCGCCGTCGACACGGGCGGGCGCGCCGCCTCGGGCGTCTCGGGCGCGGTGATCAGCGCGGTCGCCATAGGCTGGTCGCTGTTCCAGCTCTGGTACGCGTCGCCGTTGCCTTTCTCGCTGGGCTTCGGTCTGCTCAACGACACCGAAGCCCGCGCGTTGCACCTGGCGCTCGCGCTGTTCCTGGGCTTTCTCGCCTACCCGGGCTCGCGTCGGCGCGGCGTTCGTTATCGCGTACCGATCACCGACTGGCTGATGGCCGTGGTCGGCGCCTTCGCGGGCGGCTACCTGCTGCTGTTCTACAACGAGCTCGCCACGCGCCCCGGCGTGCCGATCCTGCAGGACATCGTCGTCGCCACCGTGGGCCTCGTGCTGCTGCTGGAAGCCACGCGCCGCGCGGTGGGTCTTCCGATGACGATTCTCGCGCTGGTGTTCCTCGCGTACATCTTCCTTGGACCATACCTGCCCGACGTCGTCTCGCACAAGGGCGCTTCGCTCGAGCGGATGATCTCGCACATGTGGCTGACCACCGAGGGCGTCTACGGCGTCGCGCTCGGCGTGTCGGTGTCGTTCATCTTCATCTACGTGCTGTTCGGCTCGCTGCTCGATCGCGCCGGTGCCGGCAACTACATGATGCAGGTCGCGTTCGCCGCGCTGGGCCACCTGCGCGGCGGACCGGCGAAGGTCGCCGTCGTCTCGTCGGGGCTGAACGGCCTGATCTCGGGCTCGTCGGTGTCGAACGTCGTTTCGGGCGGCATCTTCACGATTCCGTTGATGAAGAAGGCGGGCTACGGCGGCGTGAAGGCCGGCGCGATCGAAACCGCATCGTCGGTGAATGGTCAGATCATGCCGCCGGTGATGGGCGCTGCGGCGTTCCTGATGGTCGAGTACGTCGGCATCCCGTATTCGGACATCGTCAAGCACGCTTTCCTGCCGGCCGCGATTTCCTACATCGCGCTCTTCTACATCGTCCACCTCGAGGCGCTGAAGCTGGGCATGAACCCGAGCGCCGTGCGTCGACCGCGCCCGGTCCGCGAGCGCGTGCTCGGCTGGGCGCTCGGACTCGCCGGCACGATCGTCGTCTGCGCACTCGTCTACTGGATCGCGCTGGGTGCGCAGGCCCTGTTCGGCGACAACGCGGTCTGGATCATCGGCGGCCTGCTGCTGGTCACGCACGTCGCGCTGCTGTGGGACGCAGCGCGCAACCCGGACCTCCCGCAGGACATCGACATCGAGAATCCGGTGCTTCCGGACACGTGGCCGACGGTTCGTGCGGGCCTGCATTTCCTGATTCCGATCGGCGTGCTGATCTGGTGCCTGATGATCGAGCAGTTGTCGCCGGCGCTGAGCGCGTTCTGGGCGACGGTCACGCTGATTTCGCTGATGGCCACGCAGCGCCCGATCGTCGCGTTCTTTCGCGGACGACCGGCGTTGCCCGAATGGGCCACCGGCTTTCGGGAGGTGGTGCAGGGCCTGAACGATGGCGCGCGCAACATGATCGGCATCGGCATCGCGACGGCGACGGCCGGCATCATCGTCGGCGGCATCACGCTCACCGGCCTCGGCTTCCGGATGACCGATTTCGTCGAGGTCGTCTCGCAGGGAAACGTGATCGTGATGCTGCTGTTCACCGCGTTCGTCTGCCTGGTGCTCGGGCTGGGCGTGCCGACCACGGCGAACTACATCCTCGTCGCGTCGCTGATGGCGCCGGTGATCGTCGAGCTGGGCGCGCAGAACGGGCTGATCATTCCGCTGATCGCGGTGCACCTGTTCGTCTTCTATTACGGGATCATGGGCGACATCACGCCGCCGGTCGGGCTGGCGACCTTCGCTGCAGCGGCGATCTCCGGCGAGGATCCGATCCAGACCGGCATCCAGGGGTCGCTGTACGCGCTGCGCACGGTGGTGCTGCCCTTCGTCTTCGTCTTCAACCCGGCACTGCTGCTGATCGACGTGCACGGTTGGTGGGAAGTCGTGCTCGTCGCCTTCGCCGCGATCGTCGCCTCGCTCACTTTCGCGGCGGCGACGATGGCGTGGTTTCGCACTCGATGCCGCTGGTGGGAGGTCGTCGCGCTGCTGATCGCGACCTTCGCGCTGTTCCGCCCCGACTGGTTCGTCGATCGACTCGAGCCGCCGTACCGGGAGGTGCCCGCTTCGCAGATCTTCGACGTGGCGCAGCGGCTCGATCCCGGCGATCGTCTCGCCTTGATCATCACCGGGACGAACCTCGAGGGCGACGAGATCCGCAAGACGGTCGGCGTGCAATTGCGCGACGCGGGCGACGGGCGCAAGCGGCTGGCCGAAGCCGGTCTCACCGTCACGGCGCTCGGCGACCAGGTGCAGATCGCCAACGTGCGCTTCGGCAGCCGCGCGAAGAAGAACGGCTTCGAGATCGGCTGGGACATCGGCGGCGTGCTCGTGCCCACCGAGCGCCCGTCGATGCATTGGGTCTACATCCCGGCGCTGCTGCTGGTCGCGTGGATCTGGTGGGGCCAGGGGCGCCGGATGATGCCGGCGAGGCCGGTGGCGGCGACGACCTGACGGGGCGTGTTCAGAGCCCGGCGGCGAGCCACCCGCCGTAACGCGCCAGGTCGACGTTTCCGCCGCTGAGGATCACGCCGATGCGCTTGCCGCTCCAGAGGGATGCCTGCGCGAATGCGCCGGCCGCGCCCAGGCAACCGGTCGGCTCGACGACGATCTTCATCCGCTCGGCAAAGAAGCGCATCGCTTCGATCAGGCGGGCGTCGTCGACCGCGACGATGTCGCGCGCCAGCCGCCGGATGATCGGGAACGTGCGTTCGCCCAGATGCGTCGTCATCGCGCCGTCGGCGATCGTCTCGGGAATGCCGATCGTGACGATCTCGCCGCGGCGCAGCGACTGCCGGGCGTCGTCGCCGGCGCTCGGTTCGACGCCGAACGTAGCGCAACCCGGCGACGTCGCTTCGGCGGCGAGCAGCGAGCCCGACAACAGCCCGCCGCCGCCCACCGGCACGAACAGCGCGTCGAGCGCGCCGACTTCCTCGAAAAGCTCCAGCGCCGCCGTTCCTTGTCCGGCGATCACGTCGTCGTGATCGAAGGGCGGGATCAACGTGAGGTTTCGCTCGTCGGCGAGCCGCTGCGCGATCGCCTCGCGCGACTCCCGCACGCGATCGTAGGTCACGATTTCCGCGCCATAGTCGCGCGTGGCCGAAAGCTTCGCCGCCGGCGCGTCGGCCGGCATCACGATCACGGCGCGCGAGCCGAGCTCGCGTGCGGCGAGGGCGATCGCCTGCGCGTGGTTGCCCGACGAGAAGGCGACCACGCCGGCCGCGCGCTGCGCGGGCGCCAGTTTCGAGACCGCGTGGAACGCCCCGCGGAACTTGAACGCCCCCATGCGCTGCAGGTTCTCGCACTTGAAGAAGATCGAGGCGCCGGTGCGCGCATCGGCGGTTGCCGAGCGCAGCACGGGCGTGCGGTGCGCATGGCCGCGCAGCCGTGCCGCGGCGGCGCGCACGTCGTCGATCGTCGGCAGGGGCGGGGCAGGCGGCATCGGCGCAAAGGATACAGCGCCGGCAAGGCGGCGAAGCGTTCAGGCCTTGTCGCCGGCGTGCCGGTGTGCGAGGCTGCAGCACCCACTCACACGGCAGTCGCCATCGCGGGTACCGGTTCGAGTGCCTGCGGAAGTCTTCCTCGCCTTCCTGAAGCTCGGACTGAGCTCCTTCGGCGGCCCCATCGCGCATCTCGGCTTCTTTCGCGCCGAGTTCGTCGAGCGCCGTCGCTGGCTCGACGAGCGGCGCTACGCCGAGCTCGTCGCGCTGTGCCAGTTCCTGCCTGGTCCGGCGAGCAGCCAGGTCGGCTTCGCGATCGGCCTGCAGCGGGCAGGCTGGCGCGGGGCGCTTGCGGCGTGGGCCGGATTCACGCTGCCCTCGGCGATCGCGCTCGTGCTGTTCGCGCTCGGACTCGCCAGGATCGATTCGGCGAATCCCTTGCTCGCCGGCGTGCTGCAGGCGCTGAAAGTCGTGGCAGTGGCCGTCGTCGCGCAGGCGGTCGTTTCGATGGCGCGTGCGCTGACTCCCGACGCGACGCGGCGCGGGCTGGCGCTGCTGGCTGCAGCGATCGTGCTGCCGCACGGGGGCGCCGCAATGCAGTTCGTCGCACTCGCGACTTCGGCGCTGGGGGGCGCCTGGCTGTTGCGCGGGTCGACGCGCGCGTGCGGCAACGCGGTCGACGCTGCGCGCCCCGCAGCCGCTTCAGGGATTGAGCCCCGGCATCGCGTTTCGCGTCGCGCCGGAGCGAGCGCGGCAGTGCTGTTCATCGCGTTGCTCGTGGCGCTGCCGATCGCCGCGTCGTGGTCTCATTACCCCCTGCTCGGGATCGCTGCGGCGTTCTACCGGGCAGGCGCGCTGGTCTTCGGCGGCGGGCACGTCGTGCTGCCGCTGCTGCAGGCCGGCGTCGTCGCGCCCGGGTGGGTCGACGAGTCCGCCTTCGTCGCCGGCTACGGCGCGGCACAGGCGGTTCCAGGGCCGCTGTTCACCTTCGCGGCGTACCTGGGCAGCGTGCTCGGCACACCGGGAATCGCCGGTTCGACGGCGGCCGGCGCCTCTGCGCTCGGCGCCTGGGCCGCAGCGGCGCTGTGCCTGGTCGCGATCTTCCTGCCGGGCCTGCTGGTGCTCGTCGCGGCGCTTCCGTGGTGGGACGAACTGCGTGCGCGACCGGCATTGCGCCGGTCGATCGCCGGAGTCAATGCCGGCGTGGTGGGGGTGCTGCTCGCCGCATGGATCGACCCGGTCGCGACGAGCGCGGTACGCGGGCTGGCCGATGCACTGTTCGCCGGTGCCCTCTACGCGTTGCTGGTCGGTCTGCGTTGGCCGCCGTGGGCCGTAGTCGTCGCCGCGATCGGCATCGGCGCGCTGCGCGGCTGGGCGGGCTGAGTCGCGACGCAAGTCGCAACCATCAGAGCCGGATGCGCGCCGCCAGTTCGCGCAGCCGCTCGATCGGCGGATCGCGCCGCGGCCAGCCGAGCGTGACGGCGTCGCCCGCGACCCTCGGCAGCACGTGCAGATGCAGGTGCGGCACGGTCTGCCAGCCGGCCACGCGGTTCGCCTGCAGGACGGTCACCCCGTCGGCGGCGAAGTCGCGCTCGACGGCGATGGCAATTCGGCGTGCCGCCTTCATCATCGCCACGGCGGTTTCCTCGTCGGCATCCATCAACGTTTCGTAGGGCTTCACCGACGCGACGATCACGTGTCCGTCGTTGACCTGGCCGGCATCCATGAACGCGAAGACGTGCTCGTCGGCGTAGACGCGGGCACACGGCAGCTCGCCGCGGTACAGCTTCTCGAAGATCGTGGGCACACCGGGCTCCGGGAACGGGACATTCGGGCAGGCCCTACAATAACGCGCTTTCCGGCATCCCATTCGCGCCGCAACGGCCGGTTTCTCACGCCGAACCCCGGCACGCACCGCCCATGACCCAACCCGCTCAGCGCCTGTCCGTCCCGAAGGAAAAGCTCAAGGTCGTCCTGCTCGAGGGCATCCATGCCTCGGCCGTCGACGTCCTGCGCAACGACGGCTACACGAACATCGACACGTACAAGCAGTCGCTGTCGGGCGACGAACTGGCGCGCGCGATCGAAGGCGCGCATTTCCTGGGCATCCGCTCGCGCACGCACCTGACCGCCGAGGTGCTTTCGCAGGCCCCCAAGCTCACCGCAATCGGCTGCTTCTGCATCGGCACCAACCAGGTCGACCTCGACGCGGCCGCGCTGCGCGGCGTTCCGGTCTTCAACGCGCCGTTCTCGAACACGCGCAGCGTCGCCGAGCTCGTGCTCGGCGAGGTCATCATGCTGATGCGCGGCATCCCGCAGAAGAACGCGAAGTTGCATCGCGGGGGCTGGGAAAAGAGCGCGGCGCATTCGTGGGAAGTCCGCGGAAAGGTGCTCGGCATCGTCGGCTACGGCCACATCGGCACGCAGATCGGCGTGCTCGCCGAGCAGCTGGGCATGAGCGTCGTCTTCCACGACATCGAGAGCAAGCTGCCGCTGGGCAACGCGCGCCAGGCGGCGTCGCTCGACGAGGTGCTCCGGCTGGCCGACGTCGTCACGCTGCACGTGCCGCAGACGCCGGCCACGCACGAGATGATCGGCGAGAAGCAGATCGCTGCGATGAAGCCCGGGTCGTTCCTGATCAACGCCTCGCGCGGCAACGTCGTCGTCATCGACGCGCTCGCCGACGCGCTCGAGCGCGCACACCTGCTCGGCGCGGCCATCGACGTCTTTCCGGTGGAGCCCAAGGGCAACGACGCGATCTTCGAGTCGCCGCTGCTGCGTTTCGACAACGTGATCCTCACCCCGCACATCGGCGGCTCCACCTCCGAGGCGCAGGCGAACATCGGCGGAGAGGTCGCGGCCAAGCTACTTCGCTACAGCAACAACGGTTCGACCGTTTCGGCGGTGAACTTCCCCGAGGTCTCGCTGCCCGAGCATCTGGGCAAGTCGCGCCTGCTGCACGTGCACCGCAATGTTCCCGGCATCATCGCCAACATCAACGAGCGCTTCTCCCGCGCGGGCATCAACATCTCGGCGCAGTTCCTGCAGACGAACGCACTGGTCGGCTACGTCGTCATCGACACCGACAGCGACGCCAGCCGCATCGCGCTCGAGGAGCTGTGCTCGATCGAAGGCACGATCCGCTGCCGCATCCTGTATTGACTGCGCCGCGCCTCGCGACATGACGATGAAGGACCTGCCACTCCAGCGACCCGGGCGTCCCGCACCCGCCGCCGCGCCGCCCGTGCCCGCTTTCGCGCTGTGGCAGCTCGGTTTTCGCCCGTTCTATCTGCTCGCCGGAACCTTCGCCGCGCTCGATATCGTTCTGTGGACGCTGCAGTTCGGCGGAACGCTCGAGCACGCGGTTCTGCGGGGCCCGTTGTGGCACGCGCACGAGATGCTGTTCGGTTACGCGCTGGCGGTGATAGCCGGTTTTCTCCTCACGGCCGTGCGAAACTGGACGAACCGGCCGACGCCCACCGGAGCGTCGCTGATGGTGCTCGCGGCGCTGTGGGTGCTCGCGCGCGTGCTGGTGCTCGGTCCGTGGCCGATTGCGGCCGCGCTGGCGAACGCGGCGTTTCCGGTTGCTGTCGCGGTGGGCATCGGGATACCGATCGTTCGCTCGCGCAACCGGCGCAACTACTTCTTCGTCGGCCTGCTCGTGCTGCTCGGCGCGCTCGCGCTCGTCGTGCACGCGGCGCTGGGCGGAGCGATCGTCTTCGACCCGCTGCACGGCGTGCGCCTCGGCCTGGACGTCGTGCTGTTCATCATGGTGGTGATGGCCGGGCGCGTCGTGCCGATGTTCACGAACAACGGAATTCCGGGCCTGGAGGCGCGGCGCAATCCCATCGTCGAGAAGCTCTCGCTCGGGTCGGTCATCGCGTTGTTCGTCGTCGACCTGCTGCCGGCGCAGGCACTGGCGTGGGCGCCGGCGCTCGCCGGCGTCGTCGCGCTGGCGGCAGCGCTGGCGAACGCCACGCGGCTGGCGCTGTGGCAGCCCTGGCGGACCTTCTCCGCGCCGCTGGTCTGGGTGCTGCACGTCGCCTACGCGTGGATCGTCGTGCACCTGCTGTTGCGCGCCGGGGTCTCCGCCGGCCTCGTCACCCACTCGGTGTCGGTGCACGCGCTCACGGTCGGCGGCATCGGCGGGTTGACCCTCGGCATGATGACGCGCACGGCGCGCGGGCACACGGCCCGGCCGCTGCGCGCCGACGGCTTCGAGGCCGCGATGTACGGGCTCGTTTTCGCCGCTGCAGTGGTGCGCGTGTTCGGGCCGATCGCCAGTCCTGCGCACCTCGTCGGTTTCGTGCAGGCCTCTGCGATACTCTGGGCGGCGGCTTTCGGCCTGTACGTCGCGCGCTCCTGGCCCGTGCTGACGCGGGCTCGGCTCGACGGCAAGCCCGGCTGAGCGTCGTCGACCGTCGCGCGGCCGCAGCCAACGGAGATCCGGTCATGGCACTGAAACACGCGACATCCGGAGAGATCGTCGAGATCCTGCCGCTGGGGGCTGCGATCGACGACGTGCCTTCCACTGCGATCGCGCGCGACGACCACATCGAGGTCATGCGCCTGGTGCTGGCCGCGGGCAAGACGGTTCCCGAGCACCGGGTCGCCGGCCCGATGACGGTGCACTGCCTCGAGGGAGAGCTCGAGGTCTTCGCGCACAACGAGGCGAAGCGACTCCGTCCCCACCAGTTGATGTACCTGTCGGGCGGCGTTGCGCACGCCTTCCACGCACTCACCGACACCTCGGTGCTCGTCACCGTCGTGCGAAACGGATCCTCATGAAGCCCACTGTCACCGCCACCCGCACCGAGCACGATCTGCTCGGCGACCGCGAGGTTCCCGCCGACGCCTATTACGGCGTGCACACGTTGCGCGCGATCGAGAACTTCCCGATCACCGGTACGCCGATCTCGATCTACCCGGAACTGGTGCGCGCGCTTGCCGCGATCAAGCAGGCTGCCGCGCAGGCGAACCAGGCGCTCGGCCTGCTCGATCCGCAGCGCGCCGACGCGATCGAACGCGCCTGCGAGGAGATCCTGGGCGGCGGGCTGCACGAGCAGTTCGTCGTCGACGTCATCCAGGGCGGCGCAGGCACCTCGACGAACATGAACGCCAACGAGGTGATCGCCAACCGCGCCCTCGAGTTGATGGGGCGCACGCGAGGCGATTACGCGACGCTGCATCCGATCGAGCACGTCAACATGAGCCAGAGCACCAACGACGTCTATCCGACGGCGTTGAAGGTGGCCGCCTGGTTCGGCATCGGCGCGCTGATCGACGCGATGGAGCAGCTGCGGCTGGCTTTCGACGCGAAGGCGAACGAATTCGCCGACGTGCTGAAAATGGGGCGCACGCAGCTGCAGGACGCCGTGCCGATGACGCTCGGCCAGGAGTTCTCCACGTACGCGACGATGATCGGCGAAGACCAGGAACGGCTGCGCGAGGCCGCCTCGCTGATCCGCGAGATCAATCTCGGCGGCACGGCGATCGGCACCGGCATCACCGCGCACCCCGACTACGCGCGGCTCGTCTGCGGCAGCCTGTCGAAGATCAGCGGCATCGAGCTGGTCACCGCGCCGAACCTGATCGAAGCCACGCAGGACTGCGGCGCCTTCGTGCAACTGTCGGGCGTGCTCAAGCGCGTCGCGGTGAAGCTGTCGAAGACGTGCAGCGACCTGCGGCTGCTGTCGTCGGGTCCGCGCGCCGGATTGAACGAGATCGACCTGCCGGCGATGCAGGCCGGCTCGTCGATCATGCCGGGCAAGGTCAACCCGGTGATCCCCGAGGTGATCAACCAGATCGCCTACGAGGTGATCGGCAACGACGTCACGGTCACCTTCGCGGCCGAGGCGGGGCAGCTTCAGCTGAATGCCTTCGAGCCGATCATCGCGCACAGCCTGTTCAAGAGCATCCAGCACCTGGAGCGCGGATGCCGCACGCTCACCGAGCGCTGCGTGCGCGGCATCACGGCCAATCGCGAGCGGCTGCGGGCGATGGTGGAGAACTCGATCGGCATCGTCACCGCGCTGAACCCGTACATCGGCTACGCGAACGCCACGGCCGTGGCGGCCGAGGCCGACGCCACCGGCGGGAGCGTCTACCGGATCGTCCTCGAGCGCGGGCTGATGACGCAGGCGCAGCTCGACCGGTTGATGCGCCCGGAGGAGCTGACGCGGCCGCGGCCGATCCGGGTTGTGGATTAGCGGAGGGGCTACGACGCGGCTCGCCCGCCCAGGTACAGGTGGAGCGCCCGCAGGTCGGTTTCGCTCGTCTCGCGCAGCGAATCGAAGGGCATCACGCGAACCGCCGTGCCGTCGGCGCGCTTGCCGGTGCGAAACAGCCGGATCAACGACTCGGCGTCCGGGTAGTTCGCCATCGCCGAGCCTTCGCCCGGCGCCAGCCGGGGCGCAGGCGGCCAGTCGGGCGGGCTGCCGGGAATACGGCCGCCGAGCAGTTGTGGTCCGTGGCAACCGAGGCACATGTTGGCGACGTAGGCGCCATGCGCGTGCGTCACGCCCTCGGCGACCGGTTCCTGCGGCGGGCGGGCGTGGTCGATCTTCGCCGCCGCGTCCGACATCGCGCCGAAGCCGTACAGCAAGCGTGCCGCCATCGGGAGCCTGACCTCGGCAGGCTCGCCGGCCGCCGGCGGCAGGCTGCGCATGTAGCCGATCAGCGCGCCGAGATCCGCGTCGGTGAAGCGGTTGTAGTCCTCGCTCGGCATCACGAGCAGCGGCCTGCCCGACGGCGCGACGCCGTGGCGGATGGCGCGTACCCAGTCTTCCGTACGGTAGTCCGCGACAGCGCTGCCGGCGCCCGTCGTGAGGTTCGCACCGTGAATCCGCAGCGCGTCGCCGCCGTCGAGGAACGTCCGGCCGGTGCCGTCCGCTCCGTGGCAGTCGATGCAGCCGCGGGAACGGTACAGGTAGCGCCCGCGCTCCCGCGCCGGTTCATCGTCCGCCAGGGCAACCGGGCGCACCACGACGTCGATCGTGCGATGCGTTCTCGCATCGGCGAGCTGCAATCCCGCAAGCACGGCCGCACCGGCGACGGCTCCCAACCGGACGGCGAGGAGGCCGGCGATCCGGAATGCTTTTCCCATGGTCGTCTCCGAATGATTGAAGGGACGCTCGATATTGATACATGCCGTGCAAAAATGAATGATACATACAAAAACACGGATGCGTCAATGCCGTTT
>JAEWFA010000046.1 GCA_023389055.1 Pseudomonadota bacterium | reverse complement strand
CCGAACTGCTTCGAGAGCACCGTCGTGATCGCCGCCGTCAGCGTCGTCTTGCCGTGATCCACGTGTCCGATCGTCCCCACGTTCACGTGCGGCTTCGTACGCTCGAACTTTCCTTTCGCCATTTCGAACTCCCGGTTCTTGTTCCGATGCTGTCAGCGCTGACGACCGTGCCGCTGCACGGTTTCGACGATGCCGGACTCGACGTTGTCGACGTTGTACTTGGTGCCCATGGCGCGGATCGAACGCGCGACCTCTCCCTTACCAAGGGAGTGCTCTACCACTGAGCCACATGGGCGCAACGGGAACGACCCGGCGGGCGCTGGAGCGGGTGAAGGGAATCGAACCCTCGTCGTAAGCTTGGAAGGCTTCTGCTCTACCATTGAGCTACACCCGCGAGCCGAACCGATCACCGCCGAAACACCACCGTCGAGAACTGAGACGTTGGCGTCGAAACCCCGGACGTTACCGTCGAGACTATTTACCGCTGGTGGAGGGGGTTGGATTCGAACCAACGTAGGCGTAAGCCAACAGATTTACAGTCTGCCCCCTTTAGCCACTCGGGCACCCCTCCGGGGAACCGCGAATTATGGCCGGCGGCGGTTTGGATGTCAATTTTGCCGACCAGGAGGCGCTGATGGCGAACGATCGCGAAACCGCGCAACCGGCCGCCGGCCTGCAAGGGCTGGGGATCGGCGCGCTGAACGTGGGAAACCTGCTCGATTCGATGGAGTTCGTGAAGAACGCCTGGTCGGCGTTCGGGGTGCCGTCGTCGATCGCGCCGACGACCGACGTCGACGAGCTCGACCGACGCATCTCCGACCTTAAGGCCGTCGACCAATGGCTGACGATGAACCTGAGCCTGCTCAGGGCGAGCGTGCAGGCCCTCG
This sequence comes from Pseudomonadota bacterium, assembly GCA_023389055.1. GTDB lineage: Bacteria > Pseudomonadota > Gammaproteobacteria > Burkholderiales > Burkholderiaceae_E > Zeimonas. The sequence continues at coordinate 66,833 of JAEWFA010000046.1, read as the reverse complement.
AGATCCAGCGCGGAACGATCGCGACGCTGAAGACCTACGGATCGATGCTCGGCACGCCGGCCAGCCTGCCCGGCGCCAACCTGCTGGCGCAGGCGATGGCAGGCGTGGCCTCCGGCGCGATGTCTGCCGCGGCGAGCGCCACCCCGGTAACCGGTACCGCGTCCATTCCGGCGACCGCAACCCCGCAGGATGCCGCGCAGGTCGCGCACACGCCGGCCGCTGAGATGGCGGCGGCCGCCAGTGGCGAGCCGGCGATGCACGCGCCGGCACCGAGCCTGCCCGGCCTCGACGCGGGCGCCTGGTGGGACCTGCTGCAGCGTCAGTTCAGCCAGATCGCCGCCGCGGCGCTCGGCGCTTCCGGCGAGCCCGCGGCGACTCCGGACGCAACGAAGGCGGCGACCCGGACACGCACGCCACGGGAAGGCGCACCAGTTGCTCGGAGCAGGAAGACGCCATCCGGCGCGAAGACGAAGAAGTCCTCGGCCGGGGGGCCGGAACCAGGCCGTCGTGGACGGCGGCCCGACCGGTAAGCGCCCGGCTCCCGCAGGGGGCGGCTTCCCGGGAGGGTCTCTAACGGCAGACGCACGCAGATGACCCTCTCGACCCGAACCTTCCGACATGGCCACGCCGCCCACGCGGACTGGCAGGAACTGACACGGCGCGTGATCACCCAACTGTCGGCGCGCGAACCTGGTGGCGACAGCGCGCTCGTTGCCGGACTCGGGTTGCTCTATGTGACAGAAGGGCTGTCCGATCGCCTGCCGTCGATCGCATCGACGCTGGGGGAGCGTTTCCCGGGTGTCCGGTGGGTCGGCGCGTCGGCACACGGCGTGTGCGTTTCCGGCGCGGAATACGCGGAGGAACCCGCGCTCGTCGCGATGATCTGCGAGCTGCCTGCCGACAGCTGGCGCGTGTTCTCGTGCGCGCAGCGGCTGCCGACGATCGACGACGCTGGGGCAGGCGCTTCGTCGCGGACGTCGACCGCCCTCGTGCACGCCGACGCGAAGACCACGTCGCTACCCGAATCGATTGCCGGGCTCGCACAGCGGATCGGCACCGGCTTCCTGTTCGGCGGGCTGGTCGGGGGCGCCGAGTCGCGCGGTCCGCAGCTGGCGGGCGGCGTCGTGCACGGCGGACTGTCCGGCGTCGCCTTCGGCGAGCAGGTCCAGTTGCTGTCGCGCGTCACGCAGGGCTGCGCGCCGATCTCGCGCGAACACGTCGTGTCGTCCTGCACCGCGCACTACATCGAGCAGCTCGACGAGCGACCCGCGCTGGACGTGCTGCTCGAGGATCTCGACGTGCAGGGCGCCGCGCGCAACTCTCGCGACGGCGAGGAGATCCTTCGCGCGCTGCCGGCCGAGCGGCTTTCGCGCGGGCTGATGATCGGCTTCGAGCCGGGGAATGCGCCGCGCGGCATAGGATTCGGCGACTACGTCGTGCGCAACGTCCTGGGCATCGATCCGCAGAACCGCGTGCTCGCCGTGTCGACGGTACCGCGCCAGGGCGACCGGGCGGTGTTCTGCACCCGCAACCAGCAGGCAGCGCGCACCGATCTCATCCGCGTCTGCACCGAGTTGCGCGACGAGGTCGAATCGGGCGAGTTGAACGTGCTGGGCGGCCATTACGTTTCGTGCGTTGCGCGCGGCGAGCATCTGTTCGGCGCTGCCGGCGTCGAGCTGGGCATCGTTGCGCACAACCTCGGAGAGATCCCGCTCGTGGGCTTCTTCGCCAACGGCGAGATCGCGCACGATCGCATCTACGGCTACACCGGTGTGCTCACGCTGTTCGTCGAACGGCGCGATGCGTCGCGTCCTTGACCGCACGCCCCGAAACGCCTGCGTCGTGAACAACGCGCCGCGCGCACCCGTGCGGCCGACGAGCGGCGCACGGGCATCGGATCGCGTCCCGGGCCCGTTGCTACAATCGATCGCAGTCCGGCACCCGGAATCCGTCGGAGTTGCGTAGTGAGCAACGCACTGGTCGGCTTCGAACACAAGATCTGCGATCCCGCGCACGCCGCGCGCGACGCGGCGACCCTGCCGCGGCCGATCGTGTTCACGAACGGCGTGTTCGATGTGCTGCACCGGGGCCACGTCACGTGCCTGGCCGAGGCGCGTGCGCTCGGCGCCTCGCTCGTCGTCGCGTTGAACAGCGACGGCTCGGTCAAGCGGCTGGGCAAGGGCACCGACCGGCCGATCAATCCGCTCGCCGATCGCCTTGCGGTCGTCGCGTCGCTCGAGTCGACGACGCTCGTCACATGGTTCGAAGCCGACACGCCGCTCGAGCTGATCGTCGCGATCCGTCCCGACGTCCTCGTCAAGGGCGGCGACTGGTCGCTCGACGAGATCGTCGGCGCGGAACAGGTGCGCGCCTACGGCGGCTCGGTGCATTCGATCCCGTTCCGCTTCCAGCGCTCCACCAGCGACCTGCTCGAGCGCATCCGGCACAGCGACCCCGAACGCGAAGACGAGTTGCCGCGCCAGGAACCGGCCTGACACGCCGGCCTGCGTTGCTCAGTCGCAGTCGCGCGCCGGCGCATCGAACTGTGCACCGAGCATCGTCGCGATCGCGCCGGCATCGACCTGCGACCACCGCGCCTGCAACGCGATGCGCACCTGGATCGGCGGGCGCGGCGCAACCAGCGCACGCGTTTCGCCGGCGCGCGCGAGCTGGTCCACCATCGCGCGGGCGGCATTTTCGAAGCGGAACAGACCGAGCGAGATCGCCAGTCGCATCGGTCCGTCCTGGATGACGAACGCGTCGTCCCGTCCGATGCGGCGCAACTCGGCGAGCCGCTGCTGCGCCTCCACGGCATTCGCGGCCGGCGGCAGGTAGACGAGGTAGCTGGCGCCCTGTTCGATGCGCTGCGCCTCGACGGAGGCGCCCGACTGCTCGAGCGCGCTTCGCAGCGCGGCCGCGCGCTCTTCGTCGACCGGCGCGAAGGCGCGACACGCGACGGCGAGGCCGCCGGCTGCGCGCGTGGAAGAGGTCTCGGGAGGCGGGGTCGGCGGGGCGCTCGGCGGGGCGCTCGGCGGAGCGGCGGGCGGAGTCCCTGGCGGTGCGGCCGGCGGGACGTTTGGCGCGACCGTGGGAGAGACGCCGGGCGCCGCAGCGGGCGGCGCTGCCACCCGAGGCGTCGACGCCGCCGGTGCCGGCCGCCGGGGCTCCTGGCGCGCAGGCTCGAGGCGCGACAACGGCACGGGACGCAGGCGGTCGGCGTTTTCCTCGCTGGAGCGAAGATCGCCGGCACGATCGAACCAGCCACGATTCCATCCGAACATCAGCACGTTCGCCAGGACGAGCGCCAGCACGAGCCGCCTCATCGGGGCGCGGACCTCGTGACGGCACGCTCGTCGTCGCGTCGCAGCGACGCCTCGCCGTGGCGGACGATCTGCACCCCGTCGCGGCCGAGCAGGCGCAGTGCGCCTTGCGCATCGATGCCGAGTGCGCGGCCCGAAGCGACGACGCGGCCGCTTTCGGTCACGACGACGGCCGCGCCCTGCAACGCATCGAAGCGCTGCCAGGCAGCGACCGACTCGTCGGGCCCTTCGGCGAAAAAGCGCTCGACCGCCCGAACGACGTCGCCGGCGACGCAGCCGATCACGGTCGCCGGATCGTCGCGCACAGCCGAGTCGTCGAACAGGCCGCAGGCCGGCTGCCCGATGCGTTCGTCGCGCGGTGCGACGAGATTGATTCCGATGCCGACGACGATGCGCTCGATCGAATGCGCCGCGGCGCCGGCCGCCTGCACCGGCAGGCTGCGACGCGTCTCGACGAGGATTCCGCCCAGCTTGCGACCGGCGCGCTGCAGGTCGTTGGGCCATTTCAGGCGCACGTCGGGCGCCCACGGCACGAGGGCGATGGCGGCCGCGACCCCGACGACGATCGACAGCGCGCAGGGCGGCGCTTCGGCGCCGACCCGGCGCTCGAAGACGATCGAGAACGCCAGCGCGCGGCCCGGTTCGCAAACCCAGGCGCGACCGCGTCGGCCTCGGCCGGCGCTCTGGTGCAGCGTGGCCACCAACGACGGGGGAGCCGGCGCCTGCCCGAACGGTCGCTGCATCAGCGCCTCGTTCGTGGAAGGAATTTCCTCGAAGGTCTGCACGTGAAGCGCTTCGCAGCCGGCGGCCGCGCAGATCCGGTCGGCATCGAGCGCACTCATCGGTGCCGATCATAGCGGAGCACCGGGTAAGCTAGTCGGCGTGCACGGCCCATCGATTCACCTGCCGGTAGAGCCTTCCCGGCGTCGCGCGCAACCGAGCGCAGGGTGGCTGGCGACCTACGCCGCGGCACTCGTCTACGCGAGCCTGTACCCCTGGAGCGGATGGCGCGTGCCCGCCACGTCGATCTTCGATTTCCTGTCGGCCGACTGGCCCCGCTGGTGGACGGCGTTCGACGTCGCGACGAACCTGATCGCCTACCTGCCCTTCGGCTTTCTGGCCTGCGTGGCCGTCGCTCGAGTCGCGCGCGTGCGCATGCTGCGGGCCGCGCCCTGGGCGCTGGCGCTTGCCGCGCTCCTGTCGTTCTCGCTGGAGTCCGCGCAGGGCTTGCTGCCGGCCCGCGTTCCTTCGCGAGTCGACCTGTTGACGAACGTCGCCGGAGCGGCAATCGGCATCGCGATCGCCGCCTGGTTCGGACGCCGGCGCATCGAGCGACTGCCGCGGGCGTTGCGCAGCGCGTTCACCGTGACGCCGGGCGCAACGGCGGGCGCGGTGCTGCTGGTCGCCTGGCCGATCGCGCAGTGGTATCCGCAATCGATCGTGTTCGCCACCGGCGACCTCTTGTTCGCCTGGCCTTCGTCGTCGGGGTCTTCGACGTCCGACTGGCGAGCATCGCTGATCCTGCCCGCGCGCTACGAGCCGTTCGTCGAGGCGTGCGCGGTCTCGCTGGCGATCGTGGCCATCGCGTTGCTGGTGCGCGAAGTCTTCGTCGTACCGACAGCATCGGGGGCACGCCCTGCGGTATGGACGATCGCGCTGCCGATCATCGCCGCCTGCGCGATCAAGTCGATCGCCGGCGCGGTCGTGCTCGGCCCGGCGCACGCATTCGGCTGGCTGAGCGCAGCGACGCAGGGCGGCCTCGTCGCCGGTGCGATCGCGTCGATCGCGCTCGTTCCCGCAACTCCGCGGGTACGCGCCGGCAGTGCCGTCGCGGCCATTGCGGCGGGCACCGTTCTGGTGAATCTCGCCGCGCCGAACGAGTACTACCTGTCGATGCTCGCGCACTGGGAAGGCGCGTGGACGAATTTCCACGGACTGCTGCGCGCGCTCGCCACGCTGTGGCCGTTCGCTGCACTGGCATGGTGGGCGCGGCGGGCACACGGCCGCCTATAATCGACCGATGTCCTCCTACTACGAACGCCACATCTTCTTCTGCGTCAATCGACGCGACGATCCCAACCGCGAATGCTGCGCGCGCAACGGCGCGGAGGCGTTGCACGCGTACGCGAAGGAGCGCGTCAAGGCGCTCGGACTCTCCGGTCCCGGCAAGGTGCGCGTGAACAAGGCGGGATGCCTCGACCGTTGCGAGCTCGGACCGGTTGCCGTCGTCTATCCCGACGGCGTCTGGTACAGCTACGTCGATCGCGAGGACATCGACGAGATCGTCGAATCGCATCTGCGCGACGGGAAACCGGTCGAGCGGCTGCGGCTCGAATGAACGCCGGCACGCAACTGCTGCTCATCGACGGCCCGGTCGGCGCGATCGACGTCGCGCTCGACCGCCCCGCGGGAACGCCGCGCGGCATCGGCATCGTCGCGCATCCGCACCCGCTGCACGGCGGCACGCGCGACAACAAGGTGGCGCAGACGCTGGCGCGCGCGCTGCTGGCGCTCGGCTACGTCGTCTGGCGCCCGAACTTCCGCGGCGTCGGCGCCACCGAAGGCACGCACGACGAAGGCCGCGGCGAAACCGAAGACCTGCTCGAGGTCGTGCGCCACGCGCGCGAACAGGCGAGCCTCGAAGCGCCGGCAGGCGCGCAGTCGCTGCCGCTGGTGCTCGCCGGCTTCTCCTTCGGCACCGACGTGCAGATCCGCGTCGCGGCAAGGCTTCGCGAAGCCGGCGCACCGGCGCACCGACTCGTGCTCGTCGGCACCGCAGCCACCGAGCGCTACTCGCTGGGTGAAGTTCCCGACGACACGCTGGTCGTGCACGGCGAGCACGACGAGGTCGTTGCGCTGCAGGGCGTGCTCGACTGGGCGCGTCCGCAATCACTGCCGGTGGTGGTCATTCCCGGCGCCGAGCATTTCTTCCACCGACGCCTGACGCTGCTCAAGCGCATCGTCGTCGACGCCCTGGCACCGCGGGCGAGCCTAGAAGCCGGGTGAAGTCGCAGCCGCCCGATCCACGGTTGATCTACGCACGCACGCCGGCGGGCGACGCCGAGATGGGCGCGCGCGCGCTCACGCTCGCGCATTCGGCGCGGCGCATCCTCGCGCTGCTCGACGCCAGGCGCAGCGTCGGCGACCTGTCGCAGCTCACGCGGCCCGGCGAACTCGGACCGGTGCTCGCAGCGCTCGAGAAGCATTCGCTCGTCGAGGTCGTCGCGCTTGCCGCCGCCCCCACCGAGGCGCAGCGCCGGGAACGCGAACGCGCCGAGCAGGCGAAACTGCTGGCGGCCAAGCAGACGTTGCGCGACGCATTCGTCGCCGAACTCGGCGTTGCCGGCCGCATCTGGGATGCGCGCATTGCCGACAGCGTGAACCTCGAGGTGCTGCGACGCGCGCTGCGCGAGGCGGTCGACGTCGTGGCGCTTCGCCGTGGCGAAGCGGCTGCGCAACGGGTGCTTGCGCGCGTGCGACCGGTGTTCGCTTCCTCGTCGTAGCCGCGGCGCGATCGCCCTATAATTCCCGGCTTTCGTCGTTGCCCTCTCCTGCGGCGCCGCCGCGTCCCGCCCGGCGATGCGAAGTGCATTGCCGTCCTGCTTTTTCCGGATGTACCGATGCCCGCACGCCTGCTCACCCTGCTGTCGTTCCTGTTTCTCGCCTTCGCGCAGACCGCCGTCGCGCAGGTCGCCGCGCCCACCATCGCCGCTCGCGCCTGGCTGCTGCTCGACGAGACCACCGGCCAGGTGCTCGCGTCGCACGAGCCCGACATGAAGATCGAGCCGGCCTCGCTCACCAAGATCATGACGGCGTACCTCGCCTTCGACGCACTGCGCGAGAAGCGCCTGACGCTGGACCAGCGGCCGGCCGTTTCGCAGGCGGCGTACAAGGCGATCGGCTCGCGGATGTTCGTCGAGCCGGCGAAACCGGCAACCGTCGAGGAACTGCTCAACGGCGTGATCGTGCAGTCGGGCAACGACGCGTCGATCGTGCTCGCCGAGGCGCTCGCCGGCACCGAGGAGAGCTTCGCCGAGCAGATGAACCGCGCCGCGCAGCGGATGGGGATGCGCAACACGAGCTTTCGCAATTCCACCGGCCTGCCCGATCCGCAGCACTACACGACGGCGCGCGACCTGGCCACGCTCGCGCAACGGCTGATCGACGACTTCCCCGAGCAGTACGCGCTGTACTCGAAGCGCGACTACACCTACAACAACATCCGCCAGCCGAACCGCAACCGGCTGCTCGCGATCGACCCCAGCGTGGACGGCATGAAGACCGGCCACACCGAGGCCGCAGGCTATTGCCTGATCGCATCGGCCAGGCGCGATCTCCCCGGCATCGGCGGCACGCGCCGCCTGATCAGCGTCGTGCTGGGTGCGGCCTCCGAATCGGCGCGCGCGATCGAATCGCAGAAACTGCTGAACTACGGCTACCAGAACTTCGAGGTCGTTCGCATCCAGGCGAAGGACAAGGCGGCGGGTACCTACGAGGTCTGGAAGGGCAGCAAGGACACCGTCGAGGGCGGCTTCGATCGCGACGTTCTCGTGTCCGTGCCGCGCGGGCAGACCGAACAGGTCAAGGCGGAAATCGAGCGCATCCAGCCGCTGATCGCGCCGATCGCGCAGGGACAGCAGATCGGCACGCTTCGCGTGCGCATCGGCGACCAACTCGTCACCGAGCGCCCGCTGCTGGCGATGTCGCCGGTCGAGCCGGCCGGATGGTTCGGCCGGGCCTGGGATTCGCTGCGCCTGATGCTTGCGCGGTGAAGCGGCCGTCGCGATCTGCTGAAAGGTTTCTGGCGCATACTCGGCCGGTCCACGCATTGACGAACGGATGGGAATGGCGCAGACCGCTTGGCTGAACGGTGAATGGGTTCCGCTGGAGCAAGCGCGGGTTCCCGTGCTCGACCGCGGCTTCGTGTTCGGAGACGGCGTCTACGAGGTCGTCCCGGTATACGGCGGACGCAAGTTCCGCTGGGCGCAACACCTGGCGCGACTGCAACGCAGCCTCGCGGCCATATCCATCCGCAACCCGCACGACGAGTCCGGATGGACGCAGCTCGTCGACGAGCTCGTCGCGCGCCACCCCTGGGCCGACCAGTTCGTCTACCTGCAGGTCACGCGCGGCGTTGCCCGGCGCGATCACGCGTTCCCGCCGTCGGAGGTCGCGCCGACCGTCTTCGCGATGACCAGCGAGCTCGTCGCGCCGCCCGCAGCGCAACGCGAACAGGGCATCGAGGCCGTCACGCTGGCCGACGAGCGCTGGCTGCATTGCGACATCAAGACGACGTCGCTGCTGGGCAACGTGCTCGCGCGCCAGGCGGCGGTCGCCGCGGGCGCGGTCGAATGCGTGATGTTCCGCGACGGCTTCCTGACCGAAGGCGCGGCGAGCAACATCTGGGTCGTTCGCAACGGCACGCTGCTGGGGCCGCCGAAGGACAACCTCGTACTGGAGGGCATCCGCTACGGACTGCTCGCCGAGCTCGCCCCCGATGCCGGTGTACCGCTCGAGATCCGGCGCATCCTGCGCGAGGAAGTGCACGCCGCCGACGAGCTGATGATGAGTTCGGCGACCAAGGAACTGCTGCCGATCACGCGGCTCGACGGACGCCCGGTGGGCAGCGGGCGCCCGGGTCCCGTGTTTGCGGCGCTGTACGCTGCGTATCAGCGTGCCAAGGCGAGGGCGTAGGAACGGCGATGTCGGACGATCGCAGCCTGAGCGAAGCTTTCGACCGGCTCGAGCGCCTGCTCGAGTTCCCGGTCGACTTCCCGCTGAAGATCATGGGACGCCGCGTCGACGACTTCGCCCAGACGATGTCCGACCTCGTCGTCGAGCACGTGCCGCAGTTCGACCCGTCGACGATCGAGCTGCGCGTCTCGAGCAAGGGCTCTTACCTGAGCGTCACCGTCGTCGTTCGCGTGGAGTCGCGCGAACAGCTCGAACGCCTGTATCGCGCGCTCGCCACGCATCCGATGGTCAGCGTCGTCCTTTGACTGCGCGGGTTCCGATCGTCCGCCGCCTCGGCCGCATCGAATACGAACGTGCCGAGCCGACGATGCGCTCGTTCACCGCTTCGCGCGGGCCCGAAACACCCGACGAGATCTGGCTCGTCGAACATCCGCCGGTGTTCACGCTGGGCCGTGCCGCGGACGCCGCGCACGTGCGCAATCCCGGCACGATCGCCGTGGTCCGCACCGAGCGCGGCGGACAGGTGACCTATCACGCGCCCGGACAGGCGGTGTGCTACGTACTGATCGACCTGCGCAGAGCAGGCGTACGCGTGCGCGACTTCGTCGATCGCATCGAAACCGCGACGATCGCGCTGCTCGCGGAGCACGGCGTCGACGCAATGCGTCGCACCGGGGCGCCCGGCGTCTACGTGCGCGACCACGGCTCGCCCGGCGCCAAGATCGCCTCGATCGGCGTGCGCATCACCGAAGGTCGAAGCTGGCATGGGGTGGCGCTGAACGTCGCGATGGACCTCGAGCCGTTCACGCGCATCGATCCCTGCGGGTACCCCGGCCTTGCCGTCACCGATATGCGAAGCTGCCTGGCGGCTCCGCCCGATTTCGACGAAGTCTCCGGCCGATTCGCTGCCCTGCTCGCGGCAGCCTTCGCCGGGTGCAGACCCGCCTGAACTTGCGCGCTCTTTCCGCAACCGATTAAAGTCCGAGCACTCGGTGCAACTGCTGCCGCGCCCGCACCTCCCCATCGGGGCAACCCCTATGGAAAGGCACGTCAGCGATCGCCAACATTCACCCTCCCATCGCAAGGAGCGAAGAACATGAGGCTTGCAGCAGTCATCGCGGCGGGCGCAATCGCGCTGTCGTTCTCGGTCGGGGCCTATGCCCAGGGGCCGATGGTCGTCAAGTTCAGTCACGTCGTGGCCGAGGCAACCCCGAAAGGCCAGGGCGCGCTGAAGTTCAAGGAGATCGCCGAGAAGCTGCTGCCGGGCAAGGTGCAGGTGCAGGTGTTCCCGAGCTCGCAGCTGTTCGGCGACGCGAAGGAGATGGAGGCGCTGCTGCTCGGTGACGTGCAGTTCATCGCGCCGTCGCTGTCGAAGTTCGACCGCTACACGAAGAAGATCCAGCTCTACGACCTGCCGTTCCTGTTCGACGACATCGCCGCCGTCGACCGCTTCCAGCAGAGCAAGGAAGGCCAGGACCTTCTGAACGCGATGAAGAACCGCAACCTGCTCGGGCTCGCGTACTGGCACAACGGGATGAAGCAGCTGTCGTCGAACCGCGACAAGCTCGAGCGGCCCGAAGACGTCAAGGGGCTGAAGTTCCGCATCCAGGCGTCCGACGTGCTCGAGGCGCAGTTCCGCGCGCTCGGCGCCAACCCGCAGAAGATGGCGTTCAGCGAGGTCTACCAGGCGCTGCAGACCGGCGTCGTCGACGGCCAGGAGAACACCTGGTCCAACATGTACTCGCAGAAGTTCTACGAGGTGCAGAAGACGATCGCGCAGACGAACCACGGCGTCATCGACTACATGGTCGTCACCAACGCCAAGTGGTGGGACGGCCTGCCGGAGGACGTCCGCAAGGGCCTGAAGCAGGCGATGGACGAGGCGACCGCCTACGCCAACAAGATGGCCAACGACTTCAACGAGCGCGACCGCAAGCTCATCGCCGACGCCGGCAAGGCGAAGATCCAGGAACTGTCGAAAGACGACGTCGCGGCGTGGCGCAAGGCGATGGAGCCCGTCTGGAAGAAGTTCGAGGGCGATATCGGCAAGGACCTGATCCAGGCCGCGCTGAAATCGAACCAGTGATCGGGAGGGCGGCCTGATGGCGCACGGCGCGGCGCAGCCGGCCGCCTCGAAACCCGGCCTTCTGTCGCGGCTGGAGGAATGGCTCGTCGCGTTCCTCCTGGCCGCCATGACGCTGATCACCTTCATGCAGGTGGTCGCCCGTTACGTCTTCAACTACAGCTTCGTCTGGGCGCTCGAGCTCACGACCTTCCTGTTCGCCGGCCTGATCTTCATCGGCATCTCGTACGGCGTAAGGGTCGGCGCGCACATCGGAATCGACGTGCTGACGAAGAAGCTGCCGCCGGCGCCCGCGCGCGTCGTGGCGATCATCGCGACGCTGCTGTGTCTCGTCTACGCGGCGATCGTCTTCTACGGCGCCTGGATCTACGTCGACAAGATGTACGAGATCGGCATCCTCGCGCAGGACCTGCCGATTCCGGCGTGGGTGCCGCGACTCGTGCTGCCGCTGGGGTATGCGCTGCTCTTCGCGCGGATGCTGCAGGTGCTTTACGGCCTCCTGACGGGCAAGGAGGCACACCTGCTGGGCGACGAGGTCGAGGACGCGCTCAAGCTCGCGCAGGCCGAGGCCGGCGAAATCGAACATCCGCATCCGCAGGACCGATCGCACGGAGAGAAGCGATGACGACGGCCGCGTTGTTCGCGATGCTCTTCGTGTTCATGTTCGTCGGCATGCCGATCGCCATCGCACTCGGCCTGTCGTCGCTGCTCACGATCCTTTTCTTCGCGCAGGACTCGCTCGCGTCGCTTGCGCTGAAGCTCTACGAGAGCTCCGAGCACTTCACGCTGCTCGCGATCCCGTTCTTCATCCTCGGCGGCGCCTTCATGACCACCGGGGGCGTTGCCAAGCGGATGATCCGCTTCGCGGTGGCCGCGGTCGGTCATTTCCCGGGCGGCCTGGCGATGGCGTCGGTGCTCGCCTGCATGCTGTTCGCCGCGGTGTCGGGCTCGTCGCCCGCAACCGTCGTCGCGGTCGGTTCGATCGTCATCGCCGGAATGGTGCGCGCCGGCTATCCGCTGAACTTCGCCGCCGGCGTAGTCTGCAATGCCGGCACGCTCGGCATCCTGATCCCGCCGTCGATCGTGCTCGTCGTCTATGGCGCGGTCACCGAAACGTCGGTCGGCAAGCTCTTCATGGCGGGCGTGCTGCCGGGCATCCTGCTCGGCGTGCTGCTGATGGTCGCGATCTACGTGCGCGCCCGGATGGTGAACCTGCCGCGCCAGCCACGGGCGACGCTGCGCGAGATCGTCATCGCCGGACGCGACTCGCTGTGGGGATTGCTGCTCGTCGTCATCATCCTCGGCGGAATCTACGGCGGCGTGTTCACGCCGACCGAGGCAGCGGCGGTGTCGGCGGTATACGCGTTCCTGGTGGCGGTGTTCGTCTATCGCGACATCGGCATGCGCGACGTGCCGGCCGTGCTCGTCGACGCGTCGAAGGTGACGGTGATGCTGATGTTCATCATCGCCAACGCGCTGCTCTTCGCGCATGTGCTCACCACCGAACGCATCCCGCAGATCATCGCCGAGCAGATCGTCTCGTGGGGGATGCCGGCCTGGCAGTTCCTGATCGTCGTGAACCTTCTGCTGCTCGTGGCCGGCATGTTCATGGAGCCGACCGGGATCATCCTGATCATGGCGCCGATCCTGTTTCCGATCGCGTCGCAACTCGGCATCGACCCGGTGCACCTCGGGATCATCATGGTGGTGAACCTCGAGATCGGCATGGTGACGCCCCCAGTGGGGCTGAACCTGTTCGTCACCGCAGGCATCACGAAGATGCCGATCGGCACAGTGGTGCGCGCGGCAACGCCGTGGCTGGCGCTGCTGATTTCATTCCTCGTTATCGTGACCTACGTGCCGTGGATCTCGCTGGTGCTGCCGAACCTGTTGTTCTGAGCCGGACGGCACAACGACAGGCGGCGGACGGTACCGACCCGCTCTGTTAGGATCGCGCGCAGGGTGCGCCGGCGAATCCGCGGCGGCGCAGGATCGATGCGATGGTCGGGCCGCCACGCGGGAGTGTTCCGTGCCCGACCGCCCGCCCCAGCGACCGATTCCCGTTGCGCAGCAACTCGCCGAACGCGCCTTCCTGACCTTCGAGCGATTCCTGCACATCGAAGCGGTGAGCGGGATCGTCCTGCTGCTTGCCGCGGCAACGGCGCTGATCTGGGCCAATTCCTCCGTCGCCGACAGCTATCACGCCACCTGGCACGTCCCGGTAAGCATCGGGGTCGGGTCGGTCGCCGTCAGCCAGCCGCTTCACTTCTGGATCAACGACGGACTGATGACGGTGTTCTTTCTCGTCGTCGGGATGGAAATTCGCCGGGAGATCCACGAAGGCGCTCTCGCCACTCCGCAGCTCGCCGCGCTGCCCGTGGTCGCCGCCCTCGGCGGCGTGATTGCGCCGGCATTGATCTACCTGTCGCTGAACGCCGAGCCGCCGCAGCGCGACGGGTGGGCGGTGCCGACCGCCACCGACATTGCCTTCGCGGTCGGCGTGCTCGCGCTGCTGGGTCGCTCGATTCCGTCGAATGTCCGGGTGCTGCTGCTGGCACTCGCGGTGATCGACGACCTGGTGGCCGTCCTCATCATCGCATTCTTCTATTCGGGCGGACTGGACGCGTCGGGCTTTACCGTCGCTGCGGCAGGCGCGCTGCTCACTTTGGGGCTGCAACGCATCGGCGTCGGATCGGCATGGATGTACGTGGTGCCGGGTGCCATCGTCTGGCTGGGCCTGCTGCTGACGGGCGCACACCCGACCCTCGCGGGCGTGGTGCTGGGATTGCTCACGCCCGTACGGTCGAAGCGGCTGCGTGCACCTCCGCTTCAAACGGCAAGCCACGCAGTGAACGAATTGTCAGCGCTCTCGGAGTCTCCGGGCCCGGAACCCGCGAATCTGGTGCCATCGTTGCGCAAGCTGCGCACCGCACAGCGCGAGCTTCTTCCACCCGTCGTACGAGTGCAGATGGCGCTGCATCCCTGGGTGGCGTTCGGCGTGATGCCCGTGTTCGCCCTCGCGAACGCGGGAGTCACGATCGACGGCGTCGAGGCGATGAGCGGCGCCTCGGCGAGCATCCTGTCCGGCGTGATCGCTGCGCTCGTGCTCGGCAAGCCGCTGGGCGTGCTCTTCGCTTGCTGGGTCGCCGTGCGTGCGCACTGGGTCCGCCTGCCCGACGGGGTCGGCTGGCCAGGCATCGGCCTGGTCGGTCTGCTTGCCGGCATCGGATTCACAATGTCGATCTTCATCGCGAACCTGGCTTTCGCTTCGCCCGACCGGCTGGGAGCCGCGAAGCTGGGGATTCTCGTCGGATCGCTCGTTTCCGCCGTCCTCGGCCTGTCGTGGGGTGCGTTGCGCTATCGGCGGCGGCGTCCCCCGGGCGACGTCGCAGGTTGATTCGGCTCGGAAGCGTTGCTCAGGCCGTCGTCGCCTTGCGTCGCGCGACGACCTGCACGACGTGCGCATCGCCATGATGATGGCGCCCCTCGTGCACCGCGCGCACGCCGTCGAAGCGGTGCACGAGCTCCAGGCCGTCGAGTTCGCCGATGACGTCGTCCAGATCGGCGAGCAACTGCGGCTCGGGCGGGCCGCCGGTGCCGTATTCGGGCTGGCGCTTGCCGTAGGCTTCGAAGACGAAGACGCCGCCCGGGACGAGCGCGCGCACGCAGCGGCCGAGCAACTGCGCGCGTGCGCGTTGCGGCAAGTGCAGGAAGATCGAGACGATCGCGCCCCAGCGGTTCTCGCCGAGTTCGTGGCGCGTCACGTCGGCGCGAAGCGTCTGCACGGAAACACCCGCTCGCTTCGCCAGCGCCTGCGCCTTGTCGAGCCCATGCTGCGCGACGTCGATCGACGTGACGTCGAAGCCGCGGCTGGCCAGCCATACGCCGTTGCGGCCCTCGCCGTCGGCCAGGCACAGCACCGGAAGTCCGTGCGGCAGCAGTGCCGCCTGCGCGACGAGGAAGTCGTTCGGCTCGGTGCCGTACGCGTAATCGTCGCCGGCATAGCGCGCATTCCAGAAAGCCGCCAGCGCGGCGACGCGGTCTTCGCTCATCGATGCATGCTCGTCGTCACCGCAACCCGGCCTCGCGCAGGATCGCCTCGGCGCGCAGCATCACCGGCTTGTCGACCATCTTGCCGTCGACCGCGACCGCGGCGCCGCCCGCGGCCCCGGCGGCTTCGAGCACGCGCTTCGCCCACGCGATCTCGGCGTCGCCGGGCGTGAACAGCGCATTGACCTGCGCGACCTGGCGCGGATGGATGCACAACTTGCCGCCGAAGCCGAGCCGACGCGCCCGGTGAACGTCGTGGGCAAGGCGCGCGGCGTCGTCGATCGCGGTGCTCACGCCGTCGATCGGCGCGGCGATCGACGCGAGCCGCGACTCGAGAACGAACTGCGTGCGGAACGGCAGCAGCTCGTCCTCGTTCGCGTCGCGCATGCCGAGGTCGACCTGGAAATCGATCGTGCCGAAGGCGAGCCGTTCGACGCCTGCCGCGCCGACGATGTCGCGCAGATGCGCGAAGCCGACCGCCGTTTCGACGAGCGGCACGAGCGCGCGCGCGCCGGCGCCGCGCACGCGGGCGAGCACGTCGCGGTTCTCCGACTTCGGCACCATCACCGCATCGAGCGCCGCATGGCCGGTCAGCGACAGATCATCGTCGAACCACCGGCTGTCGGCGCCGTTGATGCGAATGAAGATCCGCGGCGGCCGGGCACCGGCCTGGGATCTCGAACCGGCCTCGACGAACGGCAGCGGCATCGCCACCGGGTCGACCGCAGCCGCGTGCGCGAGCGCACCGGGGCTGTTCGGCGCATCGCGGTCGACGGCGCTCTTCGCAGCGAAGCCGGCGAGCGGCGATGCGTCGAGCCATGCCGCCACTGCCGCGCGCGCGCTGTCCTTCGCCGACGGCGGAACGGCATCCTCGAGGTCGACGACGACGGCATCGGCGCCGGCGCCGAGCGCCTTCGCGAAGCGATCGGCGCGGTGACCGGGGACGAAGAGCAGCGAACGCAGCGGCCGGTCCATCACCGCCCCCCCTTCGGCAGCAGCGAAGCCACGGTGCGCGTCTGCGCCAGCGAGCGGATGCGCCGGATCGCCTCGCGCATCTCGTCGGCCGACGCCGCGTCGCGATATCGCGCCAGCCGCATCGCCTTGTCGTCGACTTCTTGCGGCGACAGCGTGTTGCCGGGGTCGCCTTTGGGCTCGTCGACACGCGCCTCGAGCACGCGCCCGTCACGCGTGCGGACTTCCACCTTGCCGATCCAGCGTTTCGGGTAGGCGCGGTCGACTTCGTCGTCGAGCGACATGCTCACGCGATCGCGAAAAGCGACGACTCCGGGCGCGCGCCAGTCTTCGTCGAAGTCGGCGAGCGACGCGCTGCCCTTCGTCGCCGCGAGTCCGAGCACGGTTCCCATCGAGAACTTCGCCTGGTGCACCGTCTGCGGGTCGACGACGGGACCGAGCACATCAATGGCGCCCTGGTGCACGCGCGCGACGACCGATTCGACGTCGTCGGCGCGCAGCCCGTGCGTGCGCATCGCCGCGAGCAGCGCGTCGGCGGCCGGATGCGTGTGCCGGCACGATGCGTGGAACTTGAACGAGGTCTCGGCGAGCGCCCAGCGTTGGCCGAGCCGGTCGACGAGCCGCGATTCATCCGCGTCGCTCGACATCCCGGCGGCCATTCCGCGCTCGCCCTCGAGGATGCGCTGCGCGCCGGTGAGACCGTCGGCGGCGAGCCAGGCGGACGCCAGGCCGGCGGCGCTCGCGTGCCCGGTGTGCAACTGTTTCGAGTCGGCCGCGTCGCGCAGGAACTCCCACAACCCGGCCGCCTGCGTTCCGGCCGAGCCGAAGGCGTGGCGCATCGCTTCGGGCGACAGTCGCAGCAGATGACCGACTGCAGCGGCGGCGGCAAGCGTGCCGGCGGTGCCCGTCGTGTGGAACACCCGGTAGTGGGAACGGCCCAGGAACTCCCCGACGCGGATGCCGACCTCGTAGCCGACGACCGCGGCGCACAGCAGCTCGGCGCCCGAGCGCCCCAGCGCCTGCGCGGCGGCGAGCGCCGGCGGAAAGACGACGGCCGCCGGATGGAAGACCGAGCCGTTGTGCACGTCGTCCTGTTCGGCGAAATGCGACGACGCCGCATTCACCGCTGCAGCGACCAGCGGACTGCTCGCGCGTCGATGGATCAGGATCTCCGACGGCCCGTCGGCCGGCCCCATGGACTCGTAGAAGCGGGCAATCGTCTCGACCGGTCGCGCGCCCTTGCCGGCGAGCGCCGAGCCGAGCCAGTCGACGAACAGGTCTTCGGCACGGCGCACGACCGGTGCGGGAATCTCTTCGAAGCGCAGCGCGGCGGCGAAGCGCGCAAGCGCTTCGGTGGCCGAGCGCGGTGCGACGGCGGACGTATCGGGTGCGTTCATCTTGGCTCCTCGCGCTTCACAGTGCGCCTTCGTCGCGCAGCCGGCCGATCTCCGCGGCCGCGTAACCGAGCTCGGAGAGGATCGCGTCGGTATGCGCGCCCAGCGCGGGCACGGCGTCGATGCGCGGGCCGTCGTCGCGCGACATCCCCGGCGGCAGCAGCGCCGGAATCGGGCCGGCGGGCGTGCCGACCTCGGTCCAGCGTCCGCGCGCGCGCAACTGCGGATGCGCCCAGACGTCGGCCATCGTGTTCATGTTCGCGTTGGCGATTCCGGCCTGGTTCAGCCGCTCGACCACCTGCTCGGCGGTGAGCGACGCGAAGGCCTCGACGACGAGGGCGCGCAACGCCTCGCGTGCGGCCGTACGCCGCGCGTTGGAGTCGAAGCGCGGATCGGCGGCGAGCTCGGGACGCCGCAGCACCTTCGCGCAGAACACCTGCCATTCGCGCTCGTTCTGCAGCCCGAGCATCACGACGCGGCCATCGCCCGCCGGAAAGGGCCCGTACGGGTAGATCGTCGCGTGCGCCGCGCCGGTGCGTGCCGGCGCCGGCTGTCCGTCGAAGGCGTAATACAGCGGATAGCTCATCCACTCGACCATGCTCTCGAGCATCGAGACGTCGATGCGCTTGCCGTGCCCGGTACGGCCGCGTTCGATCAGCGCCGCGAGAATGTTCGAATACGCGTACATGCCGGCGGCGATGTCGGCGATCGAGCAGCCGGCCTTCGAGGGCTCGTCGGGCGTGCCGGTGATCGACAGGAAGCCCGACTCGCTCTGGATCAGCAGGTCGTAGGCCTTCGCGTCGCGATACGGTCCGTCGGCGCCGTAGCCGGAGATGTCGCAGACGACGAGCCGCGGGAAGCGCGGGTGCAGCGCGTCGAACGACAGGCCGAGCCGCTCGGCAGCGCCCGGCGCGAGGTTCTGCACGAGCACGTCGGCGCGCTCGAGCAGACGCTCGAGAACGACGGGCGCCTCGCCGTGCTTCAGGTCGAGCGTCAGGCTCTCCTTCGAACGGTTCGTCCAGACGAAATGCGAGGCCAGTCCGCGCACGCGCTGGTCGTAGGCGCGCGCGAAGTCGCCGACGCCGGGGCGCTCGATCTTGATGACGCGTGCGCCGAGGTCTGCGAGCTGGCGCGTGCAGAAGGGTGCGGCGATCGCGTGTTCGAGCGTGACGACGGTAACGCCTTCGAGCGCCCTCATCAGAACGACCTCGGCAGGCCGAGCACGTGCTCGGCGACGTACGACAGGATCAGGTTCGTCGAGATCGGCGCCACCTGGTACAGCCGCGTCTCGCGGAACTTGCGCTCGACGTCGTATTCCGCGGCGAAGCCGAATCCGCCGTGGAACTGGATGCAGGCGTTGGCGGCTTCCCACGACGCCTTAGCGGCGAGGTATTTGGCCATGTTCGCCTGCGCACCGCACGGCTGGTGCGCGTCGTAGAGGCGACACGCTTCCCAGCGCATCAGGTTCGCCGCCTCGACTTCGATGAACGACTCGGCAATCGGGAACTGCACGCCCTGGTTCTGCCCGATGGGCCGGCCGAACACGACGCGGTCCTTCGCATACTGCGTGACCCGATCGACGAACCAGTAGCCGTCGCCGATGCACTCGGCGGCGATCAGCGTGCGCTCGGCGTTCAGGCCGTCGAGGATGTACTTGAAGCCCTTTCCTTCCTCGCCGACCAGGTTCTCGGCAGGAATCTCCAGGTTCTCGAAGAAGAGCTCGTTGGTCTCGTGGTTGACCATGTTCGCGATCGGACGCACCTCCAGGCCCTTGCCGATCGCCTGGTGCAGGTCGACGATGAATACCGACATCCCCTCGGACTTCTTCTTCACGTCGGCCAACGGCGTCGTGCGCGCGAGCAGGATCATGAGATCCGAGTGCTGCACGCGCGAGATCCACACCTTCTGGCCGTTGACGACGTAGCGATCGCCGCGGCGCACCGCGGTGGTCTTCAGCTTCGTCGTGTCGGTGCCGGTGGTCGGCTCGGTGACTGCCATCGACTGCAGGCGCAGCTCGCCGGCGGCGATTCGCGGCAAGTACTGGCGCTTCTGCTCCTCGGAACCGTGGCGCAGCAGCGTGCCCATGTTGTACATCTGGCCGTGCAGCGCGCCGGAGTTGCCACCGCAGCGGTTGATCTCCTCCATGATCACCGACGCCTCGGTGAGCCCGAGGCCCGATCCGCCGTATTCGGCGGGGATCAGCGCGGCCATCCACCCGGCCTTCGTCAGCGCGTCGACGAAGGCTTCCGGATACGCGCGCTGCTCGTCGACTTTCCGGAAGTACTCGTCGGGGAACTGCTTGCACAGGTCGCGGACGCCGTCGCGGATGTCTTCGAAGCGGTCCTGCAGCGAGGAGGTCATGGGTCAGTCCCGATGGATCTCGGCGCTCGCCTGCATCGCGAGTCGCCCTTCGTGGTCACGCGCCCAGAGGTCGAAGGCGCGCTCGCCCGAAGCGCGCCCGCAGACGTCGAAGGCATTGAGGTCGAACAGCGGCCGTACGGCCTTGAACGCGAAGCGCACCACGCGCTCGGCGGGCCGTTCGCGATGCAGCAGGTCCAGCAGCAGCGTCGCGATCAGCGGCCCGTGCACGACGAGCCCCGGATAGCCTTCGACGCCGGTGACGTAGCTGCGGTCGTAGTGAATGCGGTGGCCGTTGAAGGTCACCGCCGAGTAGCGAAAAAGCAGCACCGGGTCGGGAACGATGCGGCGAGCGAAGTCCTCGTCGGTGCGAGCCGCTGCCTGCCCGGGAGCCTGCGGAGCGGCATCCGCTTGCGGCGACAGCGACGCTTTCGGCTCGTCGCGATAGACGATGTCGTGCTCCTCGCGAATCGCCGCGCCGCGCGAGTCGGAGACCTCATGCGCGACGGTGACGAAGACGAGCGCGCCGCTGCGCCCCTGCTTGCCGCTGACGTCGGCGATGCGCGAGTCGCGCACGATCTCGTCGCCGACGCGCAGCGGACGCTCGAAGGCCAGGCGCCCGCCTGCCCACATCCGCCGCGGAAGCGGCACCGGCGGCAGGAAGCCGCCGCGCCGCGGGTGCCCGTCGGGGCCGAGTTGCGACGCAGGCGCGGCGGGCGCGAAGAACATCCAGTGCCACAGCGGCGGCAGCGCCTCGGCCGGATCGGCGTGCAGGTCGCCGCGATCGAGCGTCGCGGCCAGCTGCGCGACACGCGCCTTGTCGACGTGGTCGACGCTGCGCTCGGTGCGCCCGATCCACTGCCGGAGGTTCTCGAGTTCCATTGCGACGTCAACCCGGAAAACCCAAGGATGCGCGAAAAGCCGCGCCGGGGACAATTCGCATTCCGGAAACGGGGCCTTCGGCGCAGCCGAAGGAGCCGAGCGCGCAGGTAGACTTCCAGCACCCGACGTCCCGCCCCATGTCCCTGCATTTCGATCTTGTCGATCTGCGCCTGCTCGTGCGCATCGCGGAAGCGGAAAGCCTCACCGGCGGCGCCGCTGCGATGCATCTTTCACTGCCGGCTGCGAGCGCGCGCGTCAAGCATCTCGAGGAGCGCGTAGGCGCGAAGTTGCTGCATCGCTCGAGCCAGGGCGTCGAGCTCACGCCGCCGGGACTCGCGTTCGTGCAGCACGCGCGCACGGTACTCGCGCAACTCGAGCACCTGCGCGCCGATCTGCAGGAATACGCCAAGGGCATCAAGGGGCACCTTCGACTGTTTGCCAACACGACGGCCTCGAGCGAGTTTCTTCCGCAGGTGTTGCGCAACTACCTGATCCGCCACCCCGACGTGAACGTCGACCTGCGCGAACGCTCCAGCGACGAGATCGTGCGCGCGCTGCTCGACGGTCAGACCGACCTGGGCATCGTCGCCGGCACGGTGCGCACCGGTCGGCTCGAGACGCTTCCGTATCGCGAGGATCGCCTCGCGCTCGTCGTCGCCGAAGACCATCCGCTCGCCGCCGAAGCGTCGATCGACTTCGTTCGCAGCCTCGATTTCGATCACATCGGACTGCACGATGCGAGCGCGATCCACGCGTTCGTGCGGCGGGTATGCGACGATCTGCATCGAAATCCGCGGTTTCGCATCCAGGTCGGCAACTTCGAAGCCGCCTGCCGGATGATCGAAGCGGGGATTGGCGTCGGCGTCCTGCCGGCGTCGGCCGCTTCCCGCCACGCGCGCGCGATGGCGATCCGGATCGTTCCACTGCGAGACGATTGGGCGCTTCGGCGCCTCGTCATCTGTGCGCGCAGTCTCGGTTCATTGCCTTCGTTCGCGCTCGACCTCGTCGAACTGCTCAAGGAAGACGCAACGCGCGCGCTGCCGATTCCGGCGGGAGGGTCTTCGCCATGATCGATCACCTCGATCACCTCGTCCTCACCACCGCGGTCCCGGAGCAGTGCATCCGCTTCTACACCGAAGTGCTCGGAATGTCGCTCGAGCGATTCGGCGAAGGACGCATCGCATTGCGTTTCGGCGCGCAGAAGATCAACCTGCACGTGAAGGGTCGCGAGCACGAACCGAAGGCGCACCTGCCGGTACCCGGGGCGCTCGACCTGTGCTTCATCGCGGCGATACCGCTCGACGAGGTCATCGCCCGGCTCGGCGCCGCCGGCGTGGCGATCGTCGAGGGGCCGGTGGCGCGCACCGGCGCAACTTTCCGGCTGCGTTCGATCTACCTGCGCGACCCCGACTTGAACCTGATCGAGATCTCCGAGCGCGCCGATTGACGCTCAGCGCGTCAACTGCGCGTTCGAGTCAAGACATCGGGGATCGACGCGCATCGGCATCGACAGCAGCATCTGCGCCATTCCCTTGCCGAGCGCGTCGTTGCGCAGCGATGCCATCCCGCCGCCGCCTAGCGCGCGCTCGCAGACGAAGTTGAAAGCGCCGATTCCCGGCAGTTCGTAGCGCACGACCGGACCCTCGACCAGATGGGCGAGATACGCGGCGACGCGCCCGGAGGTGAGTTGCGCACGCAGCACCGGCACCAACGCCGCGCTGCGCGCGACGACGCCGATGTTCGACGTGTCGCCCTTGTCGCCGCTGCGCGCGTGGGCCAGGCGAACCAGCGGGACTTCGACGAGATCTCCGTCGCTGGCGAACGGCTCGCCGCGTTCGGCGCGCAGGTCGTTCTCGGCGCGCGACGCGCGGGCGTCGACGGACTGCCCCGGCGGGCTCGCGAGGTCCGATCCGTCGCCGCCGTGCAGCGGGATCGGCACCTCGATGCGTTCGTCGCCGAACACCACGACGGGCGCGAAACGCGTCTTCTCGACGAAGAAAGCCAGCTGGCGGATCGACGGCGAAACCGGCGGCCGACCTGAAGCGCCGGTGGTGCCGGGCGCCCAGGAGGTTCCGGCCGCAGCGATCTCGCGAGCAAACCACTCCAGGGCTTCGCGCCTGCCATGGCGCACCGACACGCGCAGCACGGCTTCGCGCGACGACTGCAGCGCGACGTTCGCATGCGCTCCATAGCCCGACTCGGACCCGAGCACCTCGACCAGCGACCCGCTGTAGTCGGGCCAGCCGTTGCGTTCGAACAACGCCCGCGTGCGCGCGAGGATCGCCTCGCCCGTGCGTCGTGCCTTGGCTACGGCGTCGATGCCGACGATCGTCAGCATCGCGCTGCAACGATGGCCGTCGACGTGCGTCGCGCTGACCTTGTAGCGATCGTCGGGTGCGCGGCCGCGCGCGCCGTGCACGCGAACGCGGTCGTCGCCGTCGGCCGTCAGGCGCACCTGCGTGAAGTCGCAGATCACGTCGGGCAGCCGATAGGCCGCGGGGTCGCCGATCTCGTAGAGCAGTTGTTCCGCGACGACCGCGGTCGTCACCTTGCCGCCGGTACCCCGCGGCTTGGTCAGGACGAAGGCGCCGTCGGCGTCGCACTCGACGATCGGGTAGCCGATGTTCGGCCAGTCGGGCACCGTTTCCCAGTCGGTGTACAGGCCGCCGGTGGCCTGACAGCCGCATTCGATCAGGTGTCCGGCGAGGCTGCCGGCGGCGAGCCGGTCATGGTCTTCGGCAGACCAGGTGAACGCGTGCATCAGCGCGCCCAGCGTCACCGCGGAATCCACGCAACGCCCGGTGACGACGACCTGCGCACCGGCATCGAGCGCGGCACGGATCGGCAGCGCGCCCAGATAGGCGTTCGCGCTGAGCAGCGTGATGGGAACCGGTCGGCCCTCGACGTCGACGAAGTCGTGCCGCCCCTCCCGCGCCGCCGCGTCGTGAAGCGCGCCGACGACGGTCATCGCGTCGTCGCCGTCGACGACGGCGACCTGCAGCGCCAGGCCCTGCGACTGGGCGAGTTCGACGAGTGCCCGCGCGCACGCGTGCGGCGCGACGCCTCCGGCGTTGCTGACGACGCGGATGCCGCGCGCGACGATCTCGCGCAACACCGACTTCATCGCGACCTCGACGAAATCGGTCGCGTAACCCGCCTGCGGATTGCGCAGCCGCGCGCCGACGAGGATCGACATCGTCGTCTCGGCGAGGTAGTCGAAGACGAGATAATCGACGTCGCCATGCGCCACGAGTTGCGGGGCGCCCAGCGCGCTGTCGCCCCAGAAGCCGGAAGCGCCGCCGATGCGCACGCTTCGCCTGCGCTGGCCGCGCGCTGCCCGATTCCCGTGCGCCTCGTTCTCGTGTTCGCCGCTCATGCGTGTCGCCCGCTTCGTCGCCGGCGATTTTGGCACAGCGCCCGTCGGGTGAAGCCCTCGCTCAGGCGCTCAGCGCATCGGCGTCGGCCGCGTGCAGCGAGGCCGCGCCTGGAGGTCGCATTGCCGGAGAAGGCGCGCAGGCGGCGCGCATCGACGGCGCCGCGGGGCGCTGCAAATGGGGGGCCGCGTGCGGCGATGCAGCCGACGCGCGCGGCGCCGGGCAATCGATCGCCGCCGCCACCGCCCGCAGGAACGCTTCGTAGCTCGGATCGCCCGGCGTGCGGGCGAGCGCGCGCAGCGACTTGAGGAGGATCGGTTTGGAGAGGGGAGGCAGCCCGAGCAGGACGTCGAGCGCGCGGGCGAGCTCGGCGGTCCCGACCTCGTCGGGCGTGGCCGCCGGCGGGGGAACGTCGAGCATCGTCGCCGCATCCGCGAGTGCGTCGCGCGTGCTGCGGGCCGAGGCCTCGCCGATCGCCGAGGCCATTGCGAACAGCGCCGCGAGCGCGCGGCTGTGCTCGATGCGCGATACCGCCGCGCGGCGCGAACGCTGCACGCCCGGCGAGGCAGGCAGCAGCCGATGCCGCGCCAGCGTGTAGTAGACCCACTCGGAGGACTCGACGCGTCCGTCGCGCTCGACGGCGCGTCGGCAGCGATCCAGCAGCTCGCGCCGGTGCGCGCTGCTCCAGCGGCGAACGCGCGCGAGCAGCAGTTCGAGCAGCGGTACGCGCAGCGCGGCGCCGGCCGGCGACAGCACCCAGGCGAGCGCGGCGCGAAGCTCCGGTTCGTCGGCGCCCTCGTTCCCGGTGCCGCCGACGAGTGCCTCGAGCCAGCGCCCGGCACTGTCGTGACGAAGCGAAGCGGCGCGGATTCGCTCGACGAGGCGCGCCGCGGGGGACGGCGCCTCGGCGCCGGGACCCACCGACGAATGCGGGGCGGCGGCGTCGCGGCTTCCCGCGAGCCAACTCGCGTCGTCGCCTCGCCACGGCACGGGCACGTACGGGATCGTTTCGCGATAGGCGGCGGCGCCGCAGTCGTCGGGCACCAGCGCATTTGCCGCCGGGCGAGCCGCCGCAGGCGCGTCCTGCATTCGAGGTCCTTCCTGCGGCTGGCGCGCCGCGCTCGCGGCAAGCGGCGGCATCGCGCGGCCGTAAAGGCGCCGGATGCGCTCGGGCAGCGACGGGTGCGTGTTCAGGCGATCGGCGCCGAACGACGACGGCGGAACGAGCAGGAAATGCGCGAGCAGCGGCGCGTAGGCGCTGCGCAGTGCCGCCGGCTTGTCCGCCGCTACGCGACGCAGCGCTCGGCCCAGTCCGTCGCGATCGCGCGTGAACTGCACGGCGAGCGCGTCTGCCAGGAACTCGCGCTGGCGGCTGATCCCCGCTCGCAGCAACTGCGCGGCGGCCACGCCGAGCCAGCCGACGGCGTACACCGGCACGCCGGCAACGACGAACACGATGCGCAGCAGGAAGAAGCGCCCCGTCGCTTCATTGAAGTCGAAAGCCGACGCAAGCATGCGCGCGCCGAGCAGATGCAGCGAGAGCAATCCGTACAGTGCCCCCGCCAGCTGCGCGTTCGTCGCGCTGTCGCCGCCGACGATATGGGCGATCTCGTGCGCGACGACCCCCTGCAGCTCGGCGCGCTCCAGGCGCTCGAGCGCGCCCCGGGTGACCACGATCGCCGCATGCGCCGGACTGTCGCCGGCCGCCAGCGCATTGATCGACGGATCGTCGATGACGTACAGCGCCGGCACCGGTACGCCGGCGCCGATCGACGCTTCCTCGGCTACGTCGCGCAACCGCCGATGCATCGGCTGATCGTCATCGAGCGCGCGCGCGCCGATGCGCTCGGCGAGCGCCGACGCGCCGTCGCGCAGCCGCTGCGACTCGATCCATGCGCCGCCGAGGACGATCAGCAGCGTGACGAAGGTGTTCGTCTCCACGAAGAAGCGCGGCGGCGCCAAGCCCCCGGCGAGCAGCCGCCACCCGGCCAGCGCCGCGACGTCGACCGCGACGACGACGGCGACCAGCGCGAGCACGAACAGCACCGCGAGGCGGCGCGAGCGCATCCGCGCCCGATCCTGGTGGGCGAAGAAGTCCATCGCGGAAGGCAACCGCTCAGAAAGCGACGGGAATCGCCTGGCGCTCCTGCACCGACGCGGTCGCGCGCAGGGTGCTCGAGCGCCGGAAGCCGCAGACCGTCGCGACGAGCGATGCCGGAAAGGACTCGATCGCCGTGTTGTAGGTCGTGACCTGGTCGTTGAAGGCCTGGCGCGAGAAGCCGATGCGATTCTCGGTGCTGCGCAGCTCCTCGGTGAGCCGGTGCACCGTCTCGTCGGCCTGCAGTTTCGGATACTGCTCGACGAGCGCCATCAGCCGCGACAGCGGCGAGGCCAGCGCGATCTCTGCCGCGTCCAGCGCATCGAGCGTCGGCTTGTCGCGCGGCCGCGCACGAGCGGCGTCGCTCGCATCGCTGGCGCGCTGGCGCGCCGCGATCACCGCCTCGAGCGTCTGGCGTTCGTGCGCGAGATACGCGCGAGTGGCCGAGACGAGGTTCGGAATGAGGTCGTAGCGGCGCTTGAGCTGCACGTCGATCTGCGCATACGCGTTCTGCCAGCGGTTGCGCAGCTCGATGAAGCGGTTGTAGACCGCCACGCTCCAGGCGAGTCCGGCGACGAGCACTGCGACTGCAGCGATCCACACGTTGGTCATGCCATCACCGGGCGCCGGCTCCGCGAAACGATGGCGAATTGTCCGCCGTTTCCCTCGCGAATCCATCGTCGCAGCGAGCCGCTCGTCGGATGCCCCGGCTCATCCGTCCGTCGCTGCAGCGCGTTCGCGCTTGCAGCTTCTATCGCGACGACGGCTTCGAGCGCGTGACTTCCTCTTCCGTGATGTACTCGAAGACGGTGACGACGCGCTGCACGCCGGCGACGCGGCTGGCGACCTGCGCTGCGCGATCGGCCTCGCGCCGCGACACCAGGCCCATCAGGTAGACGGTGCCGGCCTCGGTGACGACCTTGATCGTGTTCGCCTGCAGGTCGGCTGCATCGACGAACGCCGCCTTCACGCGCGCCGTGATCGCGGCGTCGGCCGCACTCGTGCTCAACGAGGGCACGCCGGCGACCTGCAACTCGTTGTGGATCGAACGCACGTTCGGCAACTCGGCGACGATCGCCTCGGCCGTACGCTTGTCGCGCTCGTTCGCCACCTGCCCGGTGAGCAGCACCTTGCGGTTGTAGCTGGTGACGCTCACGCCGCTGCCGATGCGATCGCGGATCTGCGTCGCGGCCTTCAGTTCGATCGCCTGGTCTTCGGTCTGCGCGCCGACCGTGCGGCGATCGAGCGCGGCGAGCGTGCCGACGGCAGCGCCGGTCGCCATCACGGGCAGGCAGCCCGACGCGCCCAGCGACGCAGCGAGCACGCCGGCGACGAGCAGCGAGCGGCGGACGTTCCTCGAGATCGTTTCGTTCATTCGGTTCCTCCCCGGTGGCCGATCATTCTTCGCCGAGCAGCGACGCGTCGATTCCGTCGCAAAGGCAATGAAGGATCAGCAGGTGTACTTCCTGGATTCGTGACGTGCGTTGATGCGGTACGCACAGATGGACGTCCTGGTCGCCGAGCAGCGCCGCCATTTGCCCGCCGCCACGACCGGTGAGCGCGATGACGACGAGATCGCGTTCGCGAGCGGCCTCGACTGCAGCGAGGACGTTCGGCGAACTGCCGCTCGTGGAGATGGCAACGAGCACGTCGCCTTCGCGGCCCAGCGCGCGCACCTGCCGCGCGAAGACCTGCTCGAACGCGTAGTCGTTCGCCACCGCCGTGAGGATCGACGTGTCGGTGGTGAGCGCGATGGCGGCGAGTTCGGGCCGCTCGCGCTCGTAGCGTCCGACGAGTTCGGCGGCCAGGTGCTGGCTGTCGGCCGCCGATCCGCCGTTGCCGCAGACGAGAAGCTTGCGATCGGAGGCGAGCGCCGCAGTGATCCGCTCGACGGCCGTCGCAATCGGCCCCGCGAGCACCCGGACCGCGTCGCGCTTTAGCTCGGCACTCTCTTCGAACTGCTTGCGGATGCGATCGTCGAGGCTCATTCGCGGGCCGCCTCGCGCGTGGCCACGCGCTGCGACAAGGGGCTGGAAACGTCGCGGCGATTATACGGTGCGATGTGAGCGAGCCCTCCGTCGCGGCCGCGACGCACGGTCAGTTCACCGCGCCGCCCGGGCCACGTCGCGCGGGCATCAGAAGGCGCCGCGGATCCAGTCCAGACGCGCGCCTTCGAAGGCACAGACATCGAAGCGGCACGGCGGCCAGCGATCGCCGAAGCGCCGGTTCATCCAGCGTTGCGCTTCGCGTTGGAGACGCCGTTGCTTGGCGGCGTCGACCGATGCCGCGGCACCGCCGAAGTCGCCGCCTGCGCGTGCACGCACCTCGACGAAGACGATGTCTGCCGCGTCGCGCATGACGAGGTCGATCTCCCCGAGCCGGCTCGCGACGTTGCGTTCGACCAGCGCCAGCCCTTCGCCGACGAGGAACGCGAGCGCGCGTTCCTCGGCTGCGTCGCCTCGCGCCTGCGTCGGCGAGCGACGCGTCACGGCGGCGTAACCGGGACGAGAACGCCGTCTCGATATTCGACCAGCACGCCTTCGCGCGTGATCGTCGTGCCGTCTGCGGACAGACGCAGTCGTCCGGTAACGCCGTCGAGGTCGATGACGGGAGCCCGATCGACGAGCAGCCGCGCGATCCGGAACGCATCGATTCCGAGCGCATACAGCTTCTGCACCTCGAGATTCATGTCGGCGGGGCGCGGATACGCCATTACCGCCGGCGCGTCGGGTTGCACGCGCCACGGAAGATCGATCAGGCGCACGCCGTCGAGTTCCGGCGAGCGAATCGGAAACGGAACGCCGCCCGCCTGCCCGGTGAGCACCGCGCCGGTGTTGAGCCGCGAGGTGCCATAGATGACGGCGCGCGCACCGAGCGCGACGCGCACGGCTTGCGCGAGCACCGGCTGGCCGGCAACGAAAGTGACGTCGGCGCGCAGCGGCGTGAGCTTCGAACGGATACGGCTCGAGCTCGTGGTCGTCACTTCGATCGGGTCGTACACGTCGCCGCCGCGACTGCGCCAGCGCTCGGCGAAGGCCGCAGCGCTGCGCGCGCCCAGTGCCGTGTCGTCCTGCACGAGCGCAGCGCGCGGGCGCGGCGCGACGAGCGCGGCCTCGTCGTAGGCGATCGCGGCGGCCTGGCGCGCCTCCGACTCGATCGACAGCCCGAGCGACAGCATGTTCGGCGGCAGCGAATGACCCTCGCTCTGGTTCAGCGCGAGCGTGAACACGGGCGGTGCGCCGGCGTCGGCGACGAGCGCGACTACGTCGCGGGTGAGAGGCCCGATCACCATCGAGAAGCCGCGCTGCAACAGCTCGTCGTACAGCCCGCGCAGCGCGATCAGGTCGACGTCGACCTCGGCAACCTCGACCGTGATGCCGGCACCGTCGCGCGAGTGCGCCGCGCGCACGCCGTCGACGAGCGCAGCGGTCGCGCGCCGGTAGATTCCGTCGGCGGGCGGCACGAACAGCGCGATACCGATCGGACCCGCGCCGAAACGCTGGCGCTCGGGCGATGCAACGCCCCGGCCTTCCGGTTCCTCCGTGCTTGTCTCGCGCTGCGCGAGCGCAGAGAATGCGGGCGCGGCGAGCGCCGCCCCGCCAAGCAGCGCGCGCAACGCGGAACGCCGCGAATATCTCGGGAAAGTCGACGTGTCGGACATCAGCGCAGCGATTCGATGAGCGGTTCGACGGGCGGCGTCGAGCCGGGCTCATTATATGTAGTGGCCACGCCGATCGGACATCTGTCGGATATCGGAGGCCGTGCGGCCGATGTACTGCGCGCCGTCGATCTGGTAGCCGCCGAAGACACGCGCACGACGCGGGTGCTGCTCGAGCATCTCGGCGCGCATCCGAAAACGATGCCCGCGCATCGACACAACGAACGCGCTGCCGCGCAGCGCATCGTCCAGGCGCTCGCCGAGGGACGCACCGTCGCGCTGGTGAGCGACGCGGGAACGCCCGCAGTCAGCGACCCCGGCGCGCGCATCGTCGACGAGGTGCGCGCCGCCGGCCACCGCGTCGTTCCCATCCCGGGGCCGTCGGCACCGCTCGCGCTGGTCGCGGCGAGCGGCCTCGTCGAAGGACCCTTTCACTTCGAGGGATTCCTGCCGGCGCGCGGCAAGGCTCGCGACGCCCGCCTCGCGCAACTCGCGCAGATGCGGCACCCGTACGTGCTGTTCGAAGCGCCGCACCGCATCACGCAGACGCTGTCGGCGCTCGCGCGCGTGGCCGGCACCGCACGGCGCATCGCGATCGGCCGTGAGCTCACCAAGCGCTTCGAGGAGATCCACGTCTGCGACGTCGGCGACGCGCTCGCGTGGGTCGAAGCCGACGAGAACCGTCTGCGCGGCGAGTACGTGCTGGTCGTCGCGCCGGCGTCGAAGACCGCGGGACAGGACGACGCGTCGGCGTCGAGCGCGGCGGAGATCGACGTCGGTGCGCTGCTTTCGGAGCTGCTCGCCGAGATGCCGCTCAGCCGCGCCGTGCGGCTGGCGGCCCGGGTGACGAAGTTGCCGCGTCGACAGCTGTATGCGATGGCGCTGGCGGCGGCAGACACGGTGGGCGCGGACGTGGGCGCGGGCGAGACAGGCGAAGCGGAGGGCACGGGGGAGGCGGGCGAAGCGGGCGAAAAGCAGGACGACGCCGGGTAGCGCGTCGCGCAAGCGGCGCGACGGCGGCGAACCGAGCGCCCTGGCGGTAACGAACCGCAGAAACGCGCGTTCTTCGGGCGTTTTCCGCTGTGGCCGATTCAGCGCACGCCGAATGCACGTTTTGCGCGCATTTTCTGCCGCGCCGCCCCCACGACGACGCAACACGCGCGATTTGCGCGCGTTCGCTGGCACGAACAAAAACCGACCGAGCCGCCCGGTTCCCGGCCCCTCAACGAAAGATCGTGAACGGCCGCAGCGCCGTCGCACCGCGCACACGCGCGGCCGCGTCCAGCGCGTGCTCTCGCTGCGGCCAGGGCCCTGCCTGCACCTTGAACCACTGTCCTTCACGCCGCACGTCGAGCTGCGCGCCGAGCCACGCCAGTTCGCGCTGCAGTCGTTCGAGCGCCGCGCGGGCAGCGTCGGCCGAGGCGAAGGCGCCGAGCTGCAACCAGAAGCCGGGAGGTTGGGCGCGAGTGCTGCCGGATACCGCCGCAGCAGCCGATGCTGCAGCGATCGCCGCGACCGGTGCCGCTTCCGGAGCCGCAGGGGCCGCAGCGGCGAGCGCCGGTCGCACTGCAAGGGAAGCACTCGCTTCGGAGAGCGGCGACGGCCCACCTTGCTGCGCACGATCCGCGGCAAAACTCGTCTCGACGACGAGTCGACGCGGCGATTCTCCTGATGCCGACGCCAGTGCCGGCGCGGCAGCCGGCGCGGCAGCCGGCGCGGCAGCCGGCGCTGCAGCCGGCGCGGCACGGGGCTCTGCCCCCGGCACTGCGCCCGAGGCGAGCACCGGCACGCCTATCGGCGCATCCCTCGCAGGTACCGCTGCCGCCGACGGCGCAGCCGCCGTCGAAGCTGCCGCCGCAACCGCCGCAGCGGGCTGCGCCTGCGCTTCGTTGCCGACTTGCGCACCACCCGCGCCGCCCAGCGCCACCAGCACCGGCGCATCGAACTGCGTGACCGCCTCGACGTCGACCTCCGCACTGCCCATCTCGACGAAGCCGAGCTTCGCGGCCGCCGTATAGGAAAGGTCGATCAACCGGTTCTGCAGGAACGGCCCGCGATCGTTGACGCGAACGACGACGCTTCGACCCGTGCCCGTGCGCGTCACCCGCACGTAGCTCGGGATCGGCAGCGTCGGATGCGCCGCCGTCATCGCGTACATGTCGTAGGGCTCGCCGCTCGAGGTCGGCTTGCCGTGGTAGCGCTTGCCGTACCACGAGGCGACGCCGCGCTCGCGATACGGCGCGAGCGCGTTCATCGGCGTGTACGTCCGGCCGAACACGGTGTACGGCCTGGAGGTGCGCAGCAGCACCGGTTCGGCGCGAGGAACCGCATCGGGAATCGCCGCGACGTCGGCCGGCGACAGTTTCCCGGGGCCGTCGTCGAGGTAGTAGCCGCCTGCGCGCGCGGCACCGTCGACGCCCGACGCCGTCCGCGTCCCTTTCGACGTAGAGCAGGCGCCGAGCGCCACCAGCAACGACACGAGGACGATCCGCATCGCGAGACTCGAAGCGCTCATTCGCCTTCCTCCTTCCTCGACTGCCCGGCGTCGAGCGCGCGCTCGAACGCATCACGCCAGCCCAGCAGGTAGTGCAGGCCGTCGATGGCCCGCGTGCCGTACCACGACGTCATCTCGCCGTCGATCGTCGCAAATATGGGCGAGGGCGAGCGGCGCCCGCTCGCGCGCTGCAGCGCCGCCCGATGCCGTTCGCCGAATCGATAGGGCTCGGAGGACAGCAGCACGACCCGCGCACCGCGCGCGTCGAGCGACGGATCGTCGACCACCGGGTAGCGCGGCTGCTCGTCGGCGACGACCGAATGCAGCCCCACCGCGCCGAGCATGTGCGCAATGAACGTCTCGCGCCCGATGCTCATCCACGGATCCTTCCAGATCAGGTAGAGGACGTCGACCGGGGTGAAGCGGCGCGTGCGCAAGCGGTGCACCGCGTCGCGCTGCCGCTCGGCGATTCGTTGCGCGACGTCGCGCACACCGAAGCGCTCGCCGAAGGACTCGATCAGCGCGAGATTGTCGTCGACGGTGATCGGATGCGTGACGACGATCTCGCGAACGAATTCCGCGATGCGTTCGACGACGGGCTTCTCGTTCTCGTCGACGTTGACGACGACGTGCGTGGGCGCCAGCGCGCGAACGCGCTCCACGTCGACGTCCTTCGTGCCGCCGACGCGTGGCACGTCGCGCAGCGCTTCACGCGGATGGATGCAAAAGCCGGTGCGGCCGACGAGATGCTCGCGCAGCCCGAGCTGGCACAGCAGCTCGGTGAGACTGGGCACGAGCGACACGATGCGCATCGCGCCTTCCCCCGCTGCCGCGCGACCGGGCACGGCCCTTCTACTTGCCGGCCTGGCGCTCCTTCTGCACCAGCCAGTCGATGACGCGCAGGGCTCCGACGTTCGACCCGACGAGGCTCGGCGCCGTGTAGTACTTGCCGGCGACCGCCATCGCCGGAACGCCGTCGACGCCGTAGGCCTGCGTGAGCTGCGCGCCGCGCGACATCTTCGTGCGCACGGCGAACGATTTCCACGTGTCGAGGAACTTGTCCTTGTCGACGCCGTGCTTCGACAGCACGTCGATCATCTTCTCCGGCGTGTCCATCCGGTTGCCGTCGACATGGATCGCGCGGAAGACGGCGTCGTCGGCCTTCTCCGCAACGCCCATCGATTCCAGCGTGTAGTACAGCTGCTGATGGCGCCGGTCGCCGAACGGGACGTGCACGCGCTTGAAGAAGACGTCGGACGGCAGCTTCGCCAACCACTGCTTCAGCAGCGGCTCCAGTGCATTGCAGTGCGGGCAGCCGTACCAGAAGAACTCGATGACCTCGATCTTGCCCGCCGCTGCTTCGGTGGGCTGCGGCGGCGAAACCAGACGATAGTCGCGCCCCTGCACCGGCGCGGGCTGCGCCTGCGCAGCGGGCAGTGCAGCGACGCCGGCCAGTGCCGCGCCGGCGGAGATCAGGGTTCGTCTGCGAGCATCGATCATGTAGCGTCCCGAAAAATTG
Source organism: Pseudomonadota bacterium (assembly GCA_023389055.1). Classification (GTDB taxonomy): domain Bacteria; phylum Pseudomonadota; class Gammaproteobacteria; order Burkholderiales; family Burkholderiaceae_E; genus Zeimonas. The sequence continues at coordinate 32,937 of JAEWFA010000046.1, read as the reverse complement.
ACGCGCGACGCGTGGGACGCGGCGCGCGGGTTTTCATCGCTGCCGGACCACCGAGGCCTCGATGCCGTTCTCGGCCAGCCGTGCCCGGGCGCGATTCATCGAATCGAGCTGCGCGTAGGGTCCGACGCGGACACGATACAGCGTCTGGCCGTTGACCTGCGCGTCGAGCACGCGCGCCTCGAAGCCGATCAGCGCGAGCCGCGCCTTCATGCTCTCGGCCTCCGACGACGAGCGGAAGGCGCCGGCCTGCAACAGGTAGCTTGCGTCGCCCTGCGAATCGGCCGCAGCGCCCGGCGAAGAACCCGGCGCGACGCTTGCGGGCGCCGAGGCGACGATCGGCGCCGACGGCGTCGGGGAGATGGCCGGCGTCGCGACCGTCGCCGGAGCAGCGGAAGGGGCAGTCGCTCCTGCGACCGGACGCGCCTTCGCGTGCAGCGGAACGTTGGGATCCGGCGCCTCCGACAGCGACTTCGGCTCGAGCGCCGGCTCGGCGTTGCGGTTGCTCTTGTCGACGAACGGCACCGGCGCGCGCGTGACGATCATCGCAACGACGACGGCGATGGACAGTCCGGCGATCAACCCGACCAGGAAACCGAGCAGCGTCCCGCCGCGCATGCGGCGTACAGAACCCGGACGAACGACGCGATCCACCATTTACATCCTCTCGGGAGCCGACACGCCGAGCAGCGCCAGGCCGTTACGAAACACCTGCCGCACGGCCAGCAGCAGCGCCAGACGGGCGAGCCGCGTCGGCTCGTCGTCGACGAGCACCCGTTCGGCATTATAGTAAGAGTGAAGTTCGGCTGCTAAGTCCTTGAGATAGAAAGCGATCGCGTGCGGCGCGAGCTCGTCCACCGCGGCCTGCAGCGCCTGCGGGAACGAAGCGATCCGCGCGCACAGCGAGAACTCGCGCGCGCTGCTCAACGCGTCGAGCGCGACGCCGCCGGCGGCGGCCGAGCGCGCCAGTGCATCCGCCTCGCCGCCCCATTGCGCGAGCACCGAGCAGATGCGGGCGTGCGCGTACTGGATGTAGTAGACGGGATTCTCGTCGGTGCGCGCCAGCGCCAGGTCGACGTCGAAGACGAACTCGCTGTCGGCCTTGCGCGAGATCAGGAAGAAGCGCACCGCGTCGCGGCCGCGCTGCTCGTCGACGCGAACGCTGCCGTCGTCCTGCGGGACCTCGCCCGTCCACTGGATCAGGTCCCGCAGCGTCACGTAGGAGCCGGCGCGCTTGGAGATCTTCACCTCCTCGCCGCCGCGCATCACCGTGACCATCTTGTGCATCACGTAGTCGGGATAGCCCGGCGGAATGCCGATGCCCAGCGCCTGCAGTCCGGCGCGCACGCGCGCGACGGTCCCGTGGTGGTCGGAGCCCTGCACGTTGATCGCACGCGCGAAGCCGCGCTCCCACTTGACGACGTGGTACGCGACGTCGGGCACGAAATACGTGAACGCGCCGTCGGACTTGCGCATCACGCGGTCCTTGTCGTCGCCGAACGCGGTGGTGCGCAGCCACAGCGCGCCCTCGTCCTCGTAGGTGTGCCCCGACTGCCGCAAAGCGTCGACGACGGCCTGCACGCGGCCGTCGGCATACAACGACGACTCGAGGTAGTGGCGATCGAAGCGAACGCCGAAGGCGCGCAGGTCGATGTCCTGCTCGTGCCTGAGGTAGGCGACGGCGAAGCGTCGGATGGCCTCGAGGTCGTCGGGGTCGCCTGCGCCTCGAACCGTTTCCACCTGCTCGGCCGAAACGCTCTCGCCCGCGACGTAATCGGCGGCGATATCGCGGATGTACTCTCCGCGATAGCCGTCGGCCGGGAACCGGGGGTCGTCGGGCTCGATGCCGCGCGCGCGCGCCTGCACCGAGCGCGCGAGGTTCTCGATCTGCGCGCCGGCGTCGTTGTAGTAGAACTCGCGACTGACGCGCCAGCCGTCGGCTTCGAGCAACGCCGACAGCGCGTCGCCCAGCGCCCCCTGCCGCCCGTGGCCGACGTGCAGCGGCCCGGTGGGATTTGCCGAGACGAATTCGACGAGCACCGCGCGGTCTTCGCCGCGATTCCCGCGGCCGAAGCCTGCGCCGTCGGCGATCGCACGAACGATCGCGGCGCGCTTCGCATCGGCGCGCACCCTCAGGTTCAGGAAACCCGGCCCGGCAATCTCGATCGACTCGATCAACGCGGCCGCGTCCGCCCCTTCGCGATCGAGCGCCTCGAGCGCGTCCTTCAGGCGCTCGGCGATCTCGCGCGGCTTCGCCTTCAGCGGCCGAGCGAGTTGCAGCGCCAGGTTCGAGGCGAGGTCGCCGTGCTCGGGCTGCTTCGGGCGGTCGAGCTCGACCGTCGGCGTGTCGACGTCGACGCCTGCCTGCTCGATCACGCGCTGCGCCGCCACGCGCAGCGATTCGGCGATGCGCGACTTCTGCTCGGGTAACATGGACCGCGATTGTACTGGCCGCCTCGCGCGGGCTGCCGCCGCGGATGACGCTGAAGCTCGAAGCCGCCGTCGAACTCGATCACCTGGTCATCGCCTGCCGGACGCTCGAGCAGGGGAACGAGTGGCTGCGCGCAATGGCGGGAGTGGGTTCGGCCACGGGGGGCCGCCATCCGGGTTGGGGCACCCACAATGGCGTGCTGCGCCTGGACCCGCGCACCTACCTCGAGCTGATCGCCGCCGATCCCTCGCAGTCCGAACCGGCATTGCCGCGTCCTTTCGGACTCGACGACCCGACGTTGCGCAGGCGTCTCGTCGAGCGGCCGCGTCTCGTGCACTTCGTCTGTCGGGTCGCATCGCTCGAATCGCCGTCCGCCGACGATCTTCGGATCGAAGCGATGACGCGCGGCGCGCTGTCGTGGCGCATCGAGATGCCGATCGACGCGGACGCCGCCGCCCGCCGATGGTCGGAATGGCGTCGACTGCAACCGACGCGGATCGAGTGGGCCGGAGGAGCGAGCCCTGTTCGTCACCCGGTCGATACGCTGCCGGCCTCGGGCGTCATGCTGCGCAGCCTTCGCATCGTCGGCCCGGACCTGCCGGCGCTACCGTCCGCGCTGCTCGACGACCCACGCATCGTCGTCGCGAAGGCCTCCGAACCCATGCTCGCCGCCGAGCTGTGGACGCCCCGCGGCTGGCGCATCATCGACTGACGCTCCTCCCTTCCCCCTTGCCTTCCTCGAATCACCCGATCGCCGCCGCCGATTTCGCCTGCGCGCGCAGCATGTGTTTCTGGATCTTGCCGGTGGACGTCTTCGGCACCGGCCCGAAGCGCACTTCGCGCGGCACCTTGTAGCGCGCCAGATGTGCGCGGCAATGCTCGATCAACTCGTCGGAGAGCGCCTTCGTCTCGGCCTCGTCGCGCGGCACGCGCTCTGCGCGCAGTTCGACGAAAGCCAGCGGCGTCTCGCCCCATCGCGCATCAGGCTTCGCGACTACCGCGCACGCCAGCACGGCCGGGTGCTTGTACAGCGCATCCTCGACCTCGATCGAGCTGATGTTCTCGCCGCCCGAGATGATCACGTCCTTCGCGCGATCCTTCAGCTTCACGTAGCCGTCGGGATGGACGACGCCCAGATCGCCCGTGTGGAACCAGCCTCCCGCGAACGCCTCTGCGGTGGCCTTCTCGTTCTTCAGGTAGCCCTTCATCACGATGTTGCCGCGAAACACCACCTCGCCCATCGTCTCGGCGTCGCTCGGGACCGGCTGCATCGTCTTCGGATCGACGACGGCAAGGCCTTCCTGCACCTGGTAGCGCACCCCCTGGCGCGCGTTGCGCTCGACGCGTCCGGCAAGGTCGAGCTCGTTCCAGGCGTCGCGCTTCACGCACACCGAAGCCGGTCCGTACACCTCGGTGAGTCCGTAGACGTGCGTGACCTCCCAGCCCATGCGCTCCATGCCTTCGATCATCGACGCCGGCGGCGCCGCTCCGGCGACCATCGCGCGCACCGGCCAGTCGATGCCTTTCTTCCATTCGGCGGGCGCGTCGATCAGCGTGCTGTGCACGATCGGCGCGCCGCAGTAATGCGTGACGCGCTGCTGGCGCACGAGATCCAGGATCGTCTTCGCGTCGACGCGGCGCAGGCAGACGTTCGTGCCCGCCACCGCCGCCAGCGTCCACGGAAAGCACCAGCCGTTGCAATGGAACATCGGCAACGTCCACAGGTAGACCGGGTGACGCGGCAGCGCCCAGGCGAGCACGTTGCCGACCGCGTTCAGGTACGCGCCGCGGTGATGCACGACGACGCCCTTCGGATCGCCCGTGGTGCCCGACGTGTAGTTCAGCCCGATCGCGTCCCATTCGTCCTCGGGAAGGCTGCACGGATGCGACGGATCCCCGGACGCGAGCCACGCTTCGTAGTCGATCTCGCCGATCGGATCGCCGGCGCCCTCGTGGGCGGGATCGTCGACGTCGACGACGAAGGGTCGCTGCCGTCCCTCGTCCTCCAGCAGCGCAAGCGCGTCGCTCGCGACCGGCGCGAACTCCCGGTCGACGACGAGCACCTTCGCGCCCGAGTGGCGCAACTGGAACGCGACGGTCGACGCGTCGAGCCGCGTGTTGATCGTGTTCAGCACGGCTCCGGTCATCGGAACGCCGAAATGCGCATCGAGCATCGGCGGGGTGTTCGGCAACAGCACCGACACCGTGTCGCCCGTGCCGATGTCGCGCGCCGCGAGCACCGATGCGAGTCGGCGCGCGCGATCGAGCATCTGCGACCAGGTATGGCGCTGGCTGCCGTGAATGGCCGCACAGCGTTCGGGGAATACATCGGCCACCCACGCAACCAGGCTCACGGGAGACAGCGGCGCGTAATTCGCCGGGTTGCGGTCCAGACCCTGTCGGTACGGATTCGGGTGCGTAGGCATGCGGGTCTCCAGCAAAATGTCCGGACGCAACGCACGAAGACCGCTGCCCCGGCGTCGATCGATGTCACGTCATTGTAGGCAGGCGTCGATCGGCGCGGGTATGCTCGTGCGGCGATGAACACGAGCAAGGTCGTCTTCGGCTTTTTCATCCTGCTGGCGGCGACGCTGAACTTCGGCTTCGTCTACGGCGACATCGACGTGGCCGCACACCACGAGGTCAGCGAGCTGTTCGCCGCGATCGTCGTGAACGTCATCGCCACGATCCTGAAGCTGGGCGATCGAACGCAACTGGGCGCGATCCACCTCGCGTCGAGCCTGGTCGCCGACGTGCAACTCGTGATCGCCGCCATCGTCTGGGCCTGGGGCGCGCACGTACAGGCGGGGCACGCCGAAACGGAGGTCGTCGCGAGCGTCGTCTCGCTGGCCGCCGGCGCGCTGCTGGCCAACGTCGTGTCGGTGGTGCTGCTCGTCACCGAGACGCTGACTTTCCGACGCTGACGGCCGGACGGGCCGGGAAAGCGAATGACGAGCGATGCGCCCAGCGAAACGCCCCCGGCGTCGCCTGCACGGCAGCCGGCTGCGGCGCCCGGGCGCGGCGGTTCGCTGCCGCACGCGAGCGTGCTTCACCTGCTGCTGCGCCGGCTGCGCGTTCCGCTGCTGCTCGTCACCGTGGTGTTCGCCATCGCAGTGGCCGGATTCACGATCGTCCCCGGCGTCGACGCGCAAGGCCGGCCGAGCGCGCCGCTGAGCTTCTTCCACGCGTTCTATTTCGTGACCTACACCGCGACGACGATCGGCTTCGGCGAGGTGCCGGTGGCGTTCTCCGACGCGCAGCGCATGTGGGCGACCGTCGTCATCTACCTGTCGGTCGTCGCGTGGACCTACACGCTGCTCACGGTGCTCGCCGCGGTGCAGGACGGCTCGTTCCTGCGCGCGCTGGCCGCGATCCGCTTCGAGCGCCGCGTGCGGCGAATCGCCGAGCCCTTCCTGCTCGTGCTCGGCTGCGGCGACACCGGACTGCGGCTTACCCGCATCTTCGATCGGCTCGGCATGCGCTTCGTCGTCGTCGAGATCGACGCGGCGCGACTGCAGGCGCTCGAGCTCGAGGACTTCCGGCACGATGTCATCGCCATCCAGGACGACGCCAGCCGGCCGCAGGCGCTGGTGCGCGCAGGCCTGCGCCACCCCTGCTGCCGCGCGGTGCTCGCGCTGACGAACGACGATGCGGCGAACGTCGCCGCGGTGATCACCGCATCGCTGCTGAACCCGCGCGCGACGATGATCGCGCGCTCGCACACGATGGAAACGGCGACGCTGATGCAGGCCTCGGGCAAGCCGCGCATCGTCGACCCCTTCGTCGCGTTCGCCGATCAGCTCGCGATGGCGTTGCGCGCGCCGGGCTGCTATCGGCTGTTCGACTGGCTGACCGCGCTGCGGGGGACGCCGCTACCGGGCGAACTGGCCCCGCCGGCCGGTGCGTGGATCGTCTGCGGCTACGGGCGCTTCGGTCGCGCCGTCGCGCATCGGTTGCGCGAGCGCGGCTCCGAAGTGCGCGTCGTCGAGCCGTCGGCCGAAGCAGGCGCGGCGGCCGGATTCGATGTGATCGTCGGAGACGGAACGCGGCGCGAAACGCTCGAGCGCGCGGGGATCGCCACTGCGCAGGCGATCGTCGTCGGCACGGCGAGCGACCTTCGCAACCTCGCCATCGCGCGTCTGGCGCAGTCGATCAATCCGTCGCTGTTCGTCGTCCTGCGGCAGAACGAGGCCGACAACGCGGTGCTCTTCGAGCACTTCCACGCCGACCTGGTGATGCGTCCGAGCGAGATCATCGCCGACGAATGCGTCGCGCTGCTCACGTCGCCGCTGCTGCTGCGCTTCCTCGGACACGTGCGCCGGCAGACCGACGCGTGGGCCGACGAGGTCATCCATCGGCTGCGCGACGCCAGCGGCAGGGATTCTCCGACCACCTGGGAGGTGCGCATCGATCGCGAGCACGCGCCGGCGGTCTGCGAGCGCGGCGGGGCGAATACGGCCGCGCTGCGGCTCGGCGACCTGCTTCGCGACCCGCACGACCGCAGCGAGCGCGTCCAGGCGGTCGCGCTGCTCGCGTTGCGCGCAGGGCGGGAAAACTTGCTGCCCGGCGACGACTGGACGCCGTCGGAGGGCGACGAGCTGCTGTTCGCCGGCACCGCGGCGGCGCGTCGATACATCGACATCGGTCTGCACGACCGGGGGGTGCTCGACTATCTCGCCAGCGGTCGCGAGCCGCGACGACGGTGGTTCCGCCAGCGAGGAAGCGACACCGCGTAGACGGGCGGTCAGCCGCCGAGCGCTCGATGCATCGCGTCGAAGCCGTCGGCGAGATCGGCGATCAGGTCGGCGGGATCCTCCAGCCCGACGTGAAGCCGCACCAGCGGCCCGCCGTCCCACGGCTTCGCACTGCGCATCCGGTCGATGCGCGCCGGCATGACCAGGCTTTCGAAGCCCCCCCACGAATATCCGATGGCGAAATGACGCCGCCGCTCGCACAACGCGGCAAGCGCTGAGCGCTCGCGCGTGCGCTCGGGCTCGCGCGTGCGCTCGGGCTCGCGCGTGTGCTCCGGCGCGCGCTCGCGCGCCAGGAGCGCGCGATCGAGCGCGAACGAGAACAGCCCGCTCGCACCCGAGAAATCGCGCCGCCACAGTGCGTGCTGAGGGTGCGACGGCAAGGCCGGGTACAGAACGCCTGCGACCTCGTCGCGCGCCTCGAGCCAGCGCGCGACCTCGATCGCGTTGGCCTCGTGGCGCCGCATCCGTGCATCGACACTGCGCAGGCCACGCAGCACCAGGTACGCGTCGTCGCCGCTCGCGCATTGCCCGAGCTGGCGCACGGCGCTCCACAGCTTCGGCCACAGCGTCTCGCGCACGACGACTGCGCCCATCAGCACGTCGGAGTGGCCTCCCCAGTACTTCGTCAGCGCGAGCACCGACGCGTCGACGCCCCAGTCGAAGGGCCGCGCGAACACCGGCGACGCCCACGTGTTGTCGATCATCGTCGCGATCCCGCGCTCGCGCGCGATCGCGCAGATCGCGGGCACGTCCTGCACCTCGAAGGTGTAGCTGCCCGGGCTCTCCAGCCAGATCAGCTTCGTCTCGGGTCGAAGCAACGCTTCGATCGCTGCGCCGACGGTCGGGTCGTAATACGTCGTCTGCACCCCCATGCGCGCGAGCATCCCGTCGCAGAAAACACGCGTCGGGCCGTACGAAGAATCGGCGACGAGCACGTGGTCGCCCGGCGCGAGCATCGCCAGCAGCGCGGTCGTGATCGCGGCCAGGCCCGACGGCGTCAGGCTCGCACGCACGTCGTGTCCGCCCCCCTCGATCTCGCACAGCGCGTCCATCAGCGCCATCGTCGTCGGCGTACCCACGGTCCCGTAGGTGGTGGCGCGCGGCCGACCCTCGGCGACGGCAGCCGCCGCGGCATCGGTGGCCGCGAGCGTGTCGAACAGCACCGTGGAGGCGCGATGCACGCCCACGTTGGCGGCGACGAACGTCGCTTCGCCTTCGCGGCCGGCCTCGGCCAGGCGCGTGGCGAATCGGTCTGGTTGCATGGGCGACTACAGCAGGAGAGGGTCGCCCGATTGTAGGACCGGCTCGGCGGCAGGGCGTCGGCTTCACGCGCGGCGCGGGCTACCCGCCCGCCCGAGCCCGAGCGCGGGGATTCCTAGCGGGCGCGCTGTACCGCCACGGCGACCGGCGCAGCCTGCGGCGCAGCCGCCTGCTCGACGGCTCGTCGTACCAGCTTCGAAGTCGGAGCATCGAAGCCCATCGCGTGGGCAAGCGCCCACTCTCGCCTTTTCGCTTGCACGAGATGCCGCATCTTGACGTGCCCGTAGCCGCGGATCGCGTCGGGCGTCGCGGCCAGCGCGCAGGCCGATGCCAGCGTTGTCGCGTCGAGCCGAGCAAGCAACTGCTCGATCAGCGCCTCGTAGTCGCGCGAAAGCGCGCGCTCGATGCGCCGCTCCAGCGTGTAGCCGAAGACGTCGAAAGGCGTGCCGCGCAACCTGCGAAGGGAAGCCAGCGCGCGCAGCACCGGAAACACCCACGGACCGAAACGCATCTTGCGCGGCAGGCCGTCGGGGCCGCGCCGCGCCAGGAGCGGCGGAGCCATCTGCACGCTCAGCGAGTACTCCCCTTCGAACTGTGCTTCGAGCGAGCGGCGGAACTCCTCGGTCGTGTACAGGCGCGCGACCTCGTATTCGTCCTTGTAGGCGAACAGCTTCGCGAAGGTCCGCGCCACCGTTTCGGTAAACTCCAGCCGTTCGCCGGCACCGCGCAACGGTCGCTCGGCGGCCTCGACGCGCATCACCAGTTCGCGCAGGCGCATCGCGTGGCGCTCGTCCTGCCAGTCGCGCAATCGGCGCTCGAGCCGGTCGACCAGTTCGGCCAGCGATTCCTCGGCTACCGCCTTCGGAGCCTGGCTCGCGGCAAGCAACGTCTCGAGCGCGGCAGCGTCGTGCGCCGCTGCGCGTCCCAGGCGAAAAGCCAGGTGGTTCGCCTCGATCGACACCCCGTTCAGCTCGATGGCGCGTTCGATCGCGGCGCTCGAGACCGGAACAAGACCGGATTGCCAGGCGTAGCCGAGCATCAGGATGTTCGCGCCCATCGTGTCGCCCATGGCCCGCCGGGCGAGCGCCTGCGCATTGAACACGGCGACATGGTCGTCGCCGGCCGCTGCCCGCAGCTTGGCCAGCAGCGCATCGACCGGAACCTTCGCGTCCGGCTGCGTCACCTGCATCGCCATCGGCAGCAGGTGTCGATTGACGACGATGCGCGTACGGCCGTGACTGACCGACTGCAGCGCGTCGTCGCCGGCGGCGACCACCGGATCGCAGGCGAGCACCGCGTCGGCCTGCTGCGTATCGATGCGCACCTGATTCAGCGCGCCTGCGTCGACGGCGAGCCGTACGTGCGACAGCACGCTGCCGCCCTTCTGCGCAAAACCCATGAAGTCGAGCACCGACGCGTGCCGGCCCTCGAGGTGCGCGGCCATCGCGATCACCGCACCCACGGTCACGACGCCGGTTCCGCCCACGCCGGTGACGAGCAGGTCGCAGGGGCCATCCCAGGCGGGAGGGGCGGCGTCGGGCAGCGACGCGACGAGCGCCTCGAAGCGCACGCGGTCGAGCGCCGACGCGCGCCGGCGCGGCTGGCCGCCTTCGACCGAGACGAAGCTCGGACAGAAGCCGTCGGCGCAGCGGTAATCCTTGTTGCAGCTGTTCTGGTCGATTCTCCGCTTGCGCCCGTCGGGCGTGTCGACGGGAACCACCGACAGGCAGTTCGACTTCTCGTTGCAGTCGCCGCAGCCTTCGCAGACCGCTTCGTTGATGAAGACGCGCCGCGGAGGATCGGGATATTCGTTGCGCTTGCGCCGGCGCCGCTTCTCGGCGGCGCAGGCCTGGTCGTAGATGAGCGCCGTCACGCCGGGGGTGTCGCGCAACTCGCGCTGCACCTGGTCCAGCTCGAGCCGATGGTGGAAGGTGACGCCGTCGGGAAAGGCCGATGCGTTGCGCCGGTGCGGCTGCGGATCGTCGGAGACGAGCGCGATGCGCTCGACGCCTTCGGCGCGCAGCTGTCGCGCGATCGACGCCGAGTTCACGGTGCCGTCGGGATGCTGCCCGCCGGTCATCGCCACGGCGTCGTTGTTCAGGATCTTGTAGGTGACGTTCGCGCCGGCGGCGACGGCCTGGCGAATCGCGAGCGATCCCGAATGGAAATACGTTCCGTCGCCGAGATTCTGGAACACATGGCTCGTGCGCGTGAAGGCGCCGTGCGCGACCCAGTTGGCCCCCTCGCCGCCCATCTGCAGCAGCCCGCTGGTGGACCGGTCCATCCACATCGCCATTCCGTGGCAACCGATGCCCGACTGCGCGCGCGAACCTTCGGGCACGCGCGTGGACGTGTTGTGCGGGCAGCCAGAGCAGAAGAACGGAATGCGGCGCACGCCATCGGCCGCATTCGACGGCAGCGGCGGGCGGACGAAGGCCTCGATCCGGTCGCGCCGATCGAGCGACGAAGAATGGCGGGCGAGCCAGTCGGCGAGCACCGGCAGCACGCGCGACGGACGCAGTTCGCCGACCTCCGACAGCAGCGGTGCGCCGGCGACGTCGCACTTGCCGAGGATCGCCGGCCGCGCGCCGGGCGGCGCGTTGTACAGCAACGCCTGCAGCTGCTGCTCGACGACCGGACCCTTCTCCTCGACGACGAGCACCTCGTCGAGGCCGCGGGCAAAGGCAAGCGCGCGCGTAGGCTCGATCGGATACGCGAGCCCGATCTTGTAGACGCGCACCCCGGCGCGCGCGAGATCGTCGAGCGTCAGCTCGATGCGCCGCAGCGCCTCGAGCAGGTCCCAATGCGCCTTGCCGCAAGTGACGATGCCCACATGCGCGCGCGCGGAGTCCGCGACGATGCGATCGATCGAACGAAGGCGAGCGAACGCCCGCACTGCATCGAGACGCATCTGCATGCGCATCTCGATCGCCGGGCTGGGAATCTCGTCGGGGCGCAGGTGCAGGCGCCCGAGCGAGCGATCGGCGACAAAGAAGTCTTCGGGCACCGGTGCGGGGATTTCCGCGAGGATCGAATCGAGATCCACGCTGGCGGCGCTCTCGACGACTTCGGAGATCGCCTTCATTCCCACCCAGGCGCCGGACGCACGCGACAGCGCCCAGCCGTACAGCCCGAACTCGATCAACTCGGCAACGCTCGCGGGGCTGAGCACCGGCATGCGCCACGACTTCATCGCAAAGTCGCTCTGGTGCGAGAACGCCGACGACACGCACCCGTGATCGTCTCCGGCAACGACCAGCACGCCGCCGTGCGGCGAGGCGCCGCGCGCGTTGCCGTGCTTCAGCGCGTCGCCCGCCCGATCGACGCCCGGACCCTTGCCGTACCACAGGCCGAACACGCCCTGCACGGTGCGTTCCGGATCGCTCTCGACCTCCTGCGAGCCGAGTACCGCAGTGGCGGCGAGCTCCTCGTTCACGGCAGCCAGGAACCGGATGCGCGCATCGTCGAGGCGCTCGCGATGCTTCCACAACTGCTGGTCGTAGGCGCCCAGCGGCGAGCCGCGATAGCCGCTGATGAAGCCGGCCGTATCCAGACCGCGCGCCGCATCGAGCGCGCGCTGCATCAACGGCAGGCGTACCAGCGCCTGCGTGCCGGTGACGAACACGCGCCCTGCGCTGGCGCAGACCGCATCGGAGAGTCGGTAGCCGGTGAGCGCGGAGCGCACCGCGACGGGAAGATCGGGCGCGTTCATGAGTGGGCGGGGCCGAGCGGCCGCACGGTAGCGTTTATCCGTGCAATGCTATTCGGTTGACGACGCACGTTTCACGCGTATGTTGCGTCAAATACCGGCGTGTCGCGCACGATTCGTGCGTCGCCGGTCGCCCGGGAGACCGAATCGATGATTTCGCTCGATCGCATCGACATTCAATTGCTCGCTGCACTGCAACGCGACGGACGCGAGACGAACCCCGCGCTCGGCGAGCGCGTGCACCTGTCGGCCTCGCAGGTCAGCCGCCGGATCCAGCGACTCGAAGAAGCCGGCATGATCGACCGCTGCGTGACGCTGCTACGACCGGCGCGACTGGGGCTGAGCGTGATCGCCTACACGCGCGTCTCGCTCGAGCGCCACGGCGAGGCGCAGAACGAGGACTTCAATCGTGCGGTGCAATTACTCCCCGAGGTACTCGAGTGTTACTCGGTGACCGGGCCCTACGACTACCTGCTGCGCATCGTCGCCGCCGACCTCGCGGCGTTCGCGCAGTTCATGCTGCACCGGCTGATGCGGGTGCCGGGCGTGCGCGGCGTGGAATCGAGCGTCGTGCTGCAGGAGATCAAGCGAACTACCGAGTTGCCGTTGGCGCACGCGCAGGCGGCGCAGGCGAGCGCATAGCGCCGCTCGGCACGACGGGCTAGCCGGGCCGCTCGCAGCCCGCCCGCGCCAGCACGTCGCGCAGCCGATCGGGGTCTACCGGCTTGGTCAGATGCGCCTCGAAGCCGGCCTCGCGCGTCCTGCGGCGGTCGCTCGCCTGTCCGTAGCCGGTCATCGCAGCGATGTACAGCGGCTCGCTCGCCTGCGCGCGCAACCGGCGCATCACCGAATAGCCGTCTCCGTCGGGCATGTTCAGGTCCAGAAGCACGATTCCCGGCCGGAACGCTTCGGCGACGCGAACGCCTTCGTCGGCGCCATAGGCGCCACGCGCCTCATGGCCGAGCAGTTGCAGCACCTGGACCATCGTGTCGGCCGAATCGCGGTTGTCGTCGATCACGAGGACTCGACGCGCAGGCGACGTCGTCGAGCCGACCGCGGGCGCCGGGGGTGCAGTCGTGGCCGGGACTTCGCGCACCGGCAACCTCATCGTGAAGACGCTGCCCAGGCCGCGGCCGGCGCTTGCCGCGGTCAACGTGCCGCCGTGCTGCTCGACGAGCGTGCGGGCAAGGCTCAGCCCGATGCCCAGCCCCTGCCCGGCCGGCGCAGCGGCGTCGTCGGCCTGCATGAAGAGCTCGAAGATGCGCTCGAGTTCGTGCCGGGCAATGCCGCGTCCGTTGTCGCCGACGCAGGTGACGCTGCATTCGCCCTCGACGCGCACCTCGACGCGGATCTCGCCGCCGTCGGGCGTGTAGCGAACGGCATTGCTCAGCAGGTTCTGCAGCGACTGCGCCAGCCGGGTCGCGTCGCCCAGCATCGGGATCGGCGTTTCGGGCAGCGACAGCGACAGACGATGGCGACGCGCCTGCGCGAGCGGCGCGATCGACTCGACCGTCGAGCGCACGACGTCGCCGTAATCGAGCGGGCGGCGTTCGAGCCGCACCTTTCCGGTGGCGATCCGACCGACATCGAGCAGGTCGTCGACCAGGCGCGTGAGCTGGCGAAGCTGCCGATCGAGGGCCTCGCGCGCCCGATGAAGCGGCTGCGGAAACGCCGGATGCGAGCCGAGTACGTCGACCGCATTGCGCATCGGCGCCAGGGGGTTGCGCAACTCGTGGGCGAGCATGGCGAGGAACTCGCTCATGCGCCGGTTCGAATGCTCCAGCTCGAGCAGGCGCTGCGGATCGGTAAGGTCGCGCACGACCTGCGCATAGCCGCGCAACTCGCCCGTGCGATCGAACACCGGGGTGAGCACGGTATCCGACCAGAACATCGTGCCGTCCTTGCGCAGGTGCCAGCGCTCCCGCTCGCTGCGCCCTTCCTCGAGCGCGCGCGCCAGGTCACGGGCAGGCTCTCCGGCCGCGGCTTCCGCCGGGGCGTAGAAGAACGAGAGTTCGCGATCGAGGACGTCGCCGACGCCGAAGCCGGTCAGCGCCGTCGCCCCGGCGTTCCAGGTTCGCACCCGGCCTTCGCCGTCGACGAGGAAGATCGCGTAATCCTTGACTGCGTCGACCAGCAGGCGGACCTGCTCCTCGCGACGGCGCAGTTCTTCCTCACGTCGACGGCGCTCGGTGAGGTCGCGGGTGACCTTGGCAAAGCCCACCAGCACGCCGTTCCGGTCGCGCAGCGCCGTGATGACGACGCTGGCCCAGAACCGGCTGCCGTCCTTGCGCAACCGCCAACCCTCGTCCTCGAAACGGCCCTGCTCGGTAGCAACGCGCAACTCCTGCTGGGGCCACTGCGCGCGCAGCGCTTCGTCCGGATAGAAGGTCTCGAACGAGCGCCCGACGATCTCGTGCGCCTCGTAGCCCTTGATGCGCTGCGCGCCCGAATTCCAGCTGACGACGCGGCCGTGGGCGTCGAGCAGGAAGATCGCGTAGTCCTGGACGCTTTCGACGAGCAGGCGAAACGGATCGTCGCCGAGGGCTGCGACGTCGGCATGCGCGGGCAGCGCCGGGGCCCCGGCAGCGTGGAAGTCGTTCATGGGACTGGCACCGCCGTAGCAAGCCGCGGGCCCGCTGCAAAACCTTCCGCGTCCAGCGGGAACGCGTTTCGTGCGCGTGGCGAAGAGTGGCGCGCCCGGCTGGGATCGAACCAGCGACCCCTGGCTTCGGAGGCCAGTACTCTATCCGCTGAGCTACGGGCGCGAACCCGCGATTGTAGCCTGCACGCCGGCGCCGCAAAGCGCCACGCGCCGGTTATCCTCGTCCCGAAGCCCATGCGCACCCTCACGCCCCAGCAGGCGCTGCTGCTCTCGATTTTCGCCGCGGTCGCCACGATCGGACTGAAGACCGCCGCGTGGTGGCTCACCGGCTCCGTCGGCTACCTGTCGGACGCCGCCGAATCGATCGTCAACCTGATTGCCGCCAGCTTCGCGCTGGCGATGGTCTCGTACGCGCGCGTGCCCGCCGACGACGACCATCCGTACGGGCACGGCAAGGCCGAATACTTCTCGTCGGCACTCGAAGGCGCGATGATCTTCGTCGCGGCGGCAGTGATCCTCTTCTTCGCCGTCGAGCGACTCATCCACCCGAAGGAACTCGGAGACCTCGGGCTCGGAACCGTGCTGTCGGTGGCCGCGAGCATCGTCAATTTCGCCGTCGCCCGCGTGCTGCTGCAAGTGGGCCGAGCCCACCACTCGCTCGCCCTCGAGGCGGATGCGCGCCACCTGATGACCGACGTCTGGACGACGGCGGGCGTCATCGTCGGCGTGGGGCTGGCCAGCGCGACCGGCTACGGATGGATCGACCCACTGGTAGCGGCGGCGGTGGCGCTGAACATCCTTCGCGAGGGGTGGCACCTGCTTCGCCGGTCCGTAGGCGGACTGATGGATCGTGCACAGAACGACGAGGACGTCGCCCGCATCGAGAACGTACTGCGCGAACTCGCGCCGCCGCCGTGCCGGTTCGCGAACCTCAAGACGCGCGTTTCGGGGCCGGTGCGCTTCGCGAACGTCGACCTGTGGGTGCCGGGATCGTGGAGCGTCGCGCGCGCGCACGCCCTTACGGACGAGATCGAGAACGAGGTACACCGGCGCACCGGCAGCCGGCTGACGACGCACGTGGAGCCGATCGAAGAACAGCCGCCGCAAGCGGCACGAGAAGTGGGCTCGGCGCACGAGGCGACCTAACCCGCTCGGCGCAGCGGCGACGGAATCGGAGCTTCAAGAGGAGCCGCCTGCCCACCGAAACGGCCCCCTCCCGGAATGCTGCGAAGCACAGCGTTCCGGGCCGGGGAAACAATTGCCCGGCGGAAAACGCAGCGATTCACAGCAAGCCCGCCAAGGAAGGGGAGTCGGGCGCACGGGGCGCAGGGGCCGCCGACGTTGCGTTCACTCCGCCCACATCACGCGCTGCACCGACGCCGGGAACACCGACAACCGGTTTTGCACGGCGGCAGCATTGCCCATCACGCGTTCGGCGGCGATGCGTGCGGCATCGAGCTGGCCCTCCGAGCGCACGGCACCCCACAGCCAGGCGACGCCGTCGGCGACGACGACATTGACGAACGCCGTATCCAGTCCGGCACGGCGCATCTCCTCGTCGATGCGCGTGCGCAGCAACGGATCGCCGACGCCCGCATCGGCGCTCGCCGGGCTCTGTGCCGGCGACGACGCGAGCCCGTGCAGCAGGTTCGCGCGGCTCACGATCCCGACGACCTCGCTGCCGCGCATCACCGGCACCCGCTTGATGCGGTGGCGCTCGAGCAGCGCGGCGATCTCGGCAAGGCTCGCCTCCTCCGACACCGTCGTCACGCTGCGAGTCATCACGTCGGCAACGCGTCGGCCGTGCGTCTTCGCGTAGTCGCGTACCCGCTCCTCGGTGTCGCCGAACAGGCGCAGCCACCACGAAGGCTCGCGTTCGGTACCGCTCTCGACGCGCCGGACCAGATCGCCCTCGCTGACGATGCCGAGCAGCCGCCCATCCGTTCCGAGCACCGGCACGGCGCTGATCCCGTGGCGCAGCAGCAGCCTGGCAACGTCGGCGACCGACGTTTCCTCGGTGACGGAAATGACCGGCGTCGACATCACGTCGCGAGCTTGCATGGCGTTTCCTCGTCGGGGTGGGCTCTCAACCCGTGATCGTAGCGCCGGCGAAGCCGCGGTGCGCAGTCGACGCTCGCCGCTTCAATGCGCTGGACCGGAGTTCGGGTTCGGCGCATGCGGGGATGCCGACGCGCCGGCCGGCTCGGCCGCGAAGCGCGCCTGCGCCGGCTGCGCCCCGGGGATCGTGATCGAGACGACGAGCTTCGCATCAGCCGCCACCACGTAAGGAGAGAGCGCCTTCATCCGGTTGCCGCCGTCGGACGCGAGCGGCAAGCTTGCGCGTTCCTTTCCGGCGAGCACGTGCGCCACGCCCTGCGCTCCCTGCGTTGCCACGGGGGTGCCCGCATGATCGGTGACGTAGACGAGGATCGCATGCGCGGCCGCTCCGGGCGCCGCGCGGTCCGTGACCAGTTCGTAGTGATAGGGCCCCGCCACGCGCAACTGGCCGCCGTTGGGCGCCTTCTGCGTGGCGAGGTAGGCATCGTCGTGCGCGAACGCGGCGGGCACGGAGAACGTGAACAGAACCGCCGCGGCGGCGGCGAAACGGACGTCTTTCATCTCGGAATCTTCCTTCGGAAACGAGCGGTTCAGAAACTCTCTGCGACGCGCGCGGCACCGCGCGTGCCGATGCTTTCGGTCGCGTGCTGCGCGAGCAACCGCCGCAGCGGCCGTTCGCCCCATCGCCAGAACATCACGGGCGTGAGTACGGTGTCGAGCAGCGTCGAGCTGACGAGGCCACCAAAGATCACGACGGCCACCGGATGCAGCACTTCCTTGCCCGGCGCATCGGCCGCCAGCAGCAGCGGCGTCAGCGCGAAGGCGGCGACCAGCGCCGTCATCAGCACCGGGGTGAGCCGCTCCAGTGAACCGCGCACGATCATCGGCTTGCCGAAGCGCTCGCCCTCGAAGGCGCACAAGTTGATGTAGTGCGAGATCTTCAGGATGCCGTTGCGCGTGGCGATGCCGGTGAGCGTGACGAAGCCGACGAGCGCCGCAACCGACAGCGGCTGCCCCGAGATCCACAGTGCCAGGACACTGCCGACGAGTGCGAGCGGGATGTTGCCCATCACGATCAACGCCAGCGCCGCGGAACGATAGCGGCCGTAGAGCACGAGGAAGATCATCGCGAGCGACACGAGCGCGAGCAGCGCGATCCGCTGCGACGCCTCCTCCTGCGCCTGGAACTGGCCTTCGAGCGCGGTGAAATAGCCGTCGGGCATCCGTTGCGCCGCGAGTTCGGTACGGATCGCCGCGACCACCGCCGACAGGTCGCGCCCATCGGTATTGGCCGACAGGACGATGCGCCTTCGCGAGTTCTCGCGGCTGATCTGGTTGGGCCCGTCGGCGTCCTCGATGTTCGCGATCGTGGACAGCGGAACGTGCCCGTCGGAAGTCTCGATCAGCAGCGCCTCGAGGGCGTGCGCGTCGCGCCGGCTCTCCGGCAGGCGCGCGACGAGGTCGAAGCGACGGTTGCCCTCGATGATCTGCGTGATGCGCTCGCCGGAGATCATTTGTTCGAGACCGCGCAGCAGCGCCCCGGGGGACACGCCGTAGCGCGCGGCTTCGTCGTAGTCGATGCGGATCTTGGTCTGCGGGATTCGCACCTGCTTCTCCACCTGCAGGTCGGTGACACCGGGAATCGCCGCCAGCCGCGTGCGCAGCGCTTCGGCAATCGTGCGCAGCGTGTCGAGGTCCTCGCCGAACACCTTCAACGCGATCTGCGCCCGCACGCCGGAGAGCAGGTGGTCGAGCCGGTGCGAGATCGGCTGGCCGACGTTCACGACGACCGGCAGCGTCGCCAGCCGGGCACGGATGTCGCCGATGACCTCGTCGCGGCTGCGTTCGCTGCGCGCGAGGTCGACCTCCAGCTCGGTGCTGTGCACGCCCTCGGCGTGCTCGTCCAGCTCGGCGCGGCCGGTGCGCCGGCCGACCTGCGTCACCTCGGGCACGGCCGCGACGAGCTTCTCGCCGATCGCGCCGATGCGGTTCGATTCGCCCAGCGAGGTACCGGGCTCGAGCAGCATGCCGACGGTGAGCGTGCCCTCGTTGAACGGCGGCAGGAACGCGCGCGGAAACTGCGTCACTGCAGCGGCTGCGGCGAGCACGACGACGAGCGCCGCAACGAGCAGGAATAGAGCGTGCTCGAACGACCAGTCGAGCAGCGTCGCGTCCCAGCGTTTCAGCGTGCGCACCAGCGCGCTGTCGCCGCTTCCCAGCTGCTTCATCGTCGGGAGCAGGTAGTACGACATCACGGGCGTGATCGTCACCGAAACGACCATGCTGGCGAGGATCGAGACGATGTACGCGACGCCCAGCGGCGTGAACAGGCGCCCCTCGATGCCCGGCAGCACGAACAGCGGCACGAAGACGAGCACGACGATGATCGTCGCGTACAGGATGGCCGAGCGCACCTCGAGCGTCGCTTTCGCGACCACCTCGGCTGTCGGGCGCGGCTGCGGCAGCGACCGGTTCAACCGGAGCCGCCGCAGCACGTTCTCGACGCCGACCACGGCGTCGTCGACCAGCTCCCCGATGGCGATCGCCAGGCCGCCGAGCGTCATCGTGTTGATCGAGAGCCCGAATGCATGGAACACGAGCGCGGTACAGAGCAGCGACACGGGAATCGCCGCGAGCGAGATCAGCGTCGTGCGCGCGTTGAGCAGGAACGCGAACAGCACGATGGCGACGAGAATCGCGCCGTCGCGCAGCGCCTCCAGCACGTTGCCCACCGAGCGCTCGATGAAGTCGGCCTGGCGGAACAGGGAGCGTGGCTCTTCGATGCCCGCCGGCAGGCTCTTCGCGAGCTCGCCCATCGCCTTCTCCACTTGACGCGTGAGCGCGACCGTATCGGCATCGGGCTGCTTCTGCACGGAGACGAGCACGGCCGGCTTGCCGGCGTAGCCCGCATCGCCGCGCTTGACGGCGGCTGCGATGCTGACGTCGGCGACCTGATGCAGCAGCACGCGTCGCCCGCCTTCGGTCGAGACGACGAGATTGCGAAGATCCTCGATGCGGCTCGAGCGCCCGATCTGCCGGATCAGGTACTCGCGGCCCTGGGCCTCGAGGAAGCCGCCGCTGGTGTTCGCGCCGAAGTCCTTCAGCGCTGCGTCGACGCGCTCCCGCGGCACCGCGAGCGCCTGGAGCTGCTCGGGACGCAGGCCGATCCGGTACTGGCGCACCTCGCCGCCGATCGGAATCGCCTGCGCGACGCCGGGGATCGTCAGCAGCCGCGGGCGAACCACCCAGTCGGCGTATTCGCGCACCTGCATCGGGCTTGCACGCTGCGGGTCGGCCGGAAACGCAATCAGCAGGATCTCGCCCATGATCGACGAGATCGGCCCCATCTGCGGAACGACGTTAGCCGGCAACTGCTCGCGCACCAGGTTCAGCCGCTCGGCAACCTGCTGGCGGTTGCGGTAGACGTCGGACCCCCAGTCGAACTCGACGTAGACGATCGACAGGCCGACGCCGGACACCGAGCGCACGCGCGTGACGCCCGGCATTCCGTTCATGCCGGTTTCGATCGGAAACGTGACGAGTTGCTCGACCTCCTCGGGTGCCATGCCGCCTGCCTCGGCCATCAGCACGACGGTCGGCTTGTTCAGGTCGGGGAAGACGTCGACCGGCATCTGCCGCAGCGTGAGCGCGCCGTAGACGACCAGCAGCAGCGACGCGGCGAGAACGATCAGGCGCTGGCGCAGGCTCGCTCGAACGAGGGCCTCGAACACGTCAGCGTACCTGCGCGAGAAGATTCGCCGCGAAAACGACGACGCGATCGCGCGCGGACAGGCCCGAGGTCACGACGATCGTGTCGGCGTCGAGCGATTCGAAGGCGACGCGACGCGGCACGAAGCGCTCGGCGGCCTCGTGCACCCAGACGACGCTCTCGCCGGAGCGTTCGCGAACGAGCGCTCGACGGGCTACCGCGAAGCCTTCGCGCGTGACGTTCGTTCGCGCGATCACCGGCAACGGCTGCCCCACCGCGAGCGCTGCGCCGTGGGGCTGGACGCGAAAAAGCAGCGGCAGTGCCTGCCCTCGCAGCTGGCGTCCGGCGCCGACCAGCTGCAGCTCGAGCGGCGCGTCGCCGACCGCGGCGCTCGCCCCGGAGATCGCCGCGGCCGCGGCCGGATCGTAGACCAGCGCCTCGATCGCCAGGCGCGACGGGTCGACGATCTCGACCAGCGTCTCGCGAGGCTCGACGATCTGTCCGGCGACGATCGAGGTCGCGCTGACGATGCCCGCGACGGGTGCGCGCAGTGCTTCGCGCGCAGCGAGCCCCGTGATGGCGGCGTTGCGGCGCGCCTGCAGCGATCGCAGCTCGATCTGCGTCGCCTCGATGTCCTTGCGCGGTACCGACCCCTCGAGCTGTTGGTGACGCGCAGCCCTGCTGCGCGCGATCGCGATCTGCGCGTCGAGCGCAGCGAGCTCCGAGACGCGGTTCGCGCGCTCGAGGCTTGCGACCGCCGGTTCCACGTAGGCGAGCACCTCGCCCTTGGCCACCTTCTGTCCGAGCACCGGCAGTCCCCTCGGACCCGGCTCGACGCGGCCGGTCTGCGTCGACTGCACGCGCCCGCCCGCGTTCGGATCGGCGACCACCCGTCCGTTGAGTGGAACGGTGACGGGAAGCGCCGCCGCCTCGACGGCCCGGGTGCGCAGGCCGATCCGGTATTGCGTCGGCTTGGAGACGAAGACGCTTCCGTCCGTCGCGCGGTGCGGGGCGACGGCATCGACCGCACTCGCCGATGCATCTGCAGCCGGCGGCGCACCGGTCGCAACCGGCTCCGAATGATCCTCGCCTTCGTGCGCGAACGCGACCGAGGCGCCCGCCACGATACCGAACGCGAGCACGATGACCCGCGCAATCGTGGCCATCGGAAACGAAGCGCCCTTCGAATGGGCGTTCATCGCGCCGACTCGCCGTCGGAGTTCGTCCGGGCGCCCTTGCGCCGGAATGCGACGACGCCGGCGCCGGCGAGGAACGCTGCGCCGGAGGCGCTCCAGACGAGCGGATGCGACCATCCCCGTTTCGCTTCCATCGCATTCGTGGCGTCGGCCGACCCGGGCGGTGCTCCCGCTTCGAGGGCGATCGACAACAGATCGAATTCGGCGCCCGCCTGCACGTCGATGGCCAACGCGCGCGGGCGGCGATCGTCGAATGCCTGACCGACGACGGCGTACACGCCGGGCTCGAGCTCCTCGACGCCGAGCTTGCGATCCCCGTCGAGCACTTCGATGCGCGCACCGGAAATCGGCTCGTTCGTCTCGAAGCGGTCGAGATAGAGCATCAGGCGGTCGTCGACGACGACCGCGACGAGCTCGAAGAGATCCGTTGCCGTCGCCGCGCGCGCATTCGTTTCGCCCGTTTGCGCGGGCGCCGCGGCCGGTTCGGCGTCGTCGTGGCCCTCGTGCGCGAATGTCGCGGGCACGAGCGCGAGCGTGAGGACGGGTGCCAGGGCGAACGCCGAGATCGACGCGAAGAAGCTTTTCATGGCAAGACTCCGAGAGCCTGGTTCAACTGCGATCGCGTCGCGTCGGAAGCGATGCGCTGGCGCGCTTCGAGCAGGTCCGCCTCGAGGGCGATCGCTCGTACGCGCAGCAGCGAGGTGAGATCGGTCTCGCCCAGCGCGAACGAACGCTCGGACAGGCGAAGGTTATCGGCGGCAAGAGCCTGCCGGGTGCGCGCAATGCCCATCTGCCGCTCGGCCGCCTCGAGCGACGCCCGCGCGCTGTCCACCGCGGCCTGCAGGCGCAGCGCGATCGACGCGAGCTCTGCACCCGCACGCGAGCGCTCGGCGCGTGCCGCGGCGGTCTGTCGACGCAGCTGCGGCTCCCACGAGAACGGAATGCTCAGTTGCACGCCGACCGAATTGGCGAACGGCGCTGCGCGATCGCCGCGATCGCGTTCCATGCGCAACGCCACATGCGGCGCTGCGCGATCCGACTTCACCGTGGCGAGCAGCGCGGCGTCGGCCAGGCGCGTGCCCGCGTCGGCGGCCCGCCATTGCGGATGATCCTCCAGGCGCAGCCGCCCCGTCGCGATCGTCTCTCCCGCGAGCGCCGACGGCACGCCCATGCCGGTGAGCGCCCGCAGCCCGGCCTCGTGTTGCTGCACGATCGCCGTCGCCTGGGCGAGCTCCGCTTCCGCCGCGAGTCGCTCGTTGCGCGCGAGGTTTGCATCGAAGCGCGCGAGGTCTCCCGATTCGAAGCGTCGCAGCACGTCCGATTCGAGCTGCCGCGCGGTGTCGAGACGACGCGACGCGAGCTCGCGCGCCGCGCGCGCCGACGCGACCGACCACCACTGCACGCGGAGTTCGCCGGACAGCGTCCATTGCAGCAGCGAACGCCGGGCATCGACTTCTTCGCGCAGTGCGCGCGCTTCGCTGCGCCGCGCCGCCTGCTGCCCGGGCAGCCAGATCGGGACGCCGACCTCCATCTCCCATTTCCGTGCCCCGTCGTCACGATGGAAGCGGTCGCCCCGCGCCGCCACCGTGGCGGAAGGCGCGCCGGGGACCACGCGGTCGGCGAGATCGACGCGCGCGGCCGCCTCGTCGCCCTGTGCTTCGAGCGCCGCGGCAGGCGGATAGCGCAGCCAGGCCTGCTCGAGCGCCTGCGCGAGCGTCTGCGCGCCGGCGGCCGGCGCGCTCGCCAGCATCAGCAGGGCCAGCGCAATCCTGGCGCGTCGCGCGAGTCGCATGAGGCGATCGTGGCAAAGCGGCGGCGACGTTCTCCTGACCGGCGCATTACATCTTCGTAATCCGCGATCACGCTCGCTTGCAGGGCTCACAATGCCGGCGATTCGATTCGAATTCCCGCGAAGGAAGCGAATGAAGATCCTCGTCGTCGAGGACGAACGAAAGACCGGCGAGTACCTGCGGCAGGGACTGAGCGAGGCCGGTTTCGTGACCGATCTCGCGCGAGACGGCGTAGACGGCGCGCACCTGGCGACGCAGAACGAATACGACCTGATGGTGCTCGACGTGATGCTGCCCGGGATCGACGGATGGGAGGTGCTGCGCCGCACGCGCTCGGCCGGCCGGACGATGCCCGTGCTCTTCCTCACCGCACGCGACCAGGTCGACGATCGCGTCAAGGGCCTGGAACTCGGCGCCGACGACTACCTGGTGAAGCCTTTCGCGTTCTCCGAGTTGCTCGCGCGCGTCCGTACGCTGCTGCGGCGCGGACTCGGACGGGAACAGCAGCGATTGCAGGTCGCCGATCTGGAGCTGGACCTGCTGCGCCGCAGGGTGGTACGAGCCGGCCGGCGCATCGATCTCACCGCGAAGGAGTTCGCGCTGCTCGAGCTGCTGCTGCGCCGCCAGGGGGAAGTGCTGCCTCGCTCGCTGATCGCTTCACAGGTCTGGGACATGAACTTCGACAGCGATACGAACGTCATCGAGGTGGCGGTGCGTCGCCTGCGCGCGAAGGTCGACGACGATTTCGAGCCGAAACTGATCCGCACGGTGCGTGGCATGGGGTACGTCATAGAGTCGTCGTCGCAACCCTGATGCGAACGCGCTCGATCACGTTCCTCCTCACGTTGTACTTCTCGATCGCGTCGACCGCGGTCCTGCTCGTCGGCGGTTATTTCGTCGGTCGGCTCGTCGACGCTCATCTGGAAGAGCAGGACCGGATGGTGCTCGACGGCAAGATGGAGCTCGTTCGCAACGTGCTCGCAAAGGCGCGCACCGAAGGCGAACTCGCCGCGGCACGCCAGTCGCTGACCGAAGCCCTCGTCGGACATCACGACTTGTTCGTCGCGGTCGTCGCGCCCGACGGCAGCCGGCTGTACACCTCCGAGGGCTTCGATTTTGCGTCCGGTCCGCAATGGGCCACGCCTTCGACCGATGCACCGGAGACAACCGAACTCGTCGTGCGGGAACACGACGGCCGACCGTTTCGCTTCGTCTCCACGACGGCGAACACCGCCATTCCCGGCGCGCAGCCGGCATCGGTCGTCGTCGCGCTCGACATCGACTTCCATCGAGCGTTCATGGCCGAGTTTCGCAGCAGCCTCTCGCTCGGTGTCGCGGTCGGCATCGCGCTGTCCGCGCTGCTTGGCTGGTTCTCGGCCCGTCGCGGCCTCTCGCCGGCCCGCAAGGCGCTCGAGCTGATGCATCGCGTCTCGGCCGATCGACTCGGCGAGCGCCTGCCGCCGAAATCGATGCCGCAGGAACTCGCTCCACTTGCGGCGGCCTTCAACGACATGCTCTCGCGGCTCGAGGATTCGTTCCGGCGCCTGTCGGACTTCTCGTCGGACCTCGCACACGAGTTGCGCACGCCGATCAGCAACCTGATGACGCAGACGCAGGTCGCGCTCGCGCGCGCCCGCACGGCGGAGGAATACCGCGAGATCCTGTACTCGAATCTCGAGGAGTACGAGCGGCTGTCGCAGATGACGTCGGACATGCTCTTCCTTGCCAAGGCCGACAACGGCCTGATCTCGAAGCGCGCCGATTTGATCGAACTCGCCGACGAAGTGGAAGGCCTCTTCGCGTTCTACGAGGCGCTGGCCGAGGACGGAGGCGTGCGGCTCGTGCTCGTCGGCGCCGGGCGTGCGCGCGCAGACCGCCACATGCTGCGTCGCGCGATCAGCAACCTGCTGTCGAACGCGATCCGGCACACGCCGCGCGGCGGGGAGATCCGCGTGTCGATCGGCGCAGACCGGTCGGGCCGGACCGAGTTGAGCGTCGAAAACCCCGGCGCGCCGGTCGCCGCCGAGCACCTGCCGCGGCTGTTCGACCGCTTCTACCGGGTCGACGCCTCGCGCCGCAGCAAGGGCGAGGGAGCGGGCCTGGGCCTGGCGATCGCGAAGTCGATCGTCGAGGCGCATGGCGGATCGATCTGCGCATCGAGCGACGCAGGCATCTTCCGACTCGTGATCACCGTACCCGCCTGCTGATCCGCGCGCTTCAGCGATTGCGTGCGTCGAGCTCGGCATGGCGGCGCTTCACGTCATCCGGCCACGTCGAGCGGATCCAGGCGAGAACCGCGCGGATCTCGTCGTCCGACAGCGTGCCGGCATACGCCGGCATGTCGCTCTCGTAGCCCGGCGGCGCGTACTTCACGACACCTTCCTTCACGATGCCGAACAGCACCGCAGACGGGTGGTGCCACGTGTGACCGGTCGCATCGTGCGGCGGCGCCGGCATGCGTCCGGAGGGCAGGCGCTTCATCCAGTCCGGTTGGCCGTCGAGCTTCGTGCCGTGGCAGCTCGCACAGTGGCGGCCGTAGACTTCACGACCCTGCGCGAGGACGCCGGGATCGCTCGTTTGGATCCAGTTCCCGCTCGCTCTGTCCGCGATCTGTTGCCAGCCCAGCGCGATGCTCGCCGCGATCGCGAGCATCGCAGACAGGACCCATGCCCGACGCTTCATGCGTTCTTCCGTCCGTCGTCGCGATCAGCTGCGCGCGCTTCGCAGGCGCAACGCGTTCGATACCACCGAAACCGAGCTGAGACTCATCGCGAGCGCCGCGATCAACGGCGAGAGCAACCAGCCGGACACCGGGTAAAGGACGCCTGCGGCGATCGGAACCCCGAGCGCGTTGTAGACCAGCGCGAAGCCCAGGTTCTCGCGCATGTTGTGCACCGTCTGCGTGGAGATGCGCCGCGCGCGCGATCGCGCGAAGGTCGCCCTTGACCAGCGTGACGTGGCCGGCGTTCATCGCGACGTCGGTGCCGGTACCCATCGCGATGCCGATGTCGGCTCTCGCCAGTGCCGGCGCGTCGTTGATCCCGTCGCCCGCCATTGCCACGCGGCGCCCTTCGGCCTGCAGCCGCTCGACGAGCGCGACCTTGTCGGCCGGCTTCACCTCGCCGATCACCTCGTCGATGCCGAGTTTCTCGCCGACCGCGCGTGCGGTCGTCCAGCCGTCGCCGGTCGCCATCACGATGCGCAACCCCGCCTGGCGCAGGTCGCGTACGGCCTCGGGTGTCGTCTGCTTGACCGGATCGGAGACGGCGAGCAGCCCCGCGGCCTGCCCGTCCACCGCGACGTAGACGACGCTCGAACCCTGCGCGCGCAGGCGCTCGGCTTCGCCCGTCAAGCCGGCGTACTGCACCTTCTCGTCGTCCATCAGTGCGGTATTGCCCAGCGCGATGCCGCGGCCTTCGACCGTTCCGCGCACGCCGATGCCGCTCGCCGACTCGAAGCGCTCGGCGGCGACGAGCGCAAGACCGCGGCGTCTGGCCTGCTCGACGATCGCATTTGCCAGCGGATGTTCGGATCCCTGGTCGAGGCTCGCCGCGATCCGCAGCACTTCCGCCTCGTCCCAGCCGGCGGCGGCGACGGTGCGATCGAACGCGGGCCGGCCTTCGGTGAGCGTGCCGGTCTTGTCGACGACGATCGTGTCGATCGTGCGGAACGACTCGATCGCCGCGGCATCGCGAAACAGGATCCCCTGCGTCGCGGCCTTGCCGGTCGCCACCATGATCGACATCGGCGTCGCGAGTCCGAGCGCGCAGGGACACGCGATGATGAGCACGGCCAGCGCATTGAGCGTGGCGTACACCCAACTCGGCTGCGGCCCCAGGAAACCCCAGACGAAAAACGTCAGTACCGCGATCGCGATGACCGCCAGCACGAACCAGCCGGCAACGACGTCGGCCATTCGCTGCATCGGCGCGCGAGAACGCTGCGCCTGCGCGACCATCGCGACGATCTGCGCGAGCATCGTCTCGGCGCCCACCCGTTCGGCCTGCATGACCAGCGCCCCGCTGGTATTGATCGTCGCGCCGACGACCTTGTCGCCGGCTCGCTTGGCCACCGGCATCGGCTCGCCGGTGAGCATCGACTCGTCGATCGAGCTCTCGCCCTCGAGAACGACGCCGTCCACCGGCACCTTTTCGCCGGGGCGCACGCGCAACCGGTCGCCGACGTGCACGTGGGTGAGCAGGATGTCGCCTTCCGTGCCGTCGTCGTCCAGGCGACGGGCCGTTTTCGGCGCGAGCCCGAGCAGCGACTTCAGCGCCGCGGAGGTGTGTCCGCGCGCCCTCAGTTCGAGGATCTGCCCGAGCAACGTGAGCGAGACGATCACCGCAGCCGCCTCGAAGTAGACCCCGACCCGCCCGTGCGCGAGGAACGAATCGGGAAACCATTGCGGCGCGACCGTCGCGGCAACGCTGTAGACGAATGCCGAGCCGACGCCCAGGCCGATCAGCGTCCACATGTTCGGGCTCGCATTGCGGATCGACTGCACGCAGCGAACGAAGAACGGCCATCCCGCCCACAGCACGATCGGAACCGACAGAACGAGTTCGACCCACGACTGCGTCGCCGGCGCCATCAACTCGAATCGATGCCCGAACATCGCCAGCGTCGTGACGATCGCGGTCAGCGGCAGCGTCCACCAGAATCGCCGCGTGAAATCGCGCAACTCCGGGTTCTCTTCGTCGTCGAGCCCGGGAAGGAGCGGCTCGAGCGCCATTCCGCAGATCGGACAGTTGCCGGGCGCGTTGCGGCGGATCTCCGGATGCATCGGACAGGTGTAGACGGTCTCGCCCGCCATCGGCGGGGTGAGAGCGTCGCCCGCGCCGGCGTTTGCCGCGCGCTCAGCTCGCACCGTCGAACCGTTTGCGTGTTTGCGTTCGACCTGGTGTGAATGCGCTGCGTCGCCGTGCGCGTGGCCGTCCGGCTCCTGCGGTCTTCGAGCACCGGCCATGGAGTCACTCCTTTTCGCCTGCAAACCCGATGCTAGCGCTCGCCGTTGGCCGCGCGGCGTGTCGGCACCGCGAAACGCCATCATCCGTGGCTCGTCTATTCGACCCCGAAGACCCGCGGAATCCGGCAGCGCTGCATCACTGCGAGCGATGGGCGTGGCAGAGCGCCTCTCGGCACGGTCGGTAGTCCGGATGACACGACGGCGCCCGATTCAGCGTCGATTCAGGCAGCTCGCTGCACGATGGCCCTGCGGTCCGAAGACCGCGATTCACCATCGAGGTAAACCATCGTGCGCCTGCAGATTCTCGTTACCACCCTCGCGCTGAGCAGCGGCATCGCGGCCGGGACCGTGCTCGTGCCTGCCTTTGCGCAGACCGACCACACCACGAACGCGAGCGGCGCCACCGGCGATGCTCCCGTGCTGACCCTGCACGAAGTACAACTCAAGCTCGACGCGATGGGCTACCGCGATATCACGAAGATCTCGCGCAAGCACGAAACACTCTTGATCAAGGCCACCGACCCGCAAGGTCGTCGAGTGGACATCGATGTCGATCCGGCCAGCGGCGCGATCGTCCATAGCGAAATCAGACGCAGGACGTGGGATGGCGTCGCGAACGCGAACGACCAGGCGTCGTGGCTGACGCTGCATCAGGTTCAGGTCAAGCTGGAAGCCCTCGGCTATCGGAACATCCAGGAGATCGATCGCGAACCCAACGGCTACGAGGTGAAGGCTGCCGATGCGCAGGGGCAGCCGGTGAAGCTGGCCGTCGCGCCCCGAAGCGGCGAAGTGGTCGAGAGCAGGAAGCTGCGCGATCACAAGTGACTTCGATACACCGAGGTCCTTCCGTTTCGATCCACCAGCAGGACTTCGTAGGCGTCCTTTCGCCCACCGTACTCCGGACCGTCCATGCCCGGCGAGCCGATCGGCATGCCGGGCACGGCCAGTCCGACGGCACTCGGCTTTTCTCGCAGAAGACGACGAATGTCGTCGGCAGGAACGTGCCCTTCGATCGCGTATCCGCCGACGAGCGCGGTATGGCAGGAACCCAGTCTCTGCGGGATGCCCACTCGCGATCTCGCACCCGCATTGCCGGTGTCGTTGGCCTTTATCCGGAAGCCGTTGTCCTCCATATGCCTGATCCAGCCCTTGCAGCAGCCGCAGGTAGGGCTCTTCCAGACCTCGACGGACGGCATCGATGCCTGCGCGACGGCCCGGTGTGGCAGGCCGGTGACGAAGAGGCCCACCGCGAGAGCCGGCATCGACACGATCGCGCGTCGAAGATTCCTTCTCGAATCGTCCATTCGGATACTCCTGATCGGTTGTGCGCGGCGCTGACCTACCTCGGTCCGCACAAGCAGCTTCTCTCCGAACGCGTTCGCGATGCACCGCGCCGGGCCGCCCAACATACCGCATCGAGCGCAATGAGCGCAGGGCAGCACCGGCTCGATAGCCCCTTTCCACGCGGCGGAGAAACGATCAGACGATCACGAGCTCGACGGGAGTGGCGTTGCGGAACAGATCGAGGACCGGGCAATGCGCGTCGACCACCTGCTTCAGGCGCGCCAACTCTTCCTTCGACGCACTACTGTCGAAGCGCACCGAGCCGGTGATCTTCTGAAATCCCGGACGCACGCCACTGACAGCGCCGAAGAAGCCTCGAAGATCGAGCTCGCCTTCGAGCTTGACCGAAACATCGTCCAGCGGGACGCCGAGCGCGTCGGCGTGCAGCCGGTACGTGATCTCCTGGCAGGTCGCCAGCGCGGCCAGCGCGTACTCGACGGGATTGGGCGCCTTGTCGTTGCCGCCTAGCGCGGGCGGCTCATCGACTTCGACCGAAAAACTCCGGATGCTCACGGCGCGATGCAGGCCGCCCTTTCCTTCGCTGGTCACCGAGAACTGGGCTGTGGGCTGCGCATCCTCGCTGGCGAGTGCGGAGCGCGTTTCAGAAAAGAGCTTTGCGTAAGCAGCCATCCGGTCTTCCTTCGTTGACGGGTAAATCGGCGGTCGTCTGCGCTTCACGAAACGAATCGCGCTGTCGGACACCCCGATGGCCAACGAGTCTAGGGACGATTCGCTGCCTGCCGATGCAAGAAAGAGGATCGATTGAGCATATTCGGTTTTGCTCTATTCCAGAGTCCTGTTCAGCATCGCCTCGTCTGCACGCTTGGCGCGAGGCGAGCGATGTCCGCCTGCCTCGCCAGCATCGTCCCCGGCGCCAGCAACGCCGCGGTGCCCGCCGCAACGCCGTGCTGGAGCACGTCCTCGAGCGCCGCACCCGAGCCCAGCCGCCAGACGGCGGCGGCGAGGAAACTGTCACCCGCCCCGACGGTGCTGGCGATCTGCACGTCCAGCGCCGGCGCGCGGATCCGCTCGCCGGCCGCCACGAGCAGCGCGCCCCGATGCCCGAGCGACAGCGCGACGATCCCCGCCTTGCCGGCGCGCACCAGTTCTTCGGCGGCACGAGTCCAGTCGTCCTCGTCGTCGAGCGCTTCGCCGGTGAACTCGCGCAACTCGCGCA
Source organism: Pseudomonadota bacterium (assembly GCA_023389055.1). Classification (GTDB taxonomy): domain Bacteria; phylum Pseudomonadota; class Gammaproteobacteria; order Burkholderiales; family Burkholderiaceae_E; genus Zeimonas. Next base: position 1,944 of record JAEWFA010000046.1, on the reverse strand, counting down.
GGTTCGGCTTGACCAGGTCGACGCCCTCGTCGAGCGCGGCCGCGAGCGCTGCGCCCGACGCGTCGACCGCGATGCGGCCTCCCCTTTGGCGAACGAGGCGCGCGAGCCGCGCGTAGAAGTCGTGCGGGACGCCTTCCGGAAGGCTGCCGCTCGCCACGACCCACGGGAACGCGTCGAGCAGCGACTCGACGCGATCGAGGCACGCCTGCCACTCCTGTGGCGCGAGCCTCGGGCCGGGCAGCACGAAGCGATACTCGCGGCCGCTCGTCCGTTCGAGCACGGTGAACGATTCGCGCGTTTCGCCGTCGATGCGAAGCGCGATCGCCGGCACCGATTCCTCGTCCAGGCGCTGCTGCAGCAGCGTGCCGATCGAGCCGCCCGCCGGAAACAGGGCAATGCAGTCGGTGCCGAGTCGCCCGAGCACGCGCGCGACGTTGATCCCGCCGCCGCCGGCGTCGCGATGCAGCCCGGCGCAGCGCAGCTTGTGTTCCGGCGTGACCGTTTCCGTGCTCGCCGCCACGTCGATCGACGGGTTCGGCGTGACGGTGAGAACGGCTGCGCCCATCTGCGGTCAGCGAATGCCGGCGCGAGCTTGCCGTGAGCGCATGCGGGCGACGCAAGGAATCGCCCTCTTCACTCCGACAAGTCCTTCTTCTTCGCGTCGAACTCGGCCTTTTCGATCTCGCCGCGCGCGTAGCGTTGCCGCAGGATGTCGAGCGCCGTGTCGGAAACGTCGCGCCCGCCGCTCGGGCGCCCGTCGCGAGTGGCACGCGACTCCCGCGACACGAGCCGCACGAGCAGGACGATGCCGACCACGAGGAGCACGAGCCACAGCAGCCCGTGCACGAGGCCCATTCCCCAGTACCAACCGCCGAAGCCGTCGTACATCATCGCGGACCCTCCGCAGCCGAGACACGCCGAGCATACGTCAGCGGCGGTACGCGGAGTTGTCGCGGCGATTACGAGGCGGTCATCGGCACCGGCGCGGAAATGAAGCCGAGCGACGCTCCGGTGCTCAGAAGATCAGCTTCCCGGTACCTATGACGACGAGCAATCCGATCAGGAAGATGATCACGATGATCCACAGCAGCGCCTTCATCGCCGGCCCCCGTTGCAACGAAACCCGGCGATGAGCAAACCGGACGCCTTGCCCCTGAAAGGCGCGACCCGCGCGGGACGCTCGACGAAGACCGGCGATCGGATACCATCCGGGCACGCCGCCAGAACCGCCGATGACACGCACTGCCATCAACGAGGTCTTCCCTGCGATCGCGCCTCTGCTCGGGCTCGCGCTGGCGGTCTGCGCCATCGCGGCCGAGGCTTCGGAAACGCGCAACGAGACAGGCCGCTCGGGTCGACACGTCTACGAGCAGACCTGCAGCGCCTGCCACGCCGCCGGTGTCGCGAATGCGCCGAAGTGGGGCGATCTCCAAGCCTGGAAGCCGCTCATCGACGAGGGCCAGGAAGTGCTCACGGCACACGCCTGGGTCGGCGTACGCGCGATGCCGGCGCGAGGCGGCGACCTGAGTCTTTCGTTGGCCGAATTCGCCCGGGCGGTCGCGTACATCGCGCGCCACGCAGGCGGCGACTGGGAAGATCCCGACGACGAGATGCTCGAGGAGATCCGCGAAGAAGAGGAGAAACGGATCGCTGCGATGCGCGCCGGCGCGCAAACGGCCGACTGAAGCTGACGACCTCGCAGCTATAATCCCTCGCTCCGATTCCTCCCCACGGGGCGCCAGGCATGAGCGACGATCATCAGTCCTTCGTCAATACTCCTCGTCAGCTGATTGTCGTCGTCATTCTCTCGTTCCTCGTTCCCATCGTCGTCATCACGCTGATCGCCACCTTCGTGCAGACGACGAAGCGTACGGGCGCGGGTGCAGATGCGATGGCCCCCGAAGCGATCGCCAGGCGCCTGCAGCCGATCGGACAGCTCGAAGT
>JAEWFA010000061.1 GCA_023389055.1 Pseudomonadota bacterium | reverse complement strand
CTGTTCTCGGGGCTGAGAAGGCTCACCGGCGCGCGGCTGAACATCTCCTCCGACGTGCCCGACAGCGCGACGTAGACCCACAGCCCGACCGCCAGGAAGGCGACCAGCTTGACCAGAGCCTCGACGGCGATGGCGGCGATCACCCCGTGATGGCGCTCGTTGACGTCGATGTTGCGGACGCCGAAGACGATCGAGAAGAGGCACAGCCCCGCAGCCAGCCAGAAGGCGATGGCAAAGTCGGGATCGAGCCGCGTCGATGCCGCGACCACGGCGCCGGCCGGGTAGGTGATGACCTGGAAGCTGGCGGTCAGCGCCTTGAGCTGCAGCGCGATATAGGGGGTGATCGCGACCATGGCGAGGATCGTGATCAGCGCGCCCAGAGCCGGGTTCTTGCCGAAACGGGCGGAAATGAAGTCGGCGATCGAGGTGGTGTGGTAGACCCGCCCGACGGTGACCAGCTTGCGCAGGAACACCCACCATCCGACGAAGACGATCGTGGGCCCGAGATAGATGGTGAGAAATTCCAGCCCGTTCTTGGCCGCCGAGCCGACAGAGCCGTAGAAGGTCCATGAGCTGCAGTAGATCGAGATCGAGAGCGTGTAGATCAGCGGCGAGGAAAGCCATCCGTGCGGATCCTTGCGCGCACGGCGGTCGCCGGCGAACGCGACGGCGAACAGGATCGCCACATAGCCCAGGCAGACCAGGATGACGATGTTGGCCGGCAGCATTACCGACCGCCGGGCTCGCTGGAAATCCGGTCGTCTTCTTCGGCCTTCGGCTTCAGCCGCCGTGCCACCAGATAGGCGGCGGCGATGACCGCCGCCCACACGCCGAACAGGTAGACGACGATGAGCGGAATGCCCGCGAGCCGGATCGGCGCGGTGAAGATCAGCACGAGCGGCGGAAGGATGAGCGCGACCGCCAGGAAGGGCAGGATCGTCGCGGCATCGCGTGCGCCGTGATGATCGTCCTCCAGCTCCGTCATCGGACCTGCGCCAGATCGCGCACGCGCTCGACGATTTCGGCGTTCGAGAACGGCTTGGTGATGAAGGCGCTGGCGCCGATTTCGGTGGCCGTCTGGCGGTCGCGGCTCTGCCCCTTGGCCGTCAGCACGATCACCGGCAGGCCCGACAGCGACCGGTCGGCACGCACCGCGCGCAGCACGTCGAATCCGTTCATCCCCGGCATCATCACGTCGAGGATCATCGCCGAGAAATCCGTGCGGCGAAGTCTTTCGAGCGCGTCATTGCCGTTTGCGGCGACATCGACGTCGAAATCGGCACGCCTGAGAATGTAGCTCAGCGATTCGACGATGTTCGGCTCATCCTCCACGATGAGTATTCTGGTCCTCGTCAACGAGTCTCGCTCCCCTTCGGCCCGCGCCCTCCCCTTGAACCCTTTTTCAGCCATGCTGATTTGCGCGGGACCCGTATACATCATAACCCCAGCTTGGGCGGCTGCCAAACTCGCCTTTGGGCGTGGGCTACAGGACCAGCGGCGGTTCCTGGCGCTGCCTGCATGTCTCACGGGCGCACAGGCGGCATGTCGTGCCGACCGGCACCGTCGCCGCCCGCCTGTCGATGCCGTCGCCGGCAGCGACGCGGGCGGCATCCCCCGCGGCGCAGGCCAGCATGATCGACATCAGATGGCGCGCGCCGCCCGGCCGCGCCGGCTGCTTTTCGACCGCGCGGGCGAAGAACAGGAACTCGTCGCCCGAGGGCAGCGCGCCGAAAGCGCGGGCGCTCATGCCGGGCGTCTGGAACGCGCCGTAGATCACCCATAGCGGGCAGGCATTGCCGAAGCGGGGCAAAGGGAGGCGGGGCAGCGGCAGCCGCTTGGTGATGTAGCCCGACGGGTCGGCCCGCATGAAGGCGAAGCGCACACCCTCGCGCCCCGGACGGCGCAGCGTGGTCAGCCGGTGCGCCGCCTGCTCGTAGGAGACGCCGAACAGCCGCGCCAGCCTGTCGGGATCGTGGCGATGCCGTTCCGCCGCGGCATGGAAAGGCTCGTAGGGCATCAGCATCGCCGCGGCGGCATAGGCGAACAGCGCCTCGGCCGCCAGCCGGCGAGCCTCCTCGTCCTGCGCGAACCCGTCATGGCGCGAAAGGATGGCGGCAATTTCGGCCGCCGCGCCGCCGCGCGCTTCTTCACGCAGGCGCTCGAAAGGCGAGGGCGGCTCGTCGCCGGCTGCCTCGTCGGCCAGGTGTGCCGGGCTCAGCACCCGTGCCATCCCGCCGGCGGCACGGACGCTGTCGGCATAGTCCTCCAGCTCGGGGAAGTGGTTCTGCGATTCGACGATCAGCGCATCCACCTTCTCAGTCGGCGTCGTCGCGCGCACGCGGGTCTGCGCGCTGTCGAAGAAGGCGGCCAGCGCCTGCGCCGTCTGCGAGAGCCGGGCGCTGTCGTCGGCGACGATCGACAGGAAGCGGCGCCTGTCCGCCGCGTCGAGCGTGTCGTCGGCCTCGACGATCTCCGCCGCCGAGCGGATCGAGGTCACATGGGTCAGCATGCGGTGGACGCTGTCACGCAGGAAGGGGTCGCGGTCGAGCCGGTCGGCGAGGGCGAGAACGGCGGCGTTACGATCCTGATAGGAGCGGTAGACCCGCAGCAGCAGCGCCGCCCAGCCGGGATGGTGGCCGACGAATTCCTCCGCCGGAGCAAGGTCGGGAAGCCGTTCGCTGGCCGCCAGTTCCGCCGAGACCTCGCGCACCTCGTCGGCCAGGCGCCGCTCGGCCTCGCCGTCGAGCTGCGCACGGTCGATGGAAAGCTCGGCCGCGATCCGGTCGAGCAGCAGCGTCGAGGCGGGGCGACGGTTGCGTTCGATGAGATTGAGATAGGACGGCGAAATCCCGGCGCGCCGCGCCAGCGTGCCCTGGGCCAGCCCCGCCTGGATGCGCAGGGTCCTGATTTTCAGGCCGACGAGATTTGTCGCCATCCGGTTCCTCCCTGTTTGTAAATTAATGACATATGCCGTGTTGTGTCAAAGCAATAATTTACAAAAATATCATGTTAAACCAATGGCTTATTGAAAGAATGACAGAACCGCGCAACGATGGCCAAGGGCAATCACGCCCCTGGAACGCCCGGCTCCCGAGTCGGACATGCCAAATGGGAGGAAATCGATGACACTCAAGAGGATCAACCGGCGCCTCTTCCTTAAGAGCAGCGGCATCGTCGGCGCGGGGCTTGCCATGCCGACCATCTTCACCAGCGCGTCGCGCGCGCAGGACTTCTGCAACAACCCGACCGGCTCGAGCGTCGTGTTCGGCTTCAACTGCCCGCAGACCGGTTCCTATGCCGAGGAGGGCAAGGACCAGCTCAAGGCGTACGAGCTCGCCGTCAAGCACCTCAACGGCGAGGGCGACGGCGGCATGATCAACACCTTCAAGGGCACCGCTCTCAAGGGCAACGGCGTGCTCGGCAAGAAGGTCGAATACGTCACCGGTGATTCGCAGACCAAGACCGACGCAGCGCGCGCTTCGGCAACCCGCATGATCGAGCGCGACGGCGCCATCATGATCACCGGCGGTTCCTCGTCGGGTCCGGCGGTTGCCGTGCAGGCGCTGTGCCAGGACATGGGCGTCATCTTCATGGCCGGCCTGACCCATTCCAACGACACCACCGGCAAGGACAAGAAGAAGAACGGCTTCCGCCACTTCTTCAATGCCTACATGTCGGGCGTCGCGATCGCGCCGATCATCGGCGAAGCCTACGGCAAGGACCGCCGCGCCTACCACCTGACCGCGGACTACACCTGGGGCTGGACGCAGGAAGAGTCGATCAAGGCCGCGACCGAGGCGTTGGGCTGGGAGACGGTTCAGACGGTGCGCACCCCGGTCGGCACCCCCGACTATTCGCAGTATCTGACGCCGATCCTTAATTCGGGCGCCGATCTGCTGATCCTCAACCACTACGGCAACGACATGGTGAACTCGCTGCGCCAGGCGGTGCAGTTCGGCATGCGTGACAAGCAGGTCAACGGCAAGAACTTCGAGATCGTCGTGCCGCTGTTCTCCGAGCTGATGGCGCAGGGCGCCGGCGATGCCATCAAGGGCATCTACGGCACCTCGAACTGGGACTGGAAGCTCGAGGACGAGGCCACCAAGGCCTTCACCAAGTCGTTCGGCGAGGCCTACGGCACTCCGCCCTCGCAGGCCGCGCATACGGGCTATGTCCAGGCGCTGCTCTATGCCGACGCGTGCGAGCGGGCCGGAACCTTCAATCCCGAAGGCGTCGTCGCCGCGCTGGAGGACTTCGAGTTCGACGGGCTGGGCAACGGCCCGACCCTCTATCGCGGTTCCGACCACCAGTGCTTCAAGCCCGTGCTCGTGGTGCAGGGCAAGGAAGCTCCGAAGGACAAGTTCGACCTTCTGCAGGTGGTCAAGGAAGTGCCGGCCGAGACTGTCACCTACGATCCGACGATCTTCGGTGGAGAGCTCGGTCCCGTAAGCACCAAGTGCTGAAAACATAAGTTTGGCGGCCGGCCCTTGCCGGCCGGCCGCCTTCCTGTTTGCGGCATCGTTTTTCCGCCCGGAGCGGATAGGGATCATGGACCAACTCTTTCTGCAACTGCTCAACGGCCTCGACAAGGGCGCCGCCTACGCGCTGATCGCGCTCGGCCTGACGCTCGTCTTCGGCACGCTCGGCGTGGTCAATTTCGCGCATGGCGCCCTGTTCATGATCGGCGCCTTCTGCGCTGTCGTCTTCAGCCGCCTGCTCCAGCTGGAGACCGTGACGGTCGATCCAGAACGCCTGACCCCATGGGGCTCGCCCATGGAAGTCCGCACGCCGCTCGTGCAGGCCTGGCTCGGCGATTTCGGCGCGTTCCTGGTGCAATGGTCGGTGCCGCTGTCGATCTTCTTCGCCATTCCGGTGATGCTGATCGTCGGCATCGCCATGGAGCGCGGGCTGATCCGTTTCTTCTACAGGCGCACCCATGCCGAACAGATCCTGGTCACCTTCGGGCTGGCGATCGTGATGCAGGAGATCATCAAGGCGAATTTCGGCGCCAATCCCATTCCCGTCAGCGCCCCGGCAGCCCTGACCGGCAGCGCCGACGTCGGCAGCTGGCTCGGCCTTCCCGGCATCTTCTATCCCTGGTGGCGGCTGGTCTATCTCGGTTTCGCGGTCGCCGTCATGGGGTCCGTCATCGCCTTCTTGCGCTACACCACCTACGGCATGGTGGTGCGCGCCGGCATGGAGGATCGCCAGACCGTCGGCTTCCTCGGCATCGACATCCAGAAGCGCTTCACCGTGGTGTTCGGCATCGCCGCCGTGGTCGCAGGCCTCGCCGGCGTCATGTACACGCCGATCGTCCCGCCCAACTACCACATCGGCATGGACTTCCTGGTGCTGTCCTTCGTCGTGGTCGTGGTCGGCGGCATGGGCTCGGTCAGCGGCGCGGTGCTCGCCGGCTTCCTGCTCGGCATCCTGCAATCCTTCGCCTCGATGAACGAGGTCAAGAACATCCTGCCCGGAATCGACCAGGTCATCATCTACCTCGTCGCCGTCGTCGTGCTGCTGGTGATGCCGCGCGGCCTGATGGGACGCAAGGGCGTAATGGAGAACTGACATGACCGCCCTGCGCAACGATCTCGTCTACCTCGTGGTGTTCGCCGCGGTGGTGCTGACCATGCCGCTCTGGCTGTCGCCCTTCGGCGCCGCCTATCCGGACCTGATGCAGAAATTCGCCATCTATGGCATCTTCGCCATCGGCTTCAACATCCTGTTCGGCATGACCGGCTACCTGTCCTTCGGCCATGCCGCCTTTCTCGGCGTCGGCTCCTACGCGGCGGTGTGGTCGTTCAAGCTCCTGACCATGAACGTCATCCCGGCGATCGCGCTGGCGGTGCTGGTGTCGGGGCTGTTCGCCGCCGCCATCGGCTATATCAGCCTCAGGCGCTCCGGCATCTACTTCTCGATCCTGACGCTCGCCTTCGCGCAGATGTCGTACAATCTCGCCTATTCGGTGTTCACGCCGATCACCAATGGCGAGACCGGCCTGCAGCTGGCGCTGAACGATCCGCGGGTGATCGACCGCGCCCTCTTCGATGCTGCGCCGGGCATTCCCGGCCCTAGCCTGCTCGGCGTGGAGCTCGACGGCCTCGAAGCCTTCTATCTGTGCGCGGCGGTGCTGATCCTGTGCTTCTTCGTGGCGATGCGGATCGACCGCTCGCCGTTCGGCATGATGCTCAAGGCCATCAAGTCCAACCAGACCCGCATGTCCTATACCGGCTTCAACACCCGTCCCTACACGCAGGCCGCCTTCATCATCTCGGGCATGTATGCCGGCCTCGCCGGCGGGCTGCTGGCGGTGACCGACCCGCTGGCCGGCGCCGAGCGCATGCAGTGGACCGCGTCGGGCGAAGTCGTCCTCATGACCATCCTCGGCGGCGTCGGCACGCTCGTCGGCCCCTTCATCGGCGCGGTGGTCATCAAATATTTCGAGAACATCTTCTCGGCGTTCCACGAGGCGAAGCTGCACGACATCTTTTCGTTCCTGCCCGACGGACTGGAGAATTTCGTGGTCTCGATCACCTCGCCCTTCGTCGGCGAGGGCTGGCACCTGACGCTCGGCATCATGTTCATGCTGATCGTCATCTTCCTGCCGGGCGGCCTGATGGAGGGCGCACGCAGGATCAGGGCGCGCTTCGGCACCGGGCGCGGCCGTGAGAGCCAGACCCCGTCGAGCAGCCCGGCACCGGCGGAATAGGAGAGGCAGATGACCAACGCGGTGCTTCACGTCGCGGACGTGCAGAAAAGCTTCGGCGGCCTGCATGCCCTGTCCGACATCGACCTGCAGGTCGCCGAGGGTACGACCCACGCGATCATCGGCCCCAACGGAGCCGGCAAGTCGACTTTGCTCAATGTGTGCATCGGGCGCATCGCGCCCGATTCGGGGGCGGTGGTCTTCGACGGAGAGGTGATCACCGGCAAGCGCCCGCACGAGATCAACCAGATGGGCATCGTGCGGGTCTTCCAGACGCCGGAGATCTTTCCCGACCTGACGCTGCTCCAGAACGTCATGGTGCCGGCCTTCGCCAAGCGCGACGGCGCCTTCGCCCTCAACGCCTTCCAGAGCGCGGACGGGCAGGCCGACATCCGCGACGAGGCCGAGCACTGGCTCGCCGATGTCGGGCTCGCCGCCTACAAGGACACGCAGGCCGCCAGCCTGTCGCGCGGTGACAAGCGCAGGCTGGAGCTGGCGATGGGTCTGGTGCAGCATCCCAGGCTGCTGCTGCTCGACGAGCCGACCGCCGGCATGTCGCGCCACGACACCAACTCCACCATCGACCTACTGAAGAAGTTCAAGGAGCGCGGCATGACCAAGGTCATCATCGAGCACGACATGCATGTCGTGTTCTCGCTGGCCGACCGTGTCACCGTTCTCGCACAGGGTCGCATCATCGCCGACGGCAAGCCGGAAGAGGTCAGGGGCGACCCAGTTGTGCAGGAAGCCTATCTTGGAGGTGCGCACTGATGAACGCCATGACCATGCCACAGGCCGAAACGGCCACCCGCGCACCCTTCTTCAGCGTCCGCGACATCCACGCCTATTACGGCGAGAGCTACATCGTCCAGGGCGTCAGCTTCGAGATCGCCGAAGGCGACATCGTCGCCCTGCTCGGCCGCAACGGGGCGGGCAAGACCTCGACGCTGCGCACGCTGGCCCGCGCCCGCGACCCCGAGCTCAAGCGCGGCGAGATCTGGCTCGGCGACCTTGCCGTTCACGCGATGAAGGACTTCCAGGCGTCCAACAACGGCATCCAGTTCGTGCAGGAGGATCGCCGGATCATTCCCGGCCTCACCGTCGAGGAGAACCTGCAGCTGGCGCAGATCGCCGAGCCGAAGGGCTGGCCGCTGGAGAAGATCTACGAATATTTCCCGCGCCTTGCCGAACGGCGCAAGCAGGAAGGGGTGACGCTGTCCGGCGGCGAGCAGCAGATGCTGGCCGTGGCGCGCGCACTCGCGCGCGATATCCGGCTGCTGCTGCTCGACGAGCCCTATGAGGGGCTCGCGCCGGTCATCGTCAAGGAGATCGAGAAGATCGTCGCCCAGATCAAGGAGCTCGGCATCACCACCATCATCGTCGAGCAGAACGCGGTCGCCGCGCTCGAGCTTGCCAACCGCGCGCTGATCCTCGACATGGGGCAGATCGTCTTCGACGGAACCGCCAGATCGGTGCTGGAGAGCCCGGACCTGCGCAACGAGTATCTCGCCATCTGACACCTGCCGGCGGGCCGGGATATGCCGGCAGCGTGCTTCCGTCAGGGGGCGAAAGCGTCTAACCTTTCCCGGCAACGGACGAGCATGGGGGAGGACATGCCATGGCCGCGCAATCGGCGCGCAAGCTGCGGGAGCCGATCGGCGATCCCGAATTCGGCCCCTGGCTCGCCCAGGCGTCGATCCTGATCGTCGACGACGAGCCGGGCATGCGCAACTTCCTCATGCGCACGCTCGGGCCGCGCTGCAAGCGCATCGAGGAGGCCGCCGACACGGACGAGGCGAGCCGCAAGCTCGACCAGCATCATTTCGACGTCGTCATCCTCGACAACATCATGCCCGGCAGGAACGGCGTCGACTGGCTGGCCGAGCAGCGGGCGATCGGCCTCTTCGCCGACGCCATCCTGATGACCGCCTTTGCCGACCTCGAAACCGCGATCCGGGCGTTGCGGGCAGGCGCTGCCGACTTCGTGCTGAAGCCGTTCCGCTCCAACCAGATCCTCAATGCCGTCGCGCGGTGCCTCGACAAGCTGCGCCTGCAGCGCGAGAACTACGTGTCGCTTGGCAGTTAATTGGGTTCTTCCTCACTTTGTGTGATTCAACGGTAACATACGGGCTCTCATCAGTTCTGGCCCGGCTCTGCCATACATGGCTCGCTTCAGTGTTTTTAGGCGATTGATCTGGCCTTCGGCTTGACCGTTG
>JAEWFA010000020.1 GCA_023389055.1 Pseudomonadota bacterium | reverse complement strand
AGGTAGGCGAGGGAAGCCCCCGCGAAGCGGGGGCCGCCGCACCAGCGCGGCATCGCGCCTGGGCCAGGGCCGTGCCCGCGGGCGAGCGGCGCCCTCCGGGCCGTGGCGCCCTGCGCCGTACGGCTGTGCCCGAAGAGGCCGAAAGCCGCCGCCCCTACCCGTATACCGGAAACTCCGCCGTCAACTGCTCGACCTTCTCCCGCACCATCGCAATCCGCGTCGGATCCCCGGGCGCATCGAGCACGTCGGCGATCAGGTGCCCCACCTGCTGCGCCTGGTCCTCGCGGAACCCGCGCGTCGTCATCGCCGGCGTGCCGAGCCGGATGCCGCTCGTCACCATCGGCTTCTCCGGATCGTTCGGGATCGCGTTCTTGTTGCAGGTGATGTGCGCTTCCTGCAGCACGCGCTCGGCTTCCTTGCCGGTGATGCGCTTGGCACGCAAGTCCACGAGCATCAGGTGCGACTCGGTGCGCCCCGACACGATGCGCAGCCCGCGTTCGATCAGCGTCTGCGCCAGCACCTGCGCATTGGCTGCGACCTGCCTGGCGTAGTCGCGAAACGCCGGCTGCCCGGCCTCGTGGAAGGCGACCGCCTTCGCGGCGATGACGTGCATCAGCGGCCCGCCCTGCAATCCCGGGAAGATCGCCGAGTTGATCGCCTTTTCGTGCGCGGTCGGCATCAGGATGAAGCCGCCGCGCGGACCGCGCAGGCTCTTGTGCGTCGTCGATGTGACGATGTCGGCGTGGCCCACCGGGTTCGGATAGACGCCACCGGCGATGAGGCCCGAGTAATGCGCCATGTCGGCCATCAGCAGCGCGCCGACGTCGCGCGCGACTTTCGCGAAACGCGCCCAGTCGATGCGCAGGCTGTACGCGGAGGCGCCCGCGATGATCAGCTTCGGCTTGTGCTCGTGCGCCTTGCGCTCCATCGCGTCGTAGTCGATCGCCTCGGCCTCGTCCAGCCCGTAGGAGACGACGCGGAACCACTTGCCCGACATGTTCAGCGACATGCCGTGCGTGAGGTGTCCGCCTTCGGCGAGATTCATCCCCATGATCGTGTCGCCGGGTTGCAGGAACGCGAGGAACACGGCCTCGTTCGCCTGCGCACCCGAGTGCGCCTGCACGTTCGCGCAGTCGGCGCCGAACAGCGCCTTCACGCGATCGATCGCCAGCTGCTCTGCCACGTCGACGTGCTCGCACCCGCCGTAATAACGCTTGCCCGGGTAGCCTTCGGCGTACTTGTTCGTCAGCTGGCTGCCTTGCGCCGCCATCACCGCCGGACTGGCATAGTTCTCCGACGCGATCAGTTCGATGTGCGCTTCCTGTCGACGATTCTCGAGCCGGATCGCGTTCCAGAGTTCGGGATCCACCTGGGAAAGGGCGACGTTGCGATCGAACATGGCGATACCTCGAGGGGAAGTGCGCGGCGGGGCGGCGTGATGCGCGGAGAAGCGGCGCATGCATTCGCCGGCGGTCCGGATTCTAAAGGATCATGCGCGGCGACCGACGAGGCCGCCACGGGGGACCGCGCAGGTGCTAGGGGTGCCCGCGCGCCTGCGCCGCGTCGTCGAGCGCCTGCGCCAGATGGGCCGCGTCGGCCCATTCGAGCAGCGCGAACGATCCTTCGCGCCACGCGATGCGATTCAGGCTCGCATTGAGCAGTTCGTGCGTTCGAGGCGCTTCGATCCCCAGCCCCGTCGCCATGCGGAAGGCACAATCGAGCACGCCTCCGTGCGTGACGACGGCAACCGTCTCTCCTTCGTGTCGCAGCGCCAGGTCGCGCAACGCCGCTTCGACGCGCTCGTACAGCGACCGCAGCGTTTCGCCGCCGCCGGGCAGCGCGAACGACGGCTCGCGCGCGCGCCAGCGAGCGTAGCCCTGCGGGTCGATGCGCTCGATTTCGTCGTAGGTGCGACCCTCGAAGCGTCCGTAATGCCGCTCCCTGAGGCGCGGCTCGACCTGCAGCGCGAGGCCGTGCGGTGCGGCGATCGCCTCGGCGGTCTGGCGCGCGCGCAGCAGGTCGCTCGTATAGACGGCGGCAAGCGGCCACTCCGCCAGTCGCCGTCCCGTCCTGCGCGCCTGCTCGAAGCCCTGTTCGTCGAGCGGCGTGTCGAGTTGTCCCTGGAAACGCCGCTCGCGGTTCCAGGCGGTGACGCCGTGCCGCACGAGGACGAGTTCGGTGTTCAGGCGAGCCTCGGGTTCAGCGTGAAGGTGCCGGTGATCGACGCGTGTCCGAGTCGGTGATGCGCAATGACCTTCAACGCATCGGGCCCGCCGAAGCGGCCCATCAACGGCAGCCGCTCGACGTCGAGCGCGTAGACCGTGAACGTGTAGCGGTGCACGATCGAATCGTTCCACGGCGGACACGGACCGTCGTAGCCGTAGTAGTCGCCGCTCATGTCGTGGTCGTCGGCGAACCACCCGGTGTAGTCGTTGATGCCCTGTCGCGCGCCGTGCTTCGCGGTGGGCCCCGACTTGCCGCGCGGGGTGACCTTGTCGGAGAACTCGCCGGCGGCGATCGCGTGCAACCCGATCGGCAGATCGATCAGCGTCCAGTGGTAGAAGTGCACGCGCGCAAGCGTCGAGGGGATCTCGCGCCCCTCCTGGTTCACGTCGTCGGGCTTGCTGGGCACGTCGATGTCGTGGCAGACGATCGCAAACGAACGCGTGCCCACCGGCGCATCGGACCAGGACAGTTGCGGATTGCGGTTCGAAGACAACGCCACGTGCGACTTCGGATCGATGCGGCAGAACGCGAACTCGGCGGGAATCGGCTGCCCGTCGGCGAAGGATTCGCTGGAAAGTCTCATTCGGTGAACCTCCCTGCTTCAGTGTCGCATGCCAGCGTAGGTGCCCCGCTCACCGACAGTCAAGCGAGCAGGGAGTTCGTCGGTCGCGCTTCGGTGGACGGCGGTTTCGCGCGCAACCACAGCGTGACCGGCCCGTCGTTGACCAGCGAGACCTGCATGTCGGCGCCGAAGCGCCCGACCTGCACGGAACCGTGCGCGGCGCGTGCGCGCTCGACGAAGCGCTGGAACAGCCGCTCGCCTTCGTCGGGCGGCGCGGCGGCCGAGAAACCGGGGCGGTTGCCGCTCGAGGTGTCGGCGGCGAGCGTGAACTGCGGTACGACGAGCAACTCGCCCCGGATCTCGCCCACGCTGCGGTTCATCCGCCCGGCCTCGTCGGGAAAGCATCGCATCCGCAGGACCCGGTCTAGCAGCCGCTCGCAGTCCCCCGTCTCGTCGCCGCGCTCGGCGCAGTAGAAGACGAGCAGCCCCCGGCCGATGGCGGCGATCGCCTCGCCGGCGACGTCGACCCGCGCCTGCGCAACCCGCTGCAGCAGCGCGATCACCTCAGCTCGTAGCGGCTTGGGCCGGCTCGACGCGTATGCGTGCGAACCGGCGCTTGCCGATCTGCACGACGTAGGAGCCGGGGAAGAGCTCCAGCGCGCGGTCCGAAACGCGTTCGCCGTCCACTCGCACGCCCCCCTGCTCGATGCTGCGGTTCGCCTCGCTGGTGGACGGCACGAGTCCAGCGCGCTTGAGCGCCTGCGCGAGCGCCACCGGCGCGCCGTGCAGAACGACCTCCGGCATGTCGGCGGGGGCGGCGCCGAGCCGGAAGCGCGCATCGAAACCCGCCGTCGCCCGCTCGGCATCGATGCGCGAATGGAAGCGCTCGACGATCTCCTGCGCCAGCAGCACCTTGACGTCGCGCGGATTACGCCCCTGCGCGCACTCCTCGCGCAATGCCTGCACCTCGCGCATCGGACGGAACGACAGCAGCTCGAAATACCGCCACATCAGCTCGTCGGAGATCGACATCAGCTTGCCGAACATCTGGTCGGGCCGCTCGGTGATGCCGACGTAGTTGTTCTTCGACTTCGACATCTTGTCGATGCCGTCGAGCCCCTCGAGCAGCGGCATCGTCAGGATGCACTGCGGCTCCTGCCCGTACTCGCGCTGCAGCTCGCGCCCGACGAGCAGGTTGAACTTCTGGTCGGTGCCACCGAGCTCCAGATCGGCGCGCAGCGCCACCGAGTCGTAGCCCTGCATCAGCGGATACAGCAGTTCGTGGATCGAGATCGGCAGGCCTTCGCGATAGCGCCTGGCGAAGTCGTCGCGCTCGAGCATCCGGGCGAGCGTGTGCCGCGCGGCCAGCTCGATCATGCCGCGCGCGCCGAGCGCGTCGGACCATTCCGAGTTGTAGCGGATCTCGGTGCGCTGTGCATCGAGGACGAGGCTCGCCTGGTCGAAATACGTGCGGGCGTTCTGCTCGATCTGCTCGCGCGTGAGCGGCGGGCGCGTGACGTTGCGCCCCGACGGGTCGCCGATCATCGCCGTGAAGTCGCCGATCAGGAAGATCACCGTGTGCCCGAGGTCCTGCAGTTGCCGAAGCTTGTTCAGAACGACGGTGTGCCCGAGATGGAGGTCGGGGGCGGTGGGGTCCAGGCCCAGCTTGATGCGCAGCGGCGCGCCGCTCGCCTCGCTGCGGGCGAGCTTGGCGAGCCACTCGCCCGCGACGAGCAGCTCCTCGGCACCGCGCAGCGTGACCTCCAGTGCGTCGCGGGCCGCGTCGCTGGCTGCCGGCGCGCCCTCCTGGCCCGACCCGGACTGCGGTTCGTTCCGGAAACTGGCGCCGTTCGTCGTCATTGAATAGGTGATTTCCACTATAGATCCGGTAGAATCCGCGCGACTTCTGCCGGACCCGGACCTCGCCGAAGCGGTGGGCGAGCTGGGACTGTCGCCGGGGTGAAGGGCCCGATTCTAGCCGAGCGCCGGAAGCGCCCGCGACGCGTAACTCCAGACCGGACGAGCCGATCAGTGCGATGAGCCACCCATTCCGCTCCCGTTTTTCGAAGGTGGCGACGGCCGTCGCCGTCACCACGGCCCTGGCGGCGGTCACGGCATTGGCAACGGCGCCGCTTCGGCATGCCGAAGATCCGCTGCCCGCGCTCCAGACGGTGATCGACTCGCTGCCGGTCACGTCGACTTCGCTATACGGCGAATCGGACGAGACCTTCGTGCGCGCCGAGCGCATCCAGCGAGGCGAGACGCTCGCGTCGCTGCTGAACCGGCTCGGCGCCACCGATCCCGATTTCCACAAGTTCGTCGCGTCGAACCCGCTCGCGCGCAAGTTGTTGCAACTGCCGTCGGGGCGAACCGTTACCGCCGACATCGACTCCGCCGGTCGGGTGCGATCGCTGCAATATCGATTCGGCAGCCTCGACCCGAATTCCGCGCAACCGGCGCGTCGCCTGACCGTCGAACGCCATGACGAGGGCTTCTACGTCACCGAGGAACCGGTGCCGGTGGAGCGCCAGGTCGCGATGGGCGTCGCCGAGATCCAGAGCACGCTGTTCGCGGCGATCGATGCTTCGGGCATTCCCGACGCCGTCGCCAGCCAGATCGCCGACATTCTCGAAGACAAGGTCGACTTCTCGCGAGACCTGCGCCGCGGAGACCGGCTTCGCGTGCTCTACGAGATGATCCGCGAATCCGACAGCCTCGATCCTCCGGTGGTCGGCCGCGTGCTCGCGCTGGAGTTCGACAACGACCGCAACCGCCACGAGGCGATCTGGTTCGACCGGGGCGGCGGGCAAGGCGAGTACTTCGCGTTCGACGGCCGCAGCCTGAAGCGTTCGTTCCTGCGCCAGCCGGTGGAATTCAGCCGCGTGTCGTCCGGTTTCCAGCCGGCGCGCATGCATCCGATCCTGAAGTACACGCGCGAGCACAAGGGCACCGACTTCGCCGCGCCGATCGGCACCAAGGTCCGCAGTTCGGGCGACGGTGTCATCGAGTTCATCGGCCAGCAGCGCGGCTACGGCAACGTCATCGTCGTCAAGCATCGCAACGAAATCCGTACGCTGTACGCTCACCTGCACGGATTCTCCGGCGACCTTGCGGTCGGTACGCACGTCGCGCAAGGCGAGGTCATCGGCTTCGTCGGCGCCACCGGGATCGCCACCGGCCCGCATCTGCATTACGAGTTCATCGTCGACGGCGAGAACGTCGACCCGATGACCGTCGCAATGCCCGGCTCATCGCCGCTCGACAGGAACGAGATGAAGCGTTTCACCATTCAGGTCGACTCGCTGCGCATGCGGCTCGCCCAACTCGAGGGCATGAAGCTCGCACGCTTCGAGTAGCGCGCCTGCTCGTCAAGGGACGCCCGCGATGCGACGCTTCGTCGGGCTGATGTCGGGAACCAGCGTCGACGCGGTCGACGCGGCGTTGCTCGAGATCGACGAGCTCGATTTCGGCATTCGCACCGGCGGCTTCGCCGGCATCGCGCTCGACGACGCGCTACGCGACGAACTCCACGCGCTGCAGGCCGGCGGCTCCGACGAGCTGGAGCGCGCAATGCGCGCGAGCGTCGCGCTGGCCGATTGTTACGCGCACGCCGTCGAGACGCTGCTCGCGCAAAGCGGGCTGCGCGCAACGCAGATCACCGCGATCGGCGCGCACGGCCAGACGGTTCGCCATCGCCCCGAGCTCGGCTATTCGATCCAGCTGCTGAACGCAGCCCGACTGGCCGAACGTTGCGGCATCCCCGTCGTCCACGACCTGAGGGCAGCCGACATCGCGGCGGCAGGCCAGGGGGCGCCGCTCGTCCCAGCGTTCCACGCGCGAGTGTTCCGAAGTCCGCTCGAGCGGCGGGCAATCGTGAACCTCGGCGGAATCGCCAACGTCACGATACTGCCGGCCGATTGCGGCTCGGACGAGGCGATACGGGGCTTCGACATCGGGCCGGCGAACACCTTGCTGGACGCCTGGTGCCGGCGGCACACCGGGCGCCCGTTCGACGAGAACGGGGAATGGGCGCGCAGCGGCACCGTGGACGAAGGGCTGCTGGCGCGAATGCTCGCCGAGCCGTACTTCGCACGGCCGGCGCCGAAGAGCACCGGTCGCGATCGGTTCAATGCCGGCTGGCTCGATCGGGTGATCGACGACTCGAGGCACGCCGACCGCCCGTCCCCCCGCGAGGTCGATGTCCAGGCCACGCTGGTCGAACTCAGCGCCGTCACTGTCGCCCGCGCATGCGCCGATTACGGCGCGCAGGCGGTCTACGCCTGCGGAGGCGGCACCCGCAATCGATTCCTGATGCAGCGGCTGGCCGATCGCCTCTGGCCGACGCCGCTGGAGACGACCGCGCTGCTGCGGATCGATCCGCAGGCCGTCGAAGCGGCGGCCTTCGCCTGGCTGGCCGCGCAACGCGTCGACGCACGACCAGGGAACCTGCCGGCGGTGACCGGCGCACGTGGGCTACGGGTACTGGGATCGGTCGCCGAGCCCTTCGTTCGCGCCGGCTGAAACGAGCGGCGGGGCGCGATCAGCGCGGGAAACCCTGGTTCAGGAGAACGACGAACCGCAGCCGCAGGTGCTCGAAGCGTTCGGGTTCTTGATGACGAACTGCGCGCCTTCGAGATCGTCCTTGTAATCGATCTCGGCGCCCATCAGGTATTGCAGGCTCATCGCGTCGACGAGCAGCGTGACGCCGCCCTTCTGCAGCACGGTGTCGTCTTCAGCGGTTTCCTCGTCGAAGGTGAAGCCGTACTGGAAACCCGAGCAACCTCCGCCCTGCACGAAAACGCGCAGCTTGAGCTCCGGGTTGCCCTCCTCGTCGATCAGCGACTTGACCTTGATGGCCGCTGCGTCGGTGAACACCAGCGGATCCATCGTCTCGGCGACAGCTTCCATTCGATATCTCCAAGTTGGATCTATTGTAGGCCGTCAGGGCAGAACCGGCACCTGCGTCAGCCCCGCATCCTCGGGAAGCCCGAACATCAGGTTCATCACCTGCACCCCCTGCCCCGAGGCGCCCTTCACCAGGTTGTCCTCGACGACGAGCACCATCAGCAGATCGCTGTCGGGCGGCCGATGCACGGCGATCCGAACGAAGTTCGACGCGCGCACC
Source organism: Pseudomonadota bacterium (assembly GCA_023389055.1). GTDB lineage: Bacteria > Pseudomonadota > Gammaproteobacteria > Burkholderiales > Burkholderiaceae_E > Zeimonas. Next base: position 2,197 of record JAEWFA010000020.1, on the reverse strand, counting down.
GAGCGCGTCTCCGGCGCAGACCCTGCCGGCATCACGTCGACGAAAGGCTCGGCGGCGAAGCGGCGCTCGTAGAGCGCCTGGAAATCGAGATTGCGCGCACGCGGCGTGATGCGCGCGTAGAGCGTCGAGAAGATCCCGCGGATCATCGGCACCAGGTGCGGCGTGAACGCCAGCCTCACCGGCTTGCCCGCGACCGCCTCGAGTCCCTGTCGGATCTCCGGCAGATGGCGATGGCCGGCAACGGAATACGCCCGGAAGTTGTCGCTCGCCTCGGCGAGCAGCGTCGCCACTTCCGCCTTGCGGCCCGCTCCGGAGGCACCCGACTTGCAATCGGCGATCAGCGAGTCGAGCTCGATGAGGTCGCCGCCCGCCGCGCGCGCCGCTTCCGGATCGAGCACCGGCAGGAAACCGAGTTGGACCGACGTCGGGTAGCAACCCGGCAGGCCGATGACGCGCGCGTCGCGGATCGCTTCGCGGTTCACCTCGGGCAGGCCGTACACCGCTTCGGCGAGCACCTCCGGACACGAGTGCGACATCTTGTACCAGCGCTCGAATTCGACGGTGCTCTTCAGCCGGAAGTCGGCGGCGAGATCGATCAGGCGAACGCCGGCGGCCAACAGCTCGGGCGCCTGCGCCATCGCCACGCCGTGCGGCGTGGCGAAGAACACCACGTCGCAGTTCGACAGCGTGGCGGTGGACGGTTCGGTGAAGGCGAGATCGACGCGGCCGCGCAGTGACGGGAACATGTCCGCCACCGGCATGCCGGATTCCTTGCGCGACGTAATGGCGACGAGTTCGACGCTCGGATGCTGCGACAGCAGTCGCAGCAGCTCGACCCCGGTGTAGCCGGTGCCGCCGACGATTCCGACCTTGATCATCGCAACCTCCGCGGAATGCCCGGCCGCAGCGCCCGGCCCGGGGAGCTGCGACGCGGAACGATCAGCGCTTCGAGAACTGCTTGCGCCGGCGCGCCTTGTGGAAGCCGACCTTCTTGCGTTCGACCTCGCGCGCGTCGCGCGTGACGAGACCGGCGTTCGACAACTGCGGCTTGAGCGCCGCATCGTAGTCGATGAGCGCGCGCGTGATGCCGTGACGAACGGCGCCCGCCTGCCCCGACTCGCCGCCGCCGTGCACGTTGACCTGGATGTCGAAGGACTCCAGGTTCTGCGTGAGGTCGAGCGGCTGGCGCACGATCATGCGGCCGGTTTCGCGTGCGAAGTAGTCGTCGAGCGGCTTGCCGTTGACGACGATCTTGCCGCTGCCGCGCTTGAGGAACACGCGAGCGACGGACGTCTTGCGCCGGCCGGTGCCGTAGTTGTAGTCGCCGATCATCGGAATCAGACCTCCAGTGCCTTCGGCTGCTGCGCCGTGTGCGGGTGCGTGGCCTCGCCGTACACCTTGAGCTTCTTGATCATCGCGTAGCCGAGCGGGCCCTTCGGCAGCATGCCCTTCACGGCCTTCTCGAGCGCGCGGCCCGGATGCCGCGCCTGCATCTTCGCGAAGCTCTGCTCGCGAATGCCGCCCGGGTAGCCGGTGTGACGGTAGTAGATCTTGTCGTCGGCCTTGTTGCCGGTGACCTTGATGCGCGCGGCGTTCACGACGACGATGAAGTCGCCCGTGTCGACGTGCGGCGTGAACTCGGGCTTGTGCTTGCCGCGCAGGCGACGCGCGATCTCGACGGCCAGACGCCCGAGCACCTTGTCGGTGGCATCGACGACGAACCAGTCGCGCTGAACCTCATGCGGCTTGGCGGAGAAGGTCTTCATGAGAATCTCAGTCGAGAGCGACGCGCAGGACGCTACGCCCGGAAACGGCCCGCGCACCGAACGACAGCCGCGCGACCGCAGAAAAGCCCTCGATTCTAGGGCTAGAGAGGGTTTTCGTCAAAAGGCGCCTGGCGCGGCCCGAACCCCGCCGGCCTTCCCGCGAGCCGGTACGCCTCACCGGCCGTCGCTCGCGAGTGGAACACCCGAGACGCCCTGCCCCCGGATGTCGCGAAATCGGGATAGGGGCGGTCAGGTTACCTGACCGGTCCCCTCCGACACCACCCGGCATGCGGGTCCGCACCGGGCGGTTCAACGCAAAGCGGCTGTTACGCCACCAACGCCGACTGTTCGCCGCAATCCGCCGGGCATCCTCTTTCGAGGCGCCCATCGCCACCAGTTCTCGATACATCGTCGTGCCCCGTCGCCAATGC